>NZ_JBITIE010000004.1:0-73013 GCF_044458665.1 Streptomyces sp. NPDC050422
GGACACAGCAGCCCTTGTGAAGGAACACGAGTCTTGGCGGACCCGAGAACCCCTACAAGGGCTGCACCCGTATCACCAGCCGAAACGCCGAGCATTGCGCCGCAGATCGAACCTCTAACCGAACGGCATTGAGACTAGGGCCTTTCGTTTGGATCAGGGTCGGACAGCCCCTGGCCGTACGGGCACGACAGGAGCGGGACGCCCCGAGGGGCGCCCCGCTCCTGTGGCGTCAGCCGACGACCACCGACCTGGCCACCGAGGGCGATACGCCGTCCGGTGTGGTGATGCCGATCGGTTCGAACGGCCCGTCGGTCGTCGCCCCGTACAGCGCGTGCGGTGGCTGTGTGGCGAACAGGGAGGGAGTGGGGAGGGTGAACCAGACCACCTTTCCCGCACCGCCCCGCGGGCGGACGCCCCAGCTCTCACTGACCGCGGCAATCAGTGCGAGTCCGCGCCCCGACGTACTGGAGTCGCTGGCCTCGCGCACGGTCGGCAGCCGTGGGTCGTGGTCATGGACGGACACCGTCAGCCGTTCGAGCAGCAACTCGACCTCGACGGTGCATGATTTGTCCGGCTGCGCATGCCGGTGGACATTGGTCAGCAGTTCTGTGACGCCGAGCGCTGCCTGGTCGATCAAAGGATCGAGATGCCAGTAGCGCAACTGCGCCGAGATGATTCTGCGGACCTGACCGATCCGCGACGGCAGGGCCTGGAGCTCCACCGTGCAGTGCCTGCTTGGCTCGCTGATCACGGCTGCGACTCCCCGAAGTAGGTCCGGAAGAAGACGAAGGAACGGATCCAGCAGATGGCTGGCTGCTGGTTCTGGCCCGGCGGCCTGGATCGCATTGTCACCGCCGGTGAACCATGAGTGACGTGACTCCAATGTCACCCAGCCGCCACCGCTCCGCAACTCGCGGTGTTCCCGCGGCCCCGCTCCGTCAGCCCCGCCGCCCGCCCGCCCGGCGTACGGCCTCCAGGAAGCGACGGGCGGGTGCGGCGTCGTCCGGCTTGTCGGGGCGCCGCGGCATCGTCAGCCGGTACCGCGTTCCGTTCACCCGCGCCACCGTGGCGTCCTCGCCCGCGAACCACGGTCTGCCCGCGCTCACCGTCCCCGCCGGTGCGCTGTCGATCTCGCGGCCGTAGCTGGTGAGCAGCGCCACCCGGCCGTCCTTGACGGTGACCTGCCCCGCCCGGGTGAGCGAGCGCGCCCACCGGTCGATACGTACACCCGTCTCACTGAACTCCTTTTCGTGCACGGCCCCTTCGCCCCCTTCGTCACGCCCCTGAGAGGAAGTGTGCACACCCGGGGGCGTATGCACCAGGGCGGAACGGGACGCAAGCGCCCATTCCTGACGCGGCGGCCCGCCCGAGCCCGCCCGTGACACCAAGGCAGTGCTATGGAGTATCAAAGTCAACGTTTGCGCAGGTAGGGGGCTTATCGTGGGGCCCGCCGAGACCGGTCCTACGAGGAGAAGCGCGCTGATGGGCACGAGTGAGCACAGGCACGACGGCGACGCCGTGGCGACCGTCGACATCGACCGCACCGACCTGGCGTACCGCGCCTGGCTGAAGGAGGCCGTCCGCAAGGTCCAGGCCGACGCCAACCGCTCCGCCGACACCCATCTGCTGCGCTTCCCGCTCCCCGAGAGCTGGGGCATCGACCTCTACCTCAAGGACGAGTCGACCCACCCCACGGGCAGCCTCAAGCACCGGCTGGCACGGTCGCTGTTCCTCTACGGGCTCTGCAACGGCTGGATCCGTCCCGGCAAGCCCGTGATCGAGGCGTCGAGCGGTTCGACCGCCGTCTCGGAGGCGTACTTCGCCAAGCTGATCGGCGTCCCGTTCATCGCCGTGATGCCCCGAACCACCAGCCCCGAGAAGTGCCGGCTCATCGAATTCCACGGCGGCCGCTGCCACTTCGTCGACGACTCGCGCAAGCTCTACGAGGAGTCGGCCGGGCTCGCCGAGGAGACCGGCGGTCACTACATGGACCAGTTCACCTACGCCGAGCGGGCCACGGACTGGCGGGGGAACAACAACATCGCGGAGTCCATCTACCAGCAGTTGAGGATGGAGCGGTACCCCGAGCCGGCCTGGATCGTCGCCACGGCGGGCACGGGCGGCACCTCGGCCACCATCGCGCGGTACGTGCACTACATGCAGCACGACACCCGCATCTGTGTGCCCGACCCGGAGAACTCCTGCTTCTTCGACGGCTGGACGCACCACGACCCGCACGCCACCAGCGACTGCGGCTCCCGCATCGAGGGCATCGGCCGGCCGCGGATGGAGCCGAGCTTCGTCCCGGGCGCCATCGACCGGATGATGAAGGTCCCGGACGCGGCCACCGTCGCGGCCGTGCGCGCCCTGGAGCGGTCCATCGGCCGCAAGGCGGGCGGCTCCACCGGCACCGGCCTGTGGAGCGCCTTCAAGCTGGTCGCCGAGATGGTCGCACTGGGCCGTACCGGCAGCATCGTCACCCTGATCTGCGACCCGGGCGACCGCTACCTCGACAAGTACTACTCCGACCAGTGGCTGGCCGCCCAGGGCCTCGACATCGCCCCGTACACGCGGACGATCGACCACTTCCTGGCCACCGGCAACTGGCCGGGGCAGCAGGAGCGTTCGGCCTGACCGCACTGCCCGGGCGCCGTACGGCCCTCAGGTGGCGGCCGCCGAGAGCCGCCGGTCCAGATTGCGCACCGCGTCCCGGAACGACCGGCCCACCGCCCCCCGCGCCCGCCGCAACGTGAACCGGAACAGCGGCGAACCGTCGGCCGCAAAGGTCCACTGCACCCGGGTGCCGGAACCGGCCGGGGTCAGCAGCCATTCCTCCAACAGGGCCTGCAGGCCCGGTGCGTTGGACCGGTCCACGCGGTAGGCGTACCGCTCACCGGGATCGGTGGCCACGACCGTCTCCCGGAACGTGATCCCGCCCCGCAGCCGCACCTCGCGGCCCGCACCGCCGTCGAGCGGCAGCGCCGCCGTCACCGACGTGAACCAGCGGGGCCAGCCATCGACATCGTCGGCCAGGGCGCGGTACACGACGTCGGGCGGCGCCGAGACCTCGGCGGCGAACACCAGCCGCAGCGGGGCGGACCCGACGAAGTCGAGGCCTACGGAGCGGAGTCGGCGTGCCATGAACGCACCTCCCGTGCGGTCGGCGGGCGGACGGGTTCGCGCACACCATAGCTGGCGCACCGTCAGATGTCGCCGGATCCGGCGACCCGGATCACGATGCGTTACGTGGTGCGGCCGATCGCCACCGGGGGCCGGGCCTCAGTCGTACGGCTGCGCCGGCCTGTCCAGCATCGAGTCGAGCACCCGGCCGAAGATCCGCCGGCCCGCGCCGGTGATCAGGGGATCACCCCAGCGCGGCAGCAGCCGCACGGAGAGCTCCTCCACCCACACCACATGGGAGCCGGTGCGTGTCGGGTACACGTCGATCGACGCCCGGCCCCGCACCACCCGGCCGCGCTTCTCCAGTTGGCACATCCCCGCCCTGCTGCCGGCCGGCGGTGACCACCGCACCACTTCCATCGGATCGTCGAACGCCAGCGGGCCGATCCCCGTACGCGCCACGAAGACCGTCCCGATACGGGTCGGCAGCCCGGTGGGCACCGCGATCGTCGTCAGCGGGACATGCGCGGCATGCCGCTCCCAGTCCGTCACCCGGCGCCAGGACTCGGCTGCGGGCAGAGGGGTGAAGCGCTCGATCCGGAAGACGGCCACAGGTCGATCCTAGGACGTCACGGTCGCGGCGCGAGCTGAGCGGAGTCCGTGCTCAGTCCTGTGCCGGTTCGCCGTTCCCGGTCCGGCCCGCCACCACGAGACCCGGCAGATGCTCCTCGATCTCCTCGCGGGCACCCTCGGACAGACCCGCGTCCGTGACGAACGTGTGCACCTGATCCAACGTGGCGAACGAACTCAGGCCCACCGTGCCCCACTTGGTGTGGTCCGCGACCACTACCACGCGCCGCGCCGACTGGACGAAGCGGCGGTTGGTCTCGGCCTCCGCCAGATTCGGCGTGGACAGCCCGCCCTCCACCGAGATCCCGTGAACACCGAGGAAGAGCACATCGAAGTGGAGAGAGGCGATCGCCCGGTCGGCGACGGGGCCGACCAGCGAGTCGGAAGGGGTCCGGACCCCGCCGGTGAGTACCACCGTCGCGGCACCCGGCCGCGAGCCCGGGGAGCCCGGACGCTGGGCGGCGTGGAACACGTCGGCGACCCGCACCGAATTGGTCACCACCGTCAAGTCCGGTACGTCCAGCAGATGCTGGGCGAGGGCGTAGGTCGTGGTACCGCCGGAAAGCGCGATGGCACTGCCGGGCACGGCCAACGCGCCGGCGGCCCGTGCGATGTCCTCCTTGGCGGACAGCTCCAGCGCCGACTTCGCCTCGAAGCCGGGCTCGTGCGTACTCGCCTCGACCACGGGCACCGCGCCGCCGTGCACCTTCTCGATGACCCCCTGGCGGGCCAGCGCGTCCAGGTCCCGGCGGACGGTCATGTCGGAGACGCTCAGCTTCCGGGTCAGCTCGTTGACCCTGACCCCGCCGCGCCTGCGCACCTCGTCGAGGATCAGCGCGCGCCGCTGCTCCGCGAGCAGATTCTGATTCTCGCTCAACGCAGTGCCCGGTCCTTCCCTCTGCCGTGCGGCAGTCCATACCGATGGCTCATCCTGCCACGCGGTGTCGCGGGCCGCCCCACTGGGGAGATTACGCAAGAGCGGTGCGGACACCCGGGCTCATCCACCACTCTGGTGACCGGGCATCAGCCGCGTCCCCCACGTTCGAGAGCGAGTCCCCCGTGCCACCTGCCAACCGGCCCCCGCAGAACGAAGGACCCGCACTGGAACTGCTGGTCCACGGCGTGGGCGGAGCCACCCCCCAGGACATGCTCGTCGATCCGCGCACGGTCCGGGTCACCGGTGACGCCACCGCCGCCATCTACCGGCGCACCGACGACGTCGACGCGGAGTCCCACCCCGAGCGCTACCGGGACCGGCCGATCCCCGAGGCGTACTGCTGGTCGAACCTGACCTCCGGCAACGGCTCCCGGGCGCTGTGGCTCCTGCTGCTCCCGTTCATGGTGATCAACCTCGCCCACTGGATGCGCCCGGCCGCCACGCGCCGCCCACGGGCGATCCGGCTGTACGGCGTGCTCGTCCGGCTCGTCGCGCTGAGCCTCACCGTCCTGCTGACCGCCGCCGTCTGCGAGGTCGCGCTCGATCTGACCGCCTGGCAGTGCGCGGGGGTGCCGGACTGTTCCGACCAGCGGTCGTGGCTGGGGTTCCTGTCGACCTCGCAGGGCGGCTGGTGGTCCCAGCCGGGCCGCCGACTCGCCCTCGCCGCCCTGGCACCGACCGCGCTGGTGGGACTGCTCTGGTACCTGTCCAACCGGACCTGGAGCGCCTACGAGTCCCAGCGCCCGCTCACCGGCACCGACCCGGAGGACGACGCACCGCCGCCGGCCTCCGCCCCGGACGCGGCCGCAGTGGTGCGCCCCGCGCTGGGACGGCCCGGATTCTGGTACGGACGCCGCCTCGTCGCGCGACTGCGCGCCGCCCACACGGCCGCCGGGTTCCTCACCGTCACCGCCTTCGTCGCGGGCGCGGTGGCCCGCCGGGACCGTTCCGTCACCGGTCCGGTGCCCGAAGTGTTCGGGCAGCTGATCGAGGCCCTCCTCGTGGCGGGGGCACTCGTCGTGCTCGGCGTCGTCTGCCGGCGCGGCCGGAGCGAACGGCGCCTCGACAACCGCCTCGACCGCGCCGTCGTCACGTATCTGCCCGCGACCGCCCTCGTCCTGCTCGTCCTCACCGCGCTGCACGCCGCCTGGTCGCGGCCAGGCTGGGTCTCCGCAGGGGCGCTTCCCGGGGACGTCATGTTCCGCGTCGTCACCCTCGCCCAGGGCGCACTCGTCGTCGTACTCGCCGTCGTGTCGCTGAACCTGTACCGGCGCAGCCCCGAGCCGCGCACCGTGCTGCACGGACTCGGCGGCCCCGCCGTCGCGATGCTCGCCTGCGCGCTCGGCGGCGTGATGACCGGCGGCGTGGCCCAGCGCGTCGCGGACTGGCTCGACGGTCCCGGCAGCCCCGGGATGGGCCGCAGCGCCCTCATAGAGGGGCCACCGGTGCTCCTCAGCTGGCAGGCTTCCGTCATCCCGGTGCTCCTGGCGCTGCTCCTGGTCCCGGGTCTCGTGCTCGGCCTGCGGACGTACCGCGTGGCCCGCCGGCTGGAGCCGCTGGTCGACGCGGAGTACGAGGAGGTGCGGCCCGACCCCGCGCGGAGCAGGCAGATCGCCCGGATCCGCGCCACGGCCGCCCTCACCGACTCGGCCCCCGGCATGCTGGGCCTGGTCTCCGGCGCCACGCTGCTGCTCGGTGCGGCGGCGGTCGGCGGGGCATGGGCGAGCGGCCAGGTCCCCGGCCTCGCGATGGACGGCAGCAGCCCCTTCGTCGAATCGGTGGCCGAGGCGGCGCAGTCCACCGGTTCCTGGCTCATCGGCTTCGGCTTCCTGGTGTTCGTCGCCTGCGGACGGCGCGCCTACCGGGACGCCTCGGCCCGGCGCACCATCGGCATCCTCTGGGACGTGGGGACGTTCTGGCCGCGCGCCGCACACCCCTTCGCCCCGCCGTGCTACGCCGAGCGGGCCGTCCCCGACCTGGCCTCACGCATGTCCGGCTGGACCGCTCGCACCCGCGGCAGGCTCGTCATCTCGGGCCACTCCCAGGGCAGCGTCCTGGCCGCCTCGGCGGTCTGGCAACTGCCCGCCGGAACACGCGGCCGGGTCGCCCTGCTCACCTACGGATCACCGATCGAACGCCTCTACGGGCGCTGGTTCCCTGCCTACTTCGGCCCCGTCCAACTGCACGGGCTGCACCGGTCCGTCCACTGCTGGCGCAACCTGTGGCGGGCCACCGACCCGATCGGCGGCGAGGTACGCCTCGGCGAGGAGTCCGGGCCGGAGGTGGACCGGGGCCCGTTGCAGGATCCGCTGGTCTACGGGCGCACCCCCGAACACCCGCTTCCCGAGCCGGTGCTGGGGCACTCCGACTACCAGGCGGACCCCGTCTTCGCCCAGGAGCGTGCCGCGCTCCTGGAACGGCTCGTCCCCGTCCTGCCACACCAGGCGGACGTGTCCGGAAGAGAGGTCAGGGCAGTTCCGGAAGGTCTTCCGGAAACAGCAGAGTGAGGTCGTCCGTGCTCGTCTCGGCGAGCTGGGCGACCCGCCCCGCATGCCGTTCGACCATCGACTCGAAGGTCTGGCGGGCCGTGCGCCCGTTGCCGAAGGCGGGCCCCTTGGGAAGCTCGGTGAAGTACTTCAGCAGCGCCTCCCCGGTCCCGGACGCCAGGCTGTACTCCTGCTCCTCGGTCTGCTGCTCGACGATACGCAGGAGCTCGTCCGGCTCGTAGTCGCTGAAGGTGATCGTCCGTGAGAACCGGGACGCCACACCGGGGTTGACGGTGAGGAACCGCTCCATCTCGTGGGTGTACCCGGCGACGATGACGACCACCGCGTCCCGGTGGTCCTCCATCAGTTTCACCAGCGTGTCGATCGCCTCCCGGCCGAAGTCCCGGCCGGAGTCCTCGGGGGACAGGGCGTACGCCTCGTCGACGAACAGCACCCCGCCCCGCGCCCGGTCGAACGCCTCCTGGGTGCGGATGGCGGTCGAGCCGATGTGCTCGCCGACCAGGTCGACCCGGGACACCTCGACCAGATGGCCCCGCTCCAGCACCCCGAGTGAGGCCAGGATCTCGCCGTACAGCCGGGCCACCGTGGTCTTGCCGGTGCCGGGGGAGCCGGTGAAGACGAGATGGCGGCGGACCGACGCCGCCTTCAGGCCCGCCTGCTGACGCCGGCGCCCCACCTCGATCATGTCGGTGAGCGCGCGCACCTCGCGCTTGACGCTGTCGAGGCCGACCAGCGCGTCCAGTTCGCCGAGCACCGCTCCCGACGTGCGCGCGGGCTCGGCCGGGACCTCGGCCGCCGCGGGCTCCACCGTGCGCGGCGCGGGGACCGCCCCCAGCAGCCCCGGAGTCGACTGGGCGGCCGTCAGGACTGCGGGCGGCGGGGGAGTGGCGGTACGCAGACCGCTCTCGTCGCTGGTGCAGTCCTCCACGACCGGCCCGACGGCCGAGGCGTCACCATGGGCCCCGCCCTCCGGGAACTCGTAACCGCCCCGGGCACACCGCTCCGTACGGCAGCGCGTCAGCGTCGTACGGCAGCCGTCCATGACATGGAAGCCGTAACCCTCACTGCCGGTGACCCGGCAGCTGCGGAAGGTGCCACGCCCCTCGGCCGACACGTAGAAGCCGGCCTCGGCGGGGGAGGTGACGGTGCAGCGTTCGATCGTCGGATCGGCGCCCTTGGTGACGATCACGCCGGTCTGCGCCGCGTCGATGGTGCAGTTGTTCAGGGTGCCGCCGCTGCCGTGGTCGCGGAACCAGGCGCCGGTCGACGCCTCCCTGATGCGGCAGTCGTCGAGCTGCGCGGTCGCCCCGTCGCTGACCGACACAGCGGTGTTGCGGACCTGGGACAGGTCGCTGTCCACGACATCGGCGCGCGAGCCCCGGTCGAGGACGAAGAGGGCGTCCGGCACGTCGTGGACGCGGCACGCGTCCAGTATCACGGTCGCCCCGTCGCTGACCCAGACCGCGGGGTAGTCGCCGGTGCTGTCGTGGATCTCGCACTGATTGGCGTCGACCCGGGTGCCGGGGTCCCAGACGGAGAGCCCGTTGCGGCCGAACCGGCGCACCGTCGAACGCGTCAGCGTGAGGACCGAGCGCGACCGCAGGTCCACCGCGTTCTCGGGGATGTCGTGGATGTCGCAGTCGGCCAGGGTGAGCACCGCGTCGGTGTCCAACGTGACGCCGTCCGCGGAGGTGCGGTGCACGGTGCAGTCGGTGAGATGGGCGGCGGCGCGGGCCGACACCTGTATCCCGCTGCCCTTGATCTCGTAGATCTCGCAGCCGACCGCCTCCAGGCCGCTGCCCTCGCCGGTGACGGACAGACCCGCGCCCGAGGCGTGATGGATGCGGCAGCGCTCCAGCCTCGGATGCGCGCCGTCGCGAACCGAGACACCGGACTGCCCGGCCGAGACGATCTCGCACTCCTCGAACACCCCGCCCGCGCCGTCGAGCACGGCGATGCCGACCCCGGCCGGATTGTCGACGGTGCAGCGGCGCACGGTGGGCCGCGCCGCACCGCGTACCTCGATGCCGGCGGCCGAGCGGGTCACGATCCGCAGGTCCGCGAGGTCCGGGGCGCCCTCCTCGACCAGCAGGGCGGGGGCGGCGGAGTCCTGGCCCTCCACGTGCAGGTCCTGGACGACGGCCGAGGCACGCAGGGTCAGCGGGACACCGTCGACGGGGGCGATCCGCACGGAGCCGACGGAGCCCTCGGGCCCCCGCAGCGTCACCGCGCGCGCGATGACCAGATTCTCCCGGTAGGTGCCCGGCGCGACGGTGAGCACATCACCGTCCGCCGCCGCTTCCAGAGCCGCGGTGAGGGAGGCGTATTCGCCTGTGCGGCGCCGCCACCGCGATGTGCCGGTGTGCGTCACCTGGACCGTGCCCTGTGCCATGGCGCTGTCGTGCCCCCACCTCGTGCGTGTGTGAAGCCCGTGTCACCGGCCTCGCGGCAGTGATCACCCGAGGCCTGCCTGCAGGAGTGACGGGCGGGCCGGTCCACCGTAGCGCGCGCGGAGGGCGGGAGTTGACCCGATCAGCAGCTCTTCAGTTGCCGGTGCCCGTCCTGCCCCAGTCCGGACCGGCCTTGGCCCATGCCCGGTCGAGCCGTTCGTACCGCCGTTGCACCATGCGCCATACGACCAGACGCCGCCCGCCCTCGACGATCAGGACGGACAGCATCGTCGCGCCGAAACCCGCCAGCGCGGCATGGGTGTGCGCTGTCGGCCCGTCCAGCGGGCGCAGCGCGGGGTTGCCCGCCCGGTCCGTCCAGATCCGCACCCGCGCGCCGACCGCGGTGTCGCGCGACGCGGTCGTCACCGTGGCGCTGCGCGCCGTACCGTCCGGGGCGTGCCAGCGGGCCACCACCGGGGTCTGCGCCTGCCGGCCCGTGGAGATCTCGGGGTCGGCCACGAAGTGGCGGGCGGCCTGGTGCACCACGACGGCCGTGGTGAGCCGGCGGCCCGCGTGCTGGGCCCGCACCGAATCCTGCAAGGCGTCGTCGACGCGCGACCCGCAGTACCAGCCGAGTGCCGGCGCCGCCAGCACGAGCAGAAGCAACGCGACCAGGGCCACCCACGCCTCGCGCCTGTCCGTGGCGCGGCACAGGGGATTGTGCCGCCAACGCCAGACTCCCGTGAGCGCTCGCACAGTCCTGCACCCCCTTCCGTATCCGTCATAACCCGATACGGCGCAGTCCGCGCGCCGGAGCGACGAAGAGAGAGCAACCTCACCACTCAACGCGCCGCGCGTGCCCATGAGTTCCGGGTTCTGCGGGATCTGTCAGCCAAGGACGCGCACCGGGTCCCCGACCCGGATGACTCCTGCCGTGTCCGGGATCAGATTCTGGCCGAAGAGCAGGTCCTTGCCGGACCGGCGGTGCCGGGCGAGCGTGCGCAGGGGTTCGGCGCCCCGGTGTGCGGTGTGCTGGTCGGTCGTGGTGATGACGCAGCGGCCACAGGGTTTGACCACGCGGAACGTCACGTCGCCGATCGAGAGCCGGGTCCAGTCGTCCTCCGCCCAGGCGGTCGTGCCGGCCACGACGGCATTCGGCCGGAAGCGGTCCATCGGCAGTGGCCCCTCGCCTGCGTGGTCGCCGTCCGCGATGAGCGAGTTCAGTGCGTCGAGCGAGGCGAGGGTGGTGAGCAGCAGGGGGAAGCCGTCGGCCAGGCTGACGGTCTCACCGGGCTGCGCGTACGCGGGGTCGATGAGCCTGCGCCGGTCCGGCGCGTCGAGATGGACCAGCCGGACCTCCACGCCGAGGTACGCGCCGAGCCAGGCGTGGGCGCCCGGCGCCGCCTCGACCACGTCGAGGCGGCTGCGGTGCAACTGCACGGCGACCGTGTTCCGGGGCTCCGGGACCTCCACGGTGAGCGCCGCGCTCCCCGGCGCGGCCAGCGTGATCCCGCCACCCGGCACTGGGGTGGCGGAGATCAGCGCCATGCGGGGCTGCTGACGTTGTGTGACCACCTTGCCCGTGGTGTCGACCAGCATCCAGCGTCGGTCGCCATCGAGTCCCCATGGCTCGACGGCGGCCTCGCCGACCGTGCACGCGGCCAGCGACTTGACCGGATGGATGTGGACGGCACTCAGTTCGGGAGAGGGCATGCCTCCATCCTGCCAGCCACTCCCCGGCGGCCCGTCGCTGCGTACGGGCAGTGCGTCCTAGTAGCCCCGGCCCTGGTACGGACGGTTGTACGGGTCCTCGTACGGGGACTGCGCGGGCGCGGGCCGCGGCGACGCCGGACGCATCGACTCGTAGCCGGTGCCGGGCGCGGGCCGCTGCTGCTGCGGAGGCGACTGGTAGCCGCCGCGGCCCGCGGAGGGCTGCTGCGGGATGTACGGCGCCGGAGCGTGCTGCAGCTGCGCCGGCTGCATCGGCGCGTAGCCCTGCTGCGCCATCGGCTGCTGGTAGCCGTACGACGGACTCGGCTGGGAGGGGGCCGCGGGAAGAGCCGGCAGGGCCGACGGGAGCGCCGGCAGATAGCTGTTGCCGGTGTCATAGGCGGCGGGCACTCGGATCGGTGCGATCTGAGGCGTGCCCCGCTCCGCGACGAGGGAGTCGTAGATCGGAGTGTCGGGGAACGACGGTGCGGCGTAGTAGCCGCCGCCGTAGGTGGAGCGGGGGGAGGTCATGGCACCTAAGTTAAGCCCACGATGTGCTGATTGGGGAGCCCGATAAGAGGGTTGTTTTACGTGTTGTGAGTGAACAGCGATCCCCAATGCGAGCGAACTTGGGAAAAAAGGGCACCCAGGAGCGCTGTGATCGTGTAAAAGGCGAGTTCACGAGGGGTTACCGACGGGTCCACAGCTTCGTGCCGGCACCACTGTGGGCCGCGTGACGGGACGGGCATTAGGTTGACCGGGAAAGTCTCGGCAGCCGGACTCGCGATGGGGGCGAGCATGACCATGCTAAAAGGAACCAATGTTCCAGTGGCGGCTCAGGCCGTGCGCGTCGAATTGGGGTGGCACACCGCCCCCGGGACCCCGGACGTGGACGCCTCGGCGCTCCTTGTCCTCGGCTCCGGAAAGGTCCGCAGTGACGCGGACTTCGTCTTTTACAACCAACCGGCCCACGCATCCGGGGCGGTGCGTCACGAAGGCAAGCGGACCGCCGCCGGTGCGGCCACCGACACGCTCGCCGTCGACCTGGCCCGGGTGGAGCCCGCCATCGACCGCGTGGTGCTGGCGGCCTCCGCGGACGGCGGCTCGTTCGGGCGCGTGAGCGGGCTCTACGTACGGATCACGGACGCGGCGAACGGCGCGGAACTGGCACGCTTCGACAGCACCGACGCCACGGTCGAAACCGCCTTTATCCTCGGCGAACTCTACCGGCGCCAGGGCGCCTGGAAGTTCCGGGCGGTCGGCCAGGGGTACGGCACCGGGCTCGCGGGACTCGCCACGGACTTCGGGATCTCCGTCGACGAACCGCAGCAGCCCGCACGGGCACCTCAGCCCCAAGCACCTCCGCAACCCCAACCGCCCCATCCGGCAACGCGGGTTGCCGCCACGCCGCCTCCGCCCCAGTACCCCCAGCCGACGCTCGCCGCCCCGCCGGCCCCGCCCGCACCCCCGGCGCCACCCGTCACCCAGCCCGTCCGCCTCACCAAGGTGACGCTCACGAAGGAGGCGCCGTCCGTCTCGCTCGCGAAACAGGGCGGCACTTCGGGAGCCATGCGCGTCAATCTCAACTGGGAAGTGCGCAAGCAGTTCAAGGGATGGGGCAGCAAACTCGGCAGGGCCGTCGCACACCACGCGGATCTCGATCTTGATCTCTGCGCCCTCTACGAACTGACCGACGGCCGCAAGGGAGTGGTGCAGGCGCTCGGAAACGCCTTCGGCGCTCTTCAGCAGCCGCCGTATGTCCAGCTCGACGGCGACGACCGGACGGGTGCTGTCGCCTCCGGGGAGAACCTGACGATCAACCTCGACCAGAAGGCCAGGATCCGCCGGCTCCTGATCTTCGTCACCATCTACGAGGGGGCCCGGAGTTTCGCCGATCTGCATGCGACCGTCACCCTCCAGCCGCAGCACGGCGCGGCGATCGACTTCTCGCTCGACGAATGCACCGTCCCCTCGACCGTCTGCGCGCTCGCGCTCATCACCAACACCGGGTCCGACCTCACCGTGCAGCGCGAGGCCCGCTATCTGGTGCCGCAGCGCGGAGTGAGCCCGCAGCGCACCATCGACCAGGCGTACGGCTGGGGCATGAACTGGACACCCGGCCGCAAGTGAGCCCTGCCGACGGTCACCGCTCCGGTGCGGCCTCGGGGCGGGCGTACGTACGCCCCTTCCAGGCCGCACCGCGGCCGCGGTAGTGCTGCACCGCGGAATCGACCGTCATCAGCAGGTACAGCAGCGCGGTGAACGGCAGCAGCGGAGCCAGCCACAGCGACTGCCGGTAGTACCCCAGCATCGGCATGTACGTACCCGCCATCACCGCCCAGGCCGCGCCCCCGGCCCACGCGGCCGGCGGATCGCCGGCCAGCAGCCCCGCGGCGAGTGTCGCGGGCGGTGCCAGGTAGATGACCACGAGGCCCAGCACCGTACCGAGCAGCACCAGCGGATTGTGCCGCAGCTGGGCGTACGCGCTCCGCGAGACCATGTGCCACAGGTCGGCCAGGCGCGGATACGGCCGCACGCTGTCCACCCGCTCCGCGAGCCCCAGCCAGATCCGCCCGCCGCTGCGCTGCACCGCCCGCGCCAGGGACACGTCGTCGATCACCGCGTGCCGGATCGACTCCGGCACCCCCGCCCGTACCGCGGCCTCGGTCCGCAGCAGCACACAGCCGCCCGCCGCGGCCGCTGTCCGGGTCCCCGCCCGGTTCACCCACCGGAACGGATAGAGCTGCGAGAAGAAGTAGACGAAGGCCGGCACGACCAGCCGCTCCCAGACGCTCTCCACCCGCAGCCGCGCCATCTGTGAGACCAGATCGAAGCCGCCCGACCCGGCGGCCGCCACCAGTTCCCGCAGGCTGTCCGGCTCGTGCGCGATGTCGGCGTCCGTGAGCAGCAGGTACTCGGGATCCCGGGACCGGGCCAGCGCGATCCCGTGCCGGACGGCCCAGAGCTTGCCCGTCCAGCCGGGCTCGGGCTCCCCCGGGGACACCACGGTGACCGGCAGCCCCGCGCACCGTACGGACAGCTGACGGGCGAGATCACCCGTGCCGTCCTTGCTGCAGTCGTCCACCAGGAAGATCTCGGCGTGGCCCGGATAGTCCTGCGCCATCAGCGACGGCAGGCTCACCGGGAGCATGTCGGCCTCGTCACGCGCGGGCACGACGACGGCGACCGAGGGCCAGTGCACCGGGTCCGCGCGGCTCGGCAGCCGCTGGTCGGTCCGCCAGAAGAACCCCTGCCCCAGCAGTAGCCATACCCACGCGACAAGGGAACCCACGGCGATCCAGGCAACGGCGCTCATTGGCCGAAGTCTGCCCCACTGAGCAGGGACCGCAAGGGCGGTCGACTATGGTGACCGGGTGAAGATCGCGCTCATGGACTCCGGAATCGGCCTGCTGGCCGCCGCCGCGGCAGTACGCCGTCTGAGGCCGGACGCCGATCTGGTGCTCTCGTCGGACCCCGCCAGCATGCCCTGGGGCCCCCGTACGCCCGAAGACGTCACGGCACGCGCCCTGGCCGTCGCCCGGGCCGCCGCGGACCACCGGCCCGACGCACTGATCGTCGCCTGCAACACGGCCTCCGTGCACGCCCTGGCCGCGCTCCGGGCCGAGCTGGAGCCCGCGCTGCCGGTCATCGGCACCGTCCCCGCGATCAAGCCGGCCGCCGCGGCCGGCGGCCCGGTCGCGATCTGGGCCACCCCCCTCACCACCGGCAGCCCGTACCAGCGCGGACTGATCCGCGACTTCGGCGGGTCCGCGGCCGTCACCGAGGTGCCCTGCCCCGGCCTGGCCGACGCCGTGGAGTACGCGGACGAGGCCGGCATCGACAAGGCCCTGGCCGCCGCCGCCGCGCTCACCCCGCCCGACGTGCAGGCCGTCGTGCTGGGCTGCACCCACTACGAGCTGGTCGCCGAACGCATCCGCGGCGCCGTCCAGCAGCCCGGCCGCCCGCCGGTCGTCCTGCACGGTTCCGCCGGCGCCGTCGCCGCCCAGGCCCTGCGCCGGATCGGGGCCGAGCCCGCTCCGTCGGCCGAACCCGCCGCCGGAGTCACCGTGCTCCTCGCCGGGCACCTCTCCGAGCTGCCGGAAGCCGCTCTGGCCTACCGGGAAGGGCGCGGGCTCGCCGCCGTCAGCTCCGCCCGCTGACCGCCCGGCGGCCGACAGGTGCCGTTGGACCCGTCCCCCCCGAGCGCATTCTTCAGTACGCTGCTCGGCATGGAGGACCACCCCCGAAACCCGGCGCGAACCGGCGCCGACACCCACACCGCGGTCTGGACCGGCCGGGCCACCAACCGGACCCAGTGGGTGCTCGCAGCCGCCGGTGCCGCCTGCCTGGCGCTCGGCATCCAGCTGGCCGTCAGCTCCACCTGGACCTCGGGCATCGCCCCTCTGCTGATGTCGGTGATCGGCTGCATGGCGGCCGGACTGCTCATGCTGTTCGGCACCCTCGCCTTCGTGAACGTGGCGGTACGCGTCGACGGTGACGCCCTCGAAGTGCGCTGCGGCCACATGGGCCTGCCGCGCCGCCGGATCCTGCTCACGCATGTGGTGGGCGCCGATTTCGCCCCCCAGGTCACCCCGCGCCAGTGGGGCGGCTGGGGCTACCGCTGGCGCCCCGAGCAGGGCACGGCCGTGGTCGTGCGCCGGGGCGAGGGCCTGGTGCTCAGGCTCGGCGACGGCAGGACCTTCACGGTCACGGTCGACGACGCGGAGGCGGGCGTCCGGTTCATCCGCGACCGCCTGCACCTGCCGTCCACCGGCGCAACGGCCGGGGCCTGATCCACATCCGGGTCCGGCCTGCTCGGCCCCCGGCCCCATCAGGTCCCCCGTTCACAGCCCGGCCCGGTCGGCCCGCGGCTCGTGTCCGGGCACGCCGTCAACACCGCGTGCAGACTGCCGCGTACCGCCGCCCGCGGGTCCGCTCGCCCCGATCGGCCGCCTGGCCGACGCCAGCCCGGCGAGCAGCCCCGCCCCCGCCGTCACCGGAGTGAAGCTCAGCGCGTTGCCGACGTTCGCCAGCGCCGCCAGTGCGGTGAGCGCCGCCCCGGCGGTCAGGGCGATCGCGGTGCTGCGGGGCGAGCGCCACAGTACGTACAGGAGCCAGCCGAACGCGGCTGCCAGCAGCACCACACCCACCACTCCCTGTTCGGCCGCCTGCTGCAGCGCGGCCGAGTGCGGCTTGCCGTCCGAACCGAGGGTCTGCTGAGCGGTGGGGCTCAGTTCGGCGAACCGGTCGGGTCCGATGCCGAGCAGCGGGTGCTCCCCGGCCAGCCGCGCGGCGTCCTGCCACAGCGCCACCCGGTTGCCGGTCAGCTGCCCTTCCAAGGAGGCCGAGAGCCCGTCGGGCAGCACGGACTCGGCCACCGCCCACGAGACGCCGGCCATCAGACCGGCAGCCAGCGCGAAGCCGGCGAGACCGATCAGCCGGCTCCGCATCCTGGTCGCCGCCAGCGAGCAGAGCAGCACGGCGGTCGCCGCCGCGAACCCTGCGAAGGATCCGAGCCCGAGCGAGGCGCAGGCCGTGCCGAGAGCCAGCAGCCGCAGCGTGAACCGCAGCGATCCCCGCCGGGTGGCTGCCGCCGCGCAGCAGGCCGCTCCGGCCGCCAGGACCAGCAGCGCGGCTGCCGCGCCGGTGTGCCCGGGAGCGGTGTCCACGGCGGCCGTCGCGCCGGGCATGCCGTGGCGCCACACGAGGGCCATGACGAGCGCCGCCAGCGCGGCGACGGTCGCGGCGGCCACCGGCAGCAGCGTTCCGCAGATGCGCCCGCAGGCGAAACCCGCCGCAACGGCGAGCAGCGCGAGCAGTACCCCTTCGGGACGGGTCTCGCGCCCGGCCGCGCTGATCAGCGACCAGGTCGCGCAGGCGGCGAGAATCAGCGCCCCGGCGACGTCCGACGCGTTGCCGGCCTCGGGGCCCCGCCTTGCTGGTGCAGCCATCACGTGCGCCCCCCGGCCTGTGACCGTCCCGTCCGCGAGGGCCGGATACGGCCGGTCGGCGGGGGACTGGCGCACAGGTTAACGGCCGCGGCGCTCATATGCGCAGAAGATGCGAAGAAACGATCCGGCGGCTTGGATTCCGTTACCGGGGCGGGACTCCCCGGGGCCCGGCCCGCCACCGTAGACTCCGCCGGGTGAGCACCACCATCGCCCAGGTCGGCGACCCGCAGATGCCTGACTCCGTCCCCCGGGCCCGCCGCCTGCTGCCGCGCCTCGTACGGCCCGCTGCCGCGGTGCTCTCCGGCGTGCTGCTGTACGCGAGCTTCCCGCCGCGACCGCTGTGGTGGCTGGTTCTGCCCGGGTTCGCCCTGCTCGGCTGGGTGCTGTTCGAGCGCCGGTTCCGCGCCGCGTTCGGCCTCGGTCTGCTCGCCGGGCTCGGCTTCATGCTGCCGCTGCTGCACTGGACGGGCGAAGAGGTCGGCCCGGTGCCGTGGCTGGCCCTCGCCGCAGCCGAGGCGCTGTTCATCGCGGTCGGCTGCATCGGCATCTCCGCCGTGTCCCGGCTCGCCGCCTGGCCGCTCTGGGCGGCCGCGGTCTGGACGCTCGACGAGGCGCTGCGGGCCCGGGTGCCGTTCGGCGGCTTCCCCTGGGGCAAGATCGCCTTCGGGCAGGCGGACAGCGTGTTCCTGCCGCTCGCGGCGCTGGGCGGCACTCCGCTCCTCTCCTTCGCCGTGGTGCTGTGCGGCTTCGGCCTCTTCGAGGCGGTCCGCCGCTTCCGTATCCACCGCGCCACGGGCGAGCTGCCCCGGCTCGCCGCCGCCGCGACCGCCGCGGCCGTCCTGGTACCCGTCGCCGCGGCCTTCGCGTCGCTGCCCCTGGTGGACGACGCCGCCGAGGACGGCACGGCGACCGTCGCCGCGATCCAGGGCAACGTGCCGCGGCTCGGTCTCGACTTCAACTCCCAGCGCCGCGCCGTCCTGGACAACCACGCCAACCGCACGGAGCAGCTCGCCAGGGACGTGAAGGCGGGCAAGGTCCCACAGCCCGACTTCGTCCTGTGGCCGGAGAACTCCTCCGACCTCGACCCCTACCGCAACGCCGACGCGAGGATCGTCATCGACGACGCGGTGAAGGCGATCGGAGTGCCGACCGTGGTCGGGGCGGTCGTCGAACCCGACACCGGCAACCTGCGCAACACCCTCATCCAGTGGGACCCGGACAAGGGGCCCATGGCCACGTACGACAAGCGGCACATCCAGCCGTTCGGCGAGTACATGCCGATGCGTTCCTTCGTACGCATCTTCAGCTCGGACGTCGACCGGGTGCAGCGTGACTTCGGACCGGGCAAGAAGGTCGGCGTCTTCGACCTGGCGGGCACCTACGTCGGGCTGGTCACCTGCTACGAGGCCGCGTTCGACGACGCCGTACGCGACACGGTCGAGCACGGCGCCCAGCTGATCGCCGTCCCGAGCAACAACGCCACCTTCGGCCGCAGCGAGATGACCTACCAGCAGCTCGCCATGTCCCGGGTGCGCGCGGTCGAGCACAGCCGTTCCGTGGTCGTCCCCGTCACCAGCGGTGTCAGCGCGGTGATCCGCCCGGACGGCACCGTCGTCCAGAAGACGAAGATGTTCACGCCGGACGCCCTGGTGGACGAGGTGCCGCTGCGCTCCTCACTGACCCCGGCGACCAGGATGGGCCCGCTGCCCGAGGGCGTGCTGGCCCTGCTCGCGGTGATCGGCCTCGGCTGGGTGACGACGCGGGCGGTGCGCGCACGACGCGCCCGCTGAACCGGCCGGCGCGCCACGTAGGGTCGTCGCATGGCCACTCCTGACTTCATCCGCGAGATCCGCGCCACGGCGGGTCACCAGTTGCTCCTGCTGCCCGGCGTCACCGCCGTCGTCTTCGACGACGAGGGCAGAGTGCTGCTCGGACGACGGGCCGACACCGGCAAGTGGTCGGTGATCGGAGGCATCTCCGAGCCCGGGGAGCAGCCCGCGACAACGGCGGAGCGCGAGGTGTACGAGGAGACGGCCGTGCACTGCGTGGCGGAGCGGGTGGTGCTCACACAGGCCCTGCCGGCCATGCAGTACGAGAACGGCGACCGCTGCCAGTACCTGGACGTCACCTTCCGCTGCCGCGCCACCGGCGGCACGGCCCGGGTCAACGACGACGAGTCGCTCGAGGTGGGCTGGTTCCACATCGACGCGCTGCCGCCGCTGCCCGAGTTCGCGCTGCTGCGGATCAAGCAGTCGATGACCGACGGTCCCACCTGGTTCGAGGCCACCACCCCGCAGGCGTGAGGGAGGGAGGCCGGGTGGCCGCGCGGCCACCCGGCCCCCCTCGACCGCTGCGGATCAGACGCTACTTGCCGGTGCGTACGGCATTCTCCGGCTGTTCCGAGGGCGTGTCCTGCCCGCCGTCCGGATCGACGTCCGCCAGGTCCCGGTGCCGCGTCTCCTTGGCACAGACCACGGCCAGCACGGTGATGAGCGCGGCGGCGATCACGTACAGCGCGATCGGCGTCGAACTGTCGTAGTCGGCGAGCAGTGCGGTGGCGATGAGCGGCGCCGGGGCACCGGCCGCGACGGACGAGAACTGTGCGCCGATCGACGCGCCCGAGTACCGCATCCGGGTCGCGAACAGCTCCGAGAAGAACGCCGCCTGCGGCGCGTACATCGCCCCGTGGAAGAACAGTCCGACGGTGACGGCGAGGAGCAGGCTCCAGAAGCTCCGGCTGTCGATCAGCGCGAAGAACGGGAACATCCAGAGCCCCACCCCGACCGCGCCGACCAGGTAGACCGGCCTGCGCCCCACCCGGTCCGACAGCGCACCCCACAGCGGGATGACGGCGAAGTGGATCGCCGACGCGATGAGAACGGCGTTGAGTGCGGTCTGCTTGCTCAGATCGGCCGCCGTCGTGGCGTAGACGAGGATGAACGCCGTGATGACGTAGTAGCTGATGTTCTCCGCCATCCTGGCGCCCATGGCGATGAGTACGTCACGCCAGTGGTGTCGCAGCACGGCCACGACCGGCATCTTCTCCGCCGCCCCGGAGGCGGCCCTGCGCTCCTCGGCCTGGACCAGCGCGGCCTTGAACAACGGCGATTCATCGACAGACAGACGAATCCACAAACCGATGATCACCAGCACTCCGGAGAGCAGGAACGGAATGCGCCAGCCCCAGGCCTCGAAGGACGCGTCCGACATGAGCGCGGTGAGCGCGGAGAGCACCCCGGTGGCGAGCAACTGCCCGGCCGGCGCACCGGTCTGCGGCCACGAGGCCCAGAACCCGCGTCGCTTCGCATCCCCGTGCTCCGACACCAGCAGCACGGCCCCGCCCCACTCACCGCCGAGGGCGAAACCCTGCACCAGCCGGAGCACGGTGAGCAGGACCGGAGCGGCGACGCCCACGGTGGCGTGTGTCGGCAGCAGTCCGATCGCGAACGTGGCCCCGCCCATCATCAACAGGCTGAGCACCAGCAGCTTCTTGCGTCCGAGCCGGTCGCCGTAGTGCCCGAAGACCAGCGCGCCGATCGGCCGAGCGGCGAAGCCGACCGCGTACGTGAGGAAGGACAGGAGGGTTCCGACCAGCGGCTCGGACTCCGGGAAGAACAGCTTGTTGAAGACCAGGGCGGCCGCGGATCCGTACAGGAAGAAGTCGTACCACTCGATGGTCGTGCCGATGAGGCTGGCGGCGACGATGCGGCGGAGGTTGGAGGCGGGTGGGGGAGCGGATGCGGGGGCGGCCATGGGTACCACTTCCGGACGGTTGGCGGGGACGGTTCCGTGTCGCCACACCGTAGGAATGGGCAGGTCAGAGGCACATGTTGCGGGACACCATAGTTCTCGGGCCGGGTGTGCGTGGGGCCACTACGACAGGCACGTCGAGACTGTTCTGAGCACCGTATTGAAGTCCGGCAGGGGCCTGTCAGGATTGCGCTATGAGGCGTGGTGCATTGCTCCGGCGCTGACTCCCGTGCTGGTTCGGTGCTGACCTGAAACCGCATGTCAGCACCTCTGATGATCACCTGTCCCGTGCTGACTTGGTGCTGACTACGCAGCGTTGAACTTCGGCATTCGGGGCGGATCGGGCGGGTTTCTGCGGAGCCGGCCATTTTGGTGGCACGTGGCCTGCATGAGCAGGCCCCGCAGCGTGCAACCCATACACAGGCGGCCGGATGAACCCACGCGACCGCACGCAAGCCCCGCCAACCGCCGAGGGGCAGGTCGCGACAAGCTGAGCGCCGAGGCGGAGTGTCACGGGGAGCGCATGGGAGGTCGTCGAGACCGGCAATCCGAACCTCGTCCCCGAATCGGATGTGTTTCCGATGACCCGTCATGTCGAACGCGTCGCGATTCTTGAACCTGCCGAGAAGGGTGCCTGAACTGCAGGTTCGCCCAGTTGGCATGGCTCCTGCTCGCCGACAGCAACTGGCGTCGGCAGACCTGGTGGGCCTGTTGTCCGGCGGCGATCTGCCCAGTCAGATCGCCGCCGGATGTTGCTCGATCCACTGCTCGCGAGCCCGTACGACGGTCACGTATGGGGGAGCTGGATGGTGACCTCGATGGATCCGGAGTTGCCGAGTAGCCGGTTCTTCGCTCCAAGAGCCGCGATGTGCAGGGTGCCGTCGCTGCAGGCGACCTCGATCTGCTCCGCGGCCTTCACGTCGCGGCTCTCGGAGCGGTCCGCCCGACGGACCTGGACCGTGGTGTCGGCCCCGTCGGCGGCGATGAACCGGATGCTTCCGGCCGGGGTACGGACGTCAGATGGTGGCGGTGTCGATCACGAAGCGGTAGCGCACGTCGCTGGCGAGCACTCGCTCGTACGCCTCGTTGATCTGGTCCGCGCGGATCAGTTCGATCTCGGCGCCGAGGGAGTGCCGCGCGCAGAAGTCGAGCATCTCCTGCGTCTCACGGATGCCGCCGATGCCGGAGCCCGCAAGGGTCTTCCGGCCTCCGATGACGGAGAACAGGTTCAGCGAGACCGGCTCCTCCGGCGCCCCCACGTTGACCATCGCGCCGTCCGTCTTGAGGAGCGCGAGGTACGTGTCCAGCGGCAGCGGCGCCGAGACCGTGGAGATGATCAGGTCGAACGAGCCCTTGAGCTGCTCGAACGTCTTCGGGTCGCTGGTCGCGAAGTAGTGGTCCGCGCCCAGCTTCAGCCCGTCGGCCTCCTTGCGCAGCGTCTGGCTGAGCACGGTCACCTCGGCGCCGAGCGCGTGCGCGATCTTGACGCCCATGTGCCCGAGACCGCCGAGGCCGACGATCGCGACCTTCTTGCCGGGACCGGCGTTCCAGTGGGCGAGCGGGGAGTACGTGGTGATGCCGGCGCAGAGCAGCGGAGCGGCCTCGTCGAGGGCGATGCCCTCGGGTATGCGCAGGGTGTAGTTCTCGTCGACCACCACGTGGGTGGAGTACCCGCCGTAGGTGGGCTCGCCGTCCTTGCCGATGGCGTTGTACGTGCCGACGTTGCCCTCGGAGCAGTACTGCTCAAGGCCGGCCTTGCAGTTCTCGCACTCGCGGCACGAGTCGACCATGCAGCCGACGCCGACCCGGTCGCCGACGGCGAACCTCGTCACGCCCGGACCGACCTCGGCGACCACGCCTGCGATCTCGTGGCCGGGAACCATCGGGAAGATGCCCTCGCCCCAGCCGTTACGGGCCTGGTGGATGTCCGAGTGGCAGATCCCTGCGTACTTGATGTCGATCAGGACGTCGTGCTCGCCGACCGGGCGGCGCGGCACGGTCGTGCGCTCCAGCGGGGCCTTGGGGGTGGGGGCGGCGTATGCGGCGACGGTGGTGACAGTCATCCGGGAATGATCTCCTCAAAGGTGGGGTGGTCGTTCAACTGTGCCTCATTCCCCGACAAACGCCCAGGTCCCCGCTGTGCCTACGTCTGCTGTGCGTACTACTGGCAGGGTCACGGTGGGCACCACGCCGTACCCGGATACTGGAAGACATGGACCAGCGCGCCGAACTCAGTGAATTCCTCCGTATCCGGCGGGCCCGGCTCAAGCCCGAGGACGTGGGTCTGCCCGATGTGGGACGGGCCCGGCGGGTACCGGGGCTGCGGCGCGAGGAGCTGGCACAGCTCGCCGGGGTGTCCGTGGCCTACTACACACGCCTGGAACAGGGGAACAGCGGGAACGTCTCCGGTGAGGTGCTGGACGCGATCGCCCGTGCGCTGCGGCTGTCGGACACCGAGCATGCTCACCTCACGCACCTGGCGAACCCGAAGACGAAGAAGAAGCGTGCCGCCGCCGCCCGCCCGCAGCGGCTGCGGGCGGAGCTCCAGTACCTGATCGATGCCATGGACAGCGTGCCCGCGTACGTGCTGGGGCGGCGGATGGAGATCCTGGCGTCGAACCGGATGGCGCGGGCGTTGCTCGGTGACGAGACGACGCTGCCGCCCGAGGAGCGGAACATGGCCCGGATCGTGTTCCTCGACCCGAACTCGCGAGATCTGTACGTGGACTGGGAGTGCAAGGCCGTCGAGCTGGTGAGCGCGCTGCGGCTGTGCGCGGGCTGCTGGCCCGACGATCCGCTGCTCTCGGCTCTGGTGGGAGAACTCTCGGTGAAGAGTGAGGAGTTCAGGACCCTGTGGGCCGCGCACACGGTCCAGGAGAAGGGGTACGGCACGAAGCGGCTGCACCATCCACTGGTGGGCGACCTCACCCTGTCCTACGAGACGCTGAAGCTGCCGGCCGACCAGGACATGTTGCTGGTCACCTTCCATGCCGCGCCCGGTTCGGCCTCCGAGGAGTCGATGCGGCTGCTCGGCAGCTGGGGCCTCGACACCGACACCCGGCCGGTGAACCGCTGAGCTGGCCCCGTGGTCCCTCCCCCTGCGCCGCCCGTTGCCGCACAGGGGGAGTTCTCCAGCCGGCCCTCGGTACGGATGGACGTGTCGGTCAGGCGTTCTCAGCCCTTCATGCCGGAGAAGGCGATGCCCTGGATGAACTGGCGCTGCATCGCGACGAACACGACGATCACCGGGAGAGTCGCCAGGAGGGAGCCGGCCATCAGTACCGGGTACTCGGTCAGGTGGGCGCCCTGGAGCGAGGCCAGGCCGGCCGACAACGGCATCTTGGCCGGGTCGGTGTTCACGATCAGCGGCCACATCAGGTCGTTCCAGGACCACAGGAACGTGAGGATGCCCAGCGCCAGCAGCCCGGGGCGGGCCAGCGGCAGGGCGATGCGCCAGAAGACGGTGAACGGATTGGCGCCGTCCAGGCGTGCCGCCTCCTCCAGTTCCTCCGGCAGTCCCATGAAGAACTGGCGCAGCAGGAAGGTGCCGAAGGCGGAGAACATGCCGGGCACCACGAGGGCCTGCATGGAGTCCAGCCAGCCGAGGTTCTGCATGATCTGGTACTGCGGGAGCAGGAAGAGCTGTCCGGGCACCATCAGCACGGCGAGGAAGGCCAGGAAGATCGCCCCGCGCCCGGGGAAGCGGATCCGGGCGAAGGCGTAGGCCGCCATCGAGCAGAGCAGCAGCTGGGCCGCGGTGCGCAGCAGCGCCATCACGACGGTGTTGATGGACTGCCGGCCGAAGGGGATCCCGTCGAAGACCTTGCTGTAATTCGACCAGTCCCAGTGCGCGGGCAGGATCGTCGGCGGCACCTGCACGGACTCACCGAAGCTCTTGAAGGAGGTGAGCAGCTCCCACACCAGGGGGAACACGGTGATGACCGCGCCGAGGGTGAGCAGAACGTGGGCGGGCCACATCCTGCCTTCGCGGCTCGCCCGCCGCGTCGGCTTACGCGCAGCGTCACGCACAGTCGCCTCACGCATAGTGGACCCACCTCTTCTGCAACCGGAACTGGACGGTGGTCAGCGCCATGATCAGGACGAACAGCACGCAGACGATGGCCGCGCCGTAGCCGCGCTGGTTGTCGAAGAACGCCTTCTGGAAGAAGAGCATCACGACGGTCTGGCCCTCGCCGTAGGCGGGGTTCTGGAGCGAGTTCGTCGTATTGGCGCCGATGATCAGGTACACCAGGTCGAAGACCTGCAGGGACTGGATGATCGAGAGCACGGTGGTGAAGAACAGGGTGGGGCTCAGCAGTGGCAGGGTGACCGAGAAGAACTGCCGCACCCGTCCCGCGCCGTCGAGAGCCGCCGCCTCGTAGTAGTCGCCGGGGATGCTCTGGAGGCCGGCGAGCAGCAGGATCATGTTGTAGCCGACGGTCATCCACACGCCGACGATCGCTACCGCGAAGCGGATGGTGTGCGGGTCGGACACCCAGTAGGTGCCGTCGATGCCGATCGAGGACAGTGCGTGGTTGAGGATGCCGGCGTCGCCGTTGTAGAGCCAGCGCCAGACCACCGCGACGGCGGCGGGCATCGTGACCACGGGCAGGAAGTACAGCGTGCGGTACACGCCGGTGCCGCGCAGGCCCTTGATGTTGAGCAGCACGGCGAGCGCCATCGACAGCGGGATGCCGAGCAGTACCAGCCCGGTGTAGACGCCCGTGTTGCCCAGCGAGTCCCAGAACTCCGGGTCGCCCACCAGCGTGCGGTAGTTGGACAGGCCGATCCAGGTGGTGCCGCCGAAGGCGCCCCACTCGGTGAAGCTGTAGTAGAGCGTCTGCACCACGGGCCACAGGTAGAAGACCGCGAGGCCGAGGCCGGCCGGGGCGATCAGGACGTAGCCCCACCACTTGTCCCGGTTCCTGAAGCGGCGCTCGCGCCGGCGCAGCTCCCGCTGGTCCAGGACGTCCGGCCCGGAGCGCTGCGCCGGTACGGCGGACCGCGTACGCACATCGAGGCTCATCAGGACCGGCCCTTCCTCTCCTGGGCGAGCAGCTGGTTCATCGCATCGGTCAGGGAGCCGGTGGCGCCCTTGAGGCTCGCGTCGCCGCTCCACGCCTTGGCGAGCCACCTCTGTTCCTTGTGCTGCCAGGCGGCACTGTTGGCGGAGCCGGGGAAGGGCACCGCGTAGTCGAGCGCGTCCAGGTGCACCTGGAGGTCGAAGCGCGGCATTCCGGCCGCCCACGGCTTCGCGGTGCCGTTGCGGGCCGGGATGGCGGTGCCGTACTTGCCCTGGAGCAGTGAGGCACGCTCCCCGCCGAGGAACCGCACGAACTCCCGGGCCAGTTCGGGCTGCGGGGTCCGGGCGTAGACGACGTTGGCCAGGCCGTGCAGGACGGTGGCACGGCGGCGGCCCTTGGGCATCGGCGCGACGTCCACCTTGGCCCGCAGCTCGGGGTCGGCGTAGAACGTCGCCGCGTTGTAGGACGCCTCGTAGGTCATGGCCAGCGTTCCTGACTGGAACATCTGGGTGGGGTCGGTGTCGGTCATCTGCTGCAGGGACGGGGCGGCGCGGTAGCGGTGGATCAGGTCGATCCACAGCTGCAGCCCCTCCCGCGTGCGGTCGTCGGAGTAGCCGGAGTGCTCCTTGTCCTGGGAGATGACCCAGCCGCCGGCCTGGGGTATCGAGTTGTAGTAGTTCTCCTGTGCGCGGACCGGGGCCCCGACGCCGTAGATCCCGCGCTTGCGGTCGGTGAGCCGTTGGGCGGTGGCGATCAGGTCCTGCCAGGTCCAGGAGGCGTCCGGGTAGTCGGCCTTGGCCCGGTCGAAGATCTCCTTGTTGAACCACAACGCGACCGTGTCGAAGTCCTTGGGGGCGCCGTACTGGGTGCCCTTCCAGCGGTAGAGGGAGACCAGGTCGGCCGGGAAGTCGGCGGGGCGCAGCACGGCGTCGGACCCCTCGGTCTCCAGCGGGAGAAGCTGCCCGGCATCGGCGTAGAGGCCGAAGTTGGGCCCGTTCATCCAGAAGACGTCCGGTGCGGCGCCGCCGGTGCACGCGGTGCGCAGTTTGGTCCAGTACGTCCCGTTGGGGGTGAGCTGCACATCGACGGTGACGCCCGGCCACGTGCGCTCGAACTCCCGCGCTGCCCGGTTCATGGCCGGCACCTGGTAGACGTCCCAGACGCCGTAGGTGAGATGGCCGCGCCGGGAGCCGTCGCCCGAGGAGGGTGAGGGTGACGAGGAGGAACTGCAGCCGGACGCGAGCGGGGCCGCCGTGAGCGTCGTGGCGGCAGCCGCTGTGAGGAGGGAACGTCTGCGCACGCGGAGCCTTCCTGGGGTGGGGGGCGCAGCCTCACCGCGCGGGAGGAGCCATGGGGCCGAACTGTCCGTGCCGCGGGGGACGCTGCCCTAAAACTGGAACGCCCAGACGCTATTTGCTCAAAGTTGTCGGGTCAAGGGTACTTTGAATCATCTTTGCGCATCTCTCGATCTTCTGTGAGCACCTTTCGCGGCATCGGAGCCGTCCACCCACCCCGTGGCGGCCGAATTAGGGCGCGGCGTACCAGGATTGGCAGGAGGTGGTCGACCGTCTGCCGGGACAGCCTCAGCGAGGCCGCGATCTCGGCGTCGTTGCTGCCCTCCACAAGAGGGGGGATGCGGATCTGTGCGGCGGTGAGCGGCGGATGGGCCTCATGCATTCCTTCCGGCACGGTTATGTTCTCCGAAGACTTCCTCGTGACACCCGTGCCGGTGCGCGACCCGCGAATGCCTGCCCCTGTCGGTTCCGGTCAGCCCGGGCCGAAGGAGAGCCATGTCCCGGCAAGCCCCTGTTGCCCCGCCCCGGGAACGGACCAGTCGCAGACGCCGTACGGGAAGATCACCTTCAGCGCGCTCAACTGCCCGTCAGTCACCGGCACTTTGTAGTCCTCTGGGGTCACGGGCCGCTTACGGCACTTCACGATGTCGTTGGCCACATCGGCCCCGGCGACCATCCGAGGCGAGGTCCACACCGGGTAGAGCGTGTTGCACGCCGTATTGCCGATGCCCTCCACCTGCGGCTCCTCGATCTTCTGCGCGCCGATGCCACGCGTCCAGCAGGCATCCGTGAGCCCCGCCGGCCGATTCCGGACGATCTTGTCGATCGGGGCGCCGTCCCCTGCGTCCCCCTTGGTGGCGGTCAGCCACCGGTCCATGTCGGACACCATCCCGGCGAGCGTGAACCCGTGCCCGCCGGCGCGGGTCAGCATGACCTGGTTGGCGTGGGTGCCGTTGGCCTTGTCCAGCCGTGCCCGGGTGGAGAACGAGTGGAAACGCATGTGCATGTCACCGGTCGCCGCGTCGTCCACGTAGTCGCGGTAGTCGATGATCGGCACGTTCGCGAGCCCGCCACCGCCGTTGAGGAGACGGCCCGTGCGATAGGCGAGCCGCACCGCCGCGAGATCGGCGGCAGTACGCGAAGCGACTGGCTCGGCGTCGGAGTCGAGTCCGCCGATACGCCGGTTCAGGTCGATGAACTGGTCCACGTCGATGTTTCCGTCGTTCAGGGCCTGGAGCCCGTACTGGATCCCCGTGTTGTCCAGGGGCCTGCGCGCCTTCCCGGTCTCCGGGTCCTTGCCGTACACGTTCACGGTGTGGCTGTAGACGTCACAGCGCGCACCGCCCGGGTTGGCCGCGGGGTCGTAACGCTGTGCCGCGGGCAGCTGGGCCGGGCAGTACACCGTCGGGTCGATCCGTCCGGCCGCCCTGGCCAGGCTGCCGATGCTCTCCCACTTCCCGAACCCGGACACCGCCCGCTGCTGCTCCTGGGTGAACGCGTCGGGCGCGACCTGAGTGAAGTAGTGGTTCAGGAGCTGTGCGTCGCTGAGTGTCTGGACCGTCCCGAAGCCTACGTCGGGGAAGCTGCAGCCGGAGAGGATGCCGTCGAGCAGCCCCGGGTAGTTGTCGGCGATCTGATGGGTCTGGTACGAGCCGCCGGAGCAGCCGTTGCCGATGGTGAAGGCCGGTTCGCCGTACGTCTCCACGAAGTGTTCCTTGACCATGCTCATGGTCTCGGCGGCCAGGACGTCGTTGCAGTTGTTGCCGAAGACGTTGAGGGAGGACGAGGCGACGCCGTACCCCTTGCTCAGATACGCGTCGTTCATGATGCCGACGGTGTTGCGCCCCTGGATGTACCAGCCGCCCGAACAGCCCCCACCGAAGCCGTACACCAGGCGCCCGTTCCAGCCGGGACCGCGCTGCAGCGGGTCGGGGGCGGGGGACTGCGGATCGTGCAGTACGGCCGTCTCGTAGATGGCGCGGTTGATGGTGCCGGTCTCGACGCGGACGATGTACGGGACCTTCTCGCCGGTACTCGTCGTGGCGGTCGCGAGGTCGGCGGGGCGCACGGCCGGGTCCGGCAGGGGGACGAACGTGCCGGCCGTGGTGCGGTACATGTAGTCGACGCGGGTCTTGATCGAGCAGTCCTGGTCGAGCGGCGGCCCGAGGGTGACGCCAGTGATCGTCTTGAACTCGGCGGTGTCACAGACGAACGGCTGCTCATGCGGTCCGGAGAAGACCGGGCCGGTGACCGGGTGGTTCTTCAGGGTCAGTTGACCGGATTCCGCTCCCGGGGCGCTCGCGGTGAGGAGGTTGTCACCCCGGGACAGGTCCTCGACCAGGCCGGTCAGCGCGTTGTTGCCGGAGGGCCGGAAGCCTGAGGTGACATCCCGGCCCCCCACCTCGACCCGTACCGTGCCGGCCGGTGTCGACGCGGGCACCTCGACGCGTATCAGGGCGTCGTCGCCCGACACCGTGCCGGGCCGTGACGACAGGGCCGTCACCTGGATCTGCGCGCCTTCCAGGCTGCTGGCCGGCGTCGCCGTCGCGCCGGCCAGTACGCCCGTGATCGCCAGACCGGCAAGGACCAGCCGGGTCGGTCTCCTCGTGGCTGCGGTGAACGACACGATGGAATTCGCCTCACTTCCTGCAGTGGATTGCGTACTCGAAGTCCGGGCGTGGCTGGTCACCAGTTCGTGAACGCCCCGTCCGCCGCGCGCAGATGAGGCCGCTCGGCCGCGGTGGCCTGGTAGCGGCGTGCGGCCTCCCGGTCGATGTCGACGCCGATACCCGGAAGTTCGCTCACCTCCACCCGCCCCGGGACGATCGTCGGCCGCGCGGTGAACAGTGCGGCGATCTCCGGATCCGGATCGGTCTGATGCTCCTGGACCGCCACATTCGGGCACGCCAGATTGAGCTGGAGCGACGAGGCGGCGGTCACCGGCCCGAGCGGATTGTGGGTGGCCAGCTTGATGTGATGGGTCTCCGCCATCGCCGCGATCTTCTTCGCCTCGGTCAGGCCCGCGGCCACCCCGATGTCCACGCGCGCGTAGTCGATCAGGTCGTCCTCGATCAACGTCCTGAACTCCCATTTGGAGCCGTACTGTTCGCCTGCAGCCAGCGGGACGCCGGTACGCGCCCGCAGCATCCGATAGCTGTCCGGGTTCTCGCAGCGCAACGGGTCCTCGACGAAGTACGGGCGGGCAGCCTCGATCTCCCGGCACAGCGTCAGCGCCTCCGGCGGATCCAGGCGCGTGTGGACATCGAGGATCAGTTCCACCTCGTGGCCGACCATGTCCCGCACTTGGTGGAAGAGTTCCACCGAGTCCCGCAGGCAACGGCGGGCATCGAGGGTGCCGTCCGCGTCGTGCGGCGAGGCGAACCGCAGATGGCGCCAGCCCTCGGCGACCAACTCGCGGCAGCGGTCCAGGAACCACTCGCGGTCGTGGTAGCCGTCGCCGACGTGCACATAGGCCGGTACGTGATCACGTACCCGGCCGCCGAGAAGTTCATGGACCGGTACGCCGAGCGCCTTGCCGCGGATGTCCCACAGGGCCACGTCGACCGCCGCGATGGCGGCACCGAGGAAGCGGTCGGCGGGAAAGAAGCCCCGCCGGAACATCACCTGCCACAGATGCTCGATCCGCCGCGGATCCTCGCCGACGATCAGCTCCGCGAGATGCTCCAGGCCCCCCGCGACCGCCCGCTGCCGCGATCTGATGCCGACCTCGCCCAGGCCGTGGATGCCCTCGTCGGTGTCGACCACCACCAGCATCATGCTGTCGCCGTGGTCGGGGAGAGTCAGCACTTCCAGGCCGGTGATCTTCATTCCGCTCCTCTATGAAAACGTTCCCGCAACATCAGCATCATTCTCAAGAACGCATCATTGGGGGCAGCCGAGCCCCAGCGCAAGACCCTTGCAGTGAACGGGATTTCATCGATGAACAAGTAGTGCCGCACGTCTTGACACTTCCCGGGAACGTTCGCAAGCATCAACGACGTTCGCAGGATCCAGACGACGAGGAGGCCGTCCGTGGCAGTCACGATCCGGGAGGTGGCGAGTGTCGCCGGTGTCTCCGTCTCGACGGTGTCCCGTGCGTTCACCGCGCCCGACCAGGTGCAGCCGGCGACCAGGCAGCGCATCCTCGATGCCGCGGCCGAACTGGGCTACTCCGCCAATCCGGCGGCGCGTTCGCTGCGAGGCGGTTCCACCGGAACCCTCGGCCTGATCGTCCCGGACATCGCCAACCCGTTCTTCCCGCCGATCATCAAGGCGATGCAGGCCCGCGCCCGCCGTCTGGGCTACACGGTCCTGGTCGCCGACAGCGACGAGCGCGAGGCGGACGAACTGGCCGTCATCGCGGCCGTGTCCAAGCGGGTCGACGGCCTGATCCTGTGGGCCTCCACCCTCACCGAGGAGCGCCTCCATGAACTCGCGGGCCGGATGCCGTTGGTGGTGGTGAACCGCCACGTCCCCGGCATCCCCGAGGTCCGCATTTCACTCTCCGCCGGGATCGCCCAGGCCGCGGAGCTTCTGAAGGCGTACGGTCACCGGCGCTGCGTCTTCGTCAACGCCTCCCGCGCCGAACTGAGCCGCGGCAAGTCCATCCAGGAGTCCTTCGAGGCGCTCGACCTCTCCCTGCACGAACTCGGCCCGTACGAGCCGAGGTTCGAGACGGGTGTGCACGCCGCCACCCTGGTCGCCGCTCACGACGCCACCGCCGTGATCGCCCACAACGATCTGGTCGCCCTCGGCGTGCTGCACCAGATGGCCAACCTCGGGATGAGCGTGCCCCGCGACGTGAGCGTCATCGGCATTGACGACACCCTGCTCGCCTCCGTCTCCACCCCCGGCCTCACCACGATCAGGATCGACCCCGAGGAGATCGCCACCCAGGCGGGAGACCTCCTGATCGAGACGATCGCCGGCTCGGGGGGACGTGGCACAAAGGGACTTGATGTCACGTCCCCCCTCGTTGAGATCGGCTCCCGTCTGATCCCCCGGGCCTCGACGGGCCCCGCGCCCACCCACTGATCCATAGCGACAAAGCACCCGCACCGAGCTCACCCCTGCCCTTCTTGGAGCCGTCATGCCCAGAAACGTCCGCTATGCAGCCATATGTGGCTCCTTGGTCCTGACCGCGACCCTCGCGGGCTGTTCCTCCCTCACCCCGACCGGTGCCGACACCTCCGGCGATCTCGTCCTCCGGGTGCAGGGGATGCCCCCGGCCACCGACAAGCCGGGCCTCGCACTCTTCAAGAAGCAGGTCGCCGACTTCGAGAAGGCCCACCCCGGCATCAGGGTCAAGGGCTCCACCTCGGTCTTCGACCCGCTGACCTTCTCCGCCAAGCTCTCCGGCGGCAACGTCGAGGACGTCATCAAGGTGCCGCTGACCGAGCCGCAGCGCCTCATCCAGCAGAAGCAGGTCCAGCCGATCACCGGGCAGCTCAAGGAGTGGCAGCACTTCAAGGAGTTCAACCCGCAGGTGCTCCAGCAGCTCACCGACGACGGCGGCGACGTCTACGGCGTACCGCAGAACCCGTACGCCCAGGGCCTGGTCTACAACCGTGAGCTGTTCGAGCAGGCCGGCCTCGACCCCGACAAGCCGCCGGCCACCTGGGAGGAGGTCCGTGCCGCCGCCGAGCAGATCAGCGAGAAGACCGGCAAGGCAGGCTTCGTCCACGAGTCCAAGGACAACCAGGGCGGCTGGCAGCTGACCATGCTCTCGTACGCCTTCGGCGGCGAGCTGCAGAAGCGGGAGAACGGCAAGTACACCGCCACGATCGCCGGGGAGCCGACGAAGAAGGCGCTTCGGCTGCTGAAGGACATGCGCTGGAAGGACGACTCGCTCGGCAAGACGCTGCTGGTCAACCAGAACGATGTGATCAAGCAGTTCGCGGCCGGACAGGTCGGCATGTTCATGGGCAGCCCGGGGACGTACCGGCTGGCGAAGATGCAGTTCGGCATGGAGAACCCCGACGCCTTCGGGGCCGCCCCGATGCCGCAGTCCGGCGGCAACGCGACCCTCACCGGCGGCGACATCTACATGGTCCCGAAGTCCGCCGACAAGAAGCACGTGGCAGCGGCCGTCGAGTGGCTGACCTTGGCCTATGCCAAGCCGCAGTACAGCACCGAGATCGCCGCCACTCAGGCCAAGGCGCTCTCGGCCGACCCGAAGTCCGCGGTGGGCGTGCCGACCCTGCCGGTCTTCGACCAGAAGCGGCAGACCGAGATCAACGCCGCGATCAAGCCGTACGTGAACGTGAAGCTGGACCACTTCAAGCCGTACATCGACGGGCTCACGACGCTGGACCTGAAGCCGGAGCCGCCGTACCAGGCGCAGAAGCTGTACACCGCGCTCGACCCGGTGGTCCAGGCCGTGCTCACCAAACGCGACGCCGACATCGACTCCCTCCTCGCCTCGGCCGAGAAGGACGTCAATGCGCAGCTTGCCGCGGACCAGAAGTAGCCGGCCGATGACTCTGCTCACTCCCTCCCGGAGCCCCGCCACCGTGTCCAAGGAGCCCGTGCCGAAGTCGCCGCCGATGCGGCGGAAGCGTGGCACCGGCGCCCGCAAACAGCTCACGGCCTGGCTGTTCCTCGTCCCCGCGCTGCTCGTCTTCGGGCTCTTCGCCTGGTGGCCGATCGTGCGCAGCCTGCTCCTCAGCTTCCAGCGCACCAACCTTGTGGAGCCGGCCGCCTGGGTCGGCCTGGACAACTTCCGTACGCTCTTCGACGATCCGCTGCTCGCCACCGCCGTCGGGAACACCCTCTTCTTCGTCGCACTCGGCCTGCTGATCGGCTTCCCGGCGCCACTGATCCTCGCCGCCATCATGTCGACCGTGCGACGCGGCGCCGGCGTCTACCGCTTCCTCGTCTACCTGCCGGTCGTCATCCCGCCGGTCGTGGCGATCCTGCTCTGGAAATGGTTCTACGACCCCGGCAGCGGCCTCTTCAACAACATCCTCGGCAAGATCGGCCTCGGCCCGTACCCCTGGCTGGAGTCCTCCGACAGCGCCATGCTGTCGCTCGTCCTGGAAGCCACCTGGGCCGGAATGGGCGGTGCCGTCCTCATCTACCTCGCCGCCATGGTCTCCATCCCCGGCGAACTCTACGAGGCCGCCGAGGTCGACGGCGCCGGCATCTGGCGCCGCATCTGGCACGTCATGCTTCCTCAACTCCGTTCCGTCATCGGCCTGTTGCTTCTCGTGCAGCTGGTCAACACGGTCCAGGTCTTCACCGAGCCGTACGTCTTCACCGGCGGCGGCCCCGACAACGCCACTCTCACGGTCCTGCTGTTGATCTTCCGTTACGCCTTCCAGGACGGTGAGTACGGCCAAGCCGCCGCCCTCTCCTTCCTGATGGTGCTCGCCCTCGCCCTGCTCTCCGCGGTGTATCTGCGGGCCACCCGCAGCTGGAGCACATCATGACCACAGCACTCACCACGTTCGTCTCGACGAACGACCGGCAACGGCCCGGCGTCCGCGCCGCCGTGCGCTCCATCCAGGGGTTCACCCTCATCCTGCTGCTGCTCATCGGCATCGGACCGCTGTACTGGATGCTCAAGGGCGCGGTCTCCCCGCCCACCGAGCTCACCACCCAGCCGCTCGCCCTTTGGCCGGACCGCCCGGCCCTCGGCAACTTCGCCACCGCATACACCGACCTCAGCGTCGGCCGCTATCTGATGAACACCTTCCTGGTGGTCGGCGGATCGTGGTTCGTGCAGCTCTTCGTCTCGGCCACGGCGGGCTTCGCGCTCTCCGTGCTCAGGCCGAAGTTCGGCAAGGCCGTCTACGGGGCGATCCTGGCCACCATGTTCGTGCCGTACACGGTGAACATGGTCAGCCTCTTCATGACCGTGATCGACGTGCCGCTCCTGCACCTCAACCTGGGTGACACGTACTGGGCGATCTGGCTGCCGGCCGGCACGAACGCCTTCACGGTGCTGCTCGCCAAGCAGTTCTTCGACGCCCTGCCCAGGGAGCTGTTCGACGCGGCACGGGTCGATGGGGCGAGCACCCGGCAGCTGCTCACGAGGATCGTGCTGCCGATGAGCAAGCCGGTCCTCGCCGTGATCAGCCTGCTTGCGGTGATGCACTCCTGGAAGGACTTCATCTGGCCGCTGATCGCCATCACCGACCCCGAGAAGCAGCCGATCAGTGTCGCGCTGGCGCAGCTCGCCACCCAGGCCCCGCAGGACCAGCTGATCGCCGCGATGGTGCTGGCCGTGGCCCCGCCGGTCCTTGTCTTCGTGGTCTGCCAGAAGTACATCGTCGCAGGGCTCGGTTTCACCGGCGTCAAGGGCTGAGCCCCACCCACACCGGACCAACAGAAGGGCACCTCCATGTCAGTCGCCCGACGCAGACTCATCCAGGGCACGGCCCTCACCGCCGGCGCCGTACTGCTGCCGAACGTTCCCGCGTACGCAGCCGCCGACCCGGTCACCGTCGAGGCCGACGGCATCAGACTGGTCGGCGGCAGCGACGGCAGCGTCCTCGTCCAGGACGGTGCGGGAACCGACCGCATCCTCCTCAGCCACTTCATGATCAAGGACACCGCACTCGGCCAGCAGCGCACCTTCGGCGGCAGCCCCGCCCTGATCGCACTCCCCGACGGGCGGCCCGCGATCCAGGTCACATACACGATGGGGAGCAGCGCGGCCGGAGTCACCGTGCGCGGCACCTTCGACGTCACCGCGCGAAAGGCGCACCTGAAGTGGGAGGTCGCGGGCTCCAGCACGCTCACCCCGTCCGGCTTCCAGTTCTCCCGCACGGTGTACGGGGCGAGCGCACCGGAGTCGTACGAAGCGCTGACCGTCTGGGAGCGGGACGCTCGGGGCGGCATCCCGTACGAGGTGAACGCGGGCGGTACGTACGTGGAGACGTGGGAGGGGGCGAAGGGCTTCTTCTGCCTCTCCTCCACCAACCCCGCCGGCACGAACGCCACATGGATCCATGCGCCCGGCACCTCGACCGGCGCGAGCACCGTCGTCACCGAGGCCGATCTGGTCCTCGGCGACCTGCGGCCGCGCGCGGCGGGCACGATCGCCGCCGGGCGGCCGCTCGGCGTGGAGGTGTGGACCGACCAGCCGTTCAACCTCTACAAGGCGGCCGGGCAGACGATGACGCTCGAGACGCAGGTCGTCAACGGGTCGGGAGCCGCCAGAAAGGTGACCCTGACCTGGTGGGCACGGGACTTCGGAGGCAAGAGGATCGGTGGCGGGACCCTCTGCAAGGACCTCGCGGCAGGCGCCGCCTGGCACGCCTCCTTCCCTCTGACGTCGCCCTCGCAGAACATCGTGTTCACCGGTGTGGAGGCGGTCAGCGGCGCTGACCGGGCAATCGCCCGCACCAATCTGAGCGTGCTCCCGGAGTTCACGTACCAGGCCGGCAAGGAGTCCATGTTCGGCCTCGCCAACTACCCCTGGCTGCTCCAGCCCAGCAAGGAAGCCGTACTCGGCCTGGTCAAGACGCTCGGCATCAAGTGGATCCGGATCGCCTACGCGGGCGCCCCCGGCATCGACATCGCTACCCTGGACGCCAACGGCATCGGCCACAACGTGCAGCTCAGCGGCATCCCCGTAGGCGGCAGCCCCGAGCAGATCGCCGCCTGGGCCGACACCAACGTCGCCAAGGCCCTCGGCGCCGACGCCGCGTACTTCGAGGTCAGCAACGAGGTCAACCAGCCCTGGATGTCCGGCCGTGGCGCCGACGCCTACGTTCGCGACGGCCTGCGCCAGGTCACCACCCGCCTTGCCGCAGCCGGCTCCAGGATGAAGGTCATGAACGCCGGCCTCGGCGGCATGGACCACATCTGGACCAAGAACTTCCACGACGCGGGCGGCTGGGACCTCATCGACGTCTTCGCCTTCCACCCCGGCCGCGGCAACTTCACGCCCGACTTCGCGCCGCCGCCGGAGGAGTGGACCCAGGGCTCGTCCGGCACGTACTGGAACTTCCTCGGCGCCCTGCGTAAGGCACGGCAGGTCATGGCGGAATACGGCGGCGACAAGGAACTCTGGATCACCGAGGCGTACGCGCCCACCCGTCCCAACGTGTGGTGGAGCGACACCTACCGGCACGCCGCCGAGAACACGCTGCTCTCGCTCGCCCTCGCCAAGTCGGAGAAGGTGCGCGCCGTCAACTGGTACCAGCTGCACGACTCGATCATCCAACACCCGCAGGAGGCCGACCCGGCCAACCCCGAGTACCACTACGGCCTGATGAACCGCGATACCAGCGCCAAGCCGTCGCTGCTCGCCTTCGCGACAGCCGCCCGGGTTCTGGACCAAGCCGAGTTCGTCCGCCATCTCGCCTTCTCGGACCAAGGCATCAAGGGCCTTCTCTTCACCACTCCCGACGGCCCGCTGTCGATCATCTGGAGCCGCAAGGACGGCTACGTCCTCAACCCCGAACACGGTGACGATCCTTGGTACGCGTCTCCGGAGCCGTGGGTCGACACCTGGACGACCAGGACCGAGGTCGTGGCCGTAGCGGCCGCCGGCACCGTGCGCGAAGTCAACTGCATCGGCCAGGAACGCGCCCTGAAAGCCTCCGGCGGCAAGATCACACTCACCGTCGACGGCGCCCCGCGCATCTATTACGGCCTTGCCGCCGATCCCGACCGCAAGCCCGGAAGCAGGGGACGTACCGCATGAGGAACGAAACCGCACGGCACGACGTCACCGTCGTCGGCGGCGGCCTGGCCGGGGTCTGCGCGGCCATCGCCGCGGCCCGCCTCGGCCGGACCGTCGCACTGATCAACAACAGGCCGGTACTCGGCGGCAATTCGAGTAGCGAGGTCCGCGTCTGGGTGTGCGGCGCGACCGGCCACGGCAAGAACCACAACGCCCGCGAGGGCGGCATCATGGGCGAGTTGCTCGTGGAGAACCAGTACCGCAACCCGGACGGCAACCCGTACTACTGGGACGCCGTCGTCCTGGACGCGGTACGCGCCGAGCCCGGCATCACGCTGTACCTCAACACCGATGTGCGCGAGGTCGAGGCAGAGGGCCCGGACGGCGAGAGGCGGATCACCTCGGCCACCGGCTGGATGATGGGCTCCGAGCGCCGGATCCGCTTCGAGAGCCCCGTCTTCCTCGACTGCACCGGAGACGGCCTGATCGGCCACCTCGCGGGCGCCCACCACCGCATCGGCCGTGAGGCGCGTACCGAATTCGAGGAGGCGTGGGCCCCGGAGTCGGCCGACGGCATCACCCTCGGCTCCACGCTGCTGTTCTACACGAAGGACGCCGGGCGGCCGGTGAAGTTCGTGCCGCCGGACTTCGCCAAGGACATCAGCACCACCTCCATCCCGCAGCGGCGGATCATCAAGGCGGGGGACAACGGGTGTGCGTACTGGTGGATCGAGTTCGGCGGAGAGCTGGACACGGTGCACGACAACGAGCGGATCCGGGACGAGCTGTGGTCGGTGATCTACGGGATCTGGGACCACATCAAGAATTCGGGCGAGTTCGACGCGGCGAACATGACGCTGGAGTGGGTGGGGTCGGTGCCCGGGAAGCGGGAGTACCGGCGGTTTCTCGGTGACTACGTGCTGCACCAGGGGGATATTCTCGGGCAGACGGAGTTCGCCGACCGGGTTGCCTTCGGAGGCTGGTCGATCGATCTGCATCCGCCGCAGGGTATGTACGCCACCGAGTCGGGGGCCCGGCAGCTCTACGCGGACGGGATCTACCACATCCCGTACCGCAGCCTGTACTCGGTGAACACCGAGAACTTGCTGTTCGCGGGGCGGAACATCTCCGCCAGCCATGTCGCGTTCGGCTCGACCCGGGTCATGGCGACCTGCGCCACGATCGGGCAGGCGGCGGGCACGGCGGCGGCGCTGTGCGCTGCCGGGGAGGTCGCGCCACGCGAACTTTCCGTACCCGAGCTGCACCGGGTGCTGCTGCGTCAGGACGCCTCGCTCGTCGGGCTGGCTTCGACGGACCCGGAGGACCTGGCGCTGAGAGCGACCGTGGTCGCGTCATCTGCCCTGTCCTGCCCGGCCGTCGAGGACTCCGGCGAGCTGTGGCCGCTCGCGGCGGACGCCGGACTCGTCCTTCCCGTCGACCCGCACCTCACTGGCCTTGAACTCCTGGTCCACGCCGACCGTGACACCGAGCTCGTGATCGACCTGTACGACCCCGAACTCGGCCAGAACTACGTCCCGCGCCGCCTCGTCACCTCCACCACCCTGCCGGTCGCCGCCGGTCGCCGGCAATGGCTCAAGACCGGCCTGGACTGGTCCCCGGACACCCCGCGCAACGCCTTCCTCGTCATCCGCGCGAATGACGCGATCGCCCTGCAACGCGCCGACCGGCCGACCCCCGGCGTCCTGTGCTTCACGCGTGTCCCGCTGCGGCCGCAGGACGAATCCCCGCAGCTGCTGCGCGAGTGGACGGACGCCGGTCTGCTGCGCCGTACCTTCTGCTTCCGTGCGGGGGAGACGGCCGCGTACGCCCCGGCCAAGGCCGTCGACGGCTACGCCCGCCCGTACGCGGGACCGCACATGTGGGTCTCCGCACCGCTGGCGGACGATCCCTCGCCCTGGCTCTCGCTCACCTGGCCCGAACCGGTCACCCTGGGGCGTATCGAGGTCATCGCCGACGACGACGTCAACGAGGACCTGATCAACCTGCACCACCACCGCACCCCCTTCGACACCCTCCCCACCCTCCTGCGCGACTACCGCGTCGAGGCGCGGGACGCGGACGGCACCTGGCGTGTGATCGCCCGCGCGGATCGGAACCGGCGACGCCGCCGGTCGCACACGCCGTCGGAGCCGGTCACCACATCGGCCGTCCGGATCGTCGTCGAAGCCACCAACGGCGCGGACTCGGCGCACCTCGTCGCCGTACGCGCCTACGCGGCGGGAGAGTGACACGATGGCCGCGAGAGTGCTGGTCACCGGGGCCGCCGGACGGATCGGGCGAGCGGTCCTCATGCTGCTCGCCGAGCGCGGGTTGGAAGCGAACGCCCTTGTCCTCGACGATCCCGGTGACCTCCCGGCCCGCCTGGTCGTCACCGGCGACGCGGCCGACGCGAAGGCCGTACGGGCAGCCCTGGACGGAACCGACGCGGTCATCCACCTGGCTGCGATCCCAACCCCCGAACACGACCCCGCAGTTGATGTCTTCACGGCCAACACCCTGACCACCTTCACCGTGCTGGAGCAGGCCGGTCGGGCCGGGATCCGGCACGTGGCACTGGCGAGCTCGTGGGGTGTCACGGGTCTGCCCTGGACGGCGGCCGAGAATCCGCATCCGCCGTACGTTCCGGTCGACGAGGCGATGGACTCCCAGGTTGCCGATGCCTACGGCCTGTCCAAACAGGTCGACGAGCTGACCGCGCGGATGATGGCGCGACGGCACGGCATGAGCGTGGTGTGCCTGCGCTATCCGTACGTGGGCGGCTTCGAGGAACGGCTGCTCGCGCACGCCGCCCGGCTCACGGCCGACCCGGCCGCCGGCGCCAGGGACCTGTGGACGTACCTCGAGGTCCACGACGCAGCGAGAGCGGCACTGCTCGCGCTGGACGTGCGTGGCAGCGGCGCGCACGCGGTGCACCTCTGCGCCCCCGAGATCATCGTCCCGTACCCGACGGAGGAACTGCTGCGCCGCTACCACCCCGGCACCGTGCTGCGCGGCCCGCTGCCGGGCCGCGCAGCCCCGGTCGACACCTCGGCGGCGCGCAGGCTCCTGGGGTTCACGGCCAGGAATCTTGTCGACTGCGAGGGTGTCACCTCTTAGTGAAGTGACACCTTGAGGTCCGATACTTGCGCTTTGTGCCGCGAGGTCGAGCAGGCCGTTGCGCTCGCAGAGGCCGAGCGGGTCGGAGCGGCCGGCTACCGACGGGCCGAATTCCTGGCTGGTGTTGTCCACGAGTCGTGTTGCGGGCCTGAGAAGCGAGTCGGGGACCGTGCCACGGCGTATGAGCATGCCGTCGGTGACGAACTGGTGAGCCTCGTCTGAGCTGAGGGGCGAAAGGCTGGGCACGTGAGCCCCGGAACGGACGGGTCCGGCCGGCATCCGTCTGTCGACCCGGGATGCCGAAACCGATCACGCGGACCTGGTCGCAGGCGGCGTCGACGCAGATGCGGAGGTCCTGCGGATGGGGCCCGCAACGCCGCCGATGTTCGCTGTGCGTGACCCGGACGGCAATAGCCTCATCCTCATCGAAAGCTCCCCCTGAACAGGCGGTATCCATGATGGGCAAGCAGTTCACCGCGACCTTGCAGAAGAGCCCGGCCAAGGGCGGCTGGACCTACGTCGTGTGGCCCGAGTCGGCCGACTACTTCGGAACCCACGGCCTGGTGAAGGTCCGGGGCACGATCGACGGTCATCCGTTCGAAAGTTCGTTCATGGCCCTGGGGGACGGCACCCACAAACTGCCGGTGAAGGCGGAAGTGCGTAAGGCGATCGGCAAGGAGGAAGGGGACACCGTAACCGTCCGCCTGGAGGCGCGGGTGGACGAATGACACCCGGAAGGTTCGGACTGTCGTGAGGGGGGCACTGTCTGGCACACGCAGCGGTTGAGGGCCGCACGCCGCGCCAGGGGTGCGGCCCTCGGTGCATGTGGTTACGAGGTCCAGCCGCCGTACGGCACAGTGATGAGTTCCATGGCGTGGCCCGCCGGGTCCATGAAGTACACGCCGCGGCCACCGTCGTTGTGGTTGATCGTGCCGGGCTGCTTCCGGTGGGGGTCGGCGTAGTGCTCGATGCCCCGCTGACTGATCTGCGCGTACGCCGCGTCGAACTCTTCCTCGGAGATCAAGAAGGCGTAGTGCTGAGGGGTGATGCTGTGCGCCGGGACAGTGGCGAAGTCCAGCGTGACGCCGTTGGCCAGGCCGACCGCGATGAACGGACCCCACTCGGCGGTGATCTCAAGGTTGAGTAGGTTCGCAAAGAATTCTGCGGACTCCCGGTTGTCCCGGGCGTGAACGATCGTGTGGTTCAACTCGACTGACAAGGAATGCCTCCGAAGGCATGTCCCGACACCTCCATGTCTCACCCAGCCGGTGACCGACACGCGATGTTGCCATAGATCATAGTCACGTCTACGCAGCAAATCAACGGCGGTTGATGAGGGCTGCAGGTATACCGGCGAGGGCGAGGAAGGGCTCGGCCCTGCCTTCGTAGCGGCACGGAGCGGCACGGAGCAGCGCGGCCGAAGCCGTGGCATGTCGACGAACGAGTTGTGGGCGGTGGTCGAGACGTTGCTGCCGAAAGTGGAGCGTCGGACTCGCTGTCCCGGGCGAAAGCGGCAACCGGACAGGCTGGTGCTCCAGGGCGTCCTGTTCGTGCTGTACACGGGCATGGCCTGGGAACACCTGCCGCAGGAGCTCGGCTTCGGTTCGGGCAGGACGTGCCGGCGCCGCCTGGCCTGACGGACCGAGGTAGGGGTGTGGCCTCGGCTCCACGAGCCCTCCTCGCCAGGCTCCGCCGCGTTCCGGCCTACGCGGGTGGGCCCGGCGCAACTGACGTGGGCCGTCGGGGCGTCCATGGAGGTGGCGGGTCCACCATGGCTGAGGCCATGTGAGGGGCGCCGGCCGGATGGCGTGGAGCGAAGGAGGCGTGCCTGACGTGTCGTGGAGATGGGTGATCAGCGGGGCGGTGGGGGCCGCGCTTCTTGCGGTGCCGGTGAAGAGAGCGCTGGGCAACCGCTTCGCGCCGGCGGAGCCCTTCGGGCAGGCGGAGAAGGAACTGGACAAGCGGGATCGGGCGCTGCGCGAAGAACACCCCGATACCGTGGCGCTCCGGCACCGGGCCCACTACCTGAGCGAGATCGGGGACCTGGCCGGCGCCGTGGAAGTCTCCGAGCAGTTGCTCGCCGAGCGGGTGCTGGTGCTGGGCGAAGACCACCCCCAGGTCCTCATCACTCGGCACAACCTGGCCAGCCTGCGCGGCAGGGCGGGGGACGCGGCCGGTGCGGCCGAGGCGTTGGAACGGCTGGCGTTCGACATGGAGCGGGTACACGGAGCCGGCTACATCTACACCGTCGTGACCCAGCGCGCCGCCGCCCGCTGGCGGGAGGAGGTGGAAGGCGGCAGCCAGGGCACCGAGTGACGACAGCGGTATCAGATCGACCGGGGCGCGACGACGATGTGGGAGCCCTGGGACTCGGTCCGGGCTGACGGCGGATTCCAGGACCCGGAATGAACTCCTGGTGGACACCGTAGTTGGGGCGGGCGGGCGGGCGGGCGGTGTGCGGGGCGGTCCTACAGGGAGGCGAGTGGGGTGCTCGGCCGGTCCCGCGCCGGACTCCACCTCGCCTCACCTGTCCTCCGGCCGGCGGCGGTTACCGCTTGGCGGCCACGAACCCCCACTGGTCGACCGGCTCGCCGACGGGGGGCTCCTCGGGGCGCCACAGGCTGATGGAGCCGAAGCCCGGCTCCACCAGCTCGAGTCCGTCCGCGAAGGTCCCCATGATCTCCTTGGGGCGCGAGATGTACGGCATGGCACCGCCACTGGCGTACTCCTCGGACCCGGCCTCGGTCTCCGGCGTCCCGATGGTGTCGCACAGCATCAGGTAACTGCCCGCGGGCAGCGCGTCCAGGTAGCTGCGGAGCAGCGCCGAGGCCTCGCCCGAGTCCGCGACGTGTCCCAGCGTCGAGAGCACCATCACGGCCACCGGCTTGTCGAGGTCCAGCGTCCGGGCGGCCTCGCGCAGCACCGTCTTCGCGTCCGTCAGGTCCGCGTGCACGTAGTCCGTCGCCCCTTCGGGCCTGCTGGTCAGCAGAGCACGTGCGTGGGCCAGGACGATCGGGTCGTTGTCCACGTACACGATGCGTGCCGTCGGCTCGACGTCCTGCGCCACCTCGTGCGTCGCGTTCGCCGTCGGCAGACCGGTGCCGAGATCCAGGAACTGCCGTACCCCCGCCTCGCCGGCCAGATAGCGCACCGCTCGCGCCTGGAACGCCCGGGAGGCGCGCGCTATCTCGATGATCTGCGGGTACAGCTCCTCCATCGTCGCCCCGAGCCGGCGGTCCACCTCGTAGTTGTCCTTGCCGCCCAGCCAGTAGTTCCACACCCGCGCCGAATGCGGCGTGCTCGTGTCGATTCCGTCCACCGGCGTCCGGATGCCCTGCTCGTCAGTCATCGGCCCTCTTCGTGTCGCACATCGATATGGCGCGGACGGTTCCCGTACCGCACACGCCCATGCTTCCTCACCAAGATCGTCAGCACCAGCCCGACAAGGGAGCAACTCTCCTGCGCGGCGCGGAGGCAGAGCCCGAGCGGACGCGCGGCGGGACGGAGGCGGGTGGCGGTGACCGCCGGTCGTCCCCGACAACCGGTATCCGGATCCGGGCACATGCGGAAGGATCGGACCATGCCGGATCCGGTCGAAACCCCCCAGGAGATCTGGGAAGCCTGCGCCGCGTACGGCGACACGGTCTTCGAGGCCCACGACGAGGTGGCCTGGCAACGGGGGCGCCGGCTCGACAGCTACGCCGCATGGCGGATGACCGCTCCCGCAGCGGACAACCTGAGCAGGACGCTGCTGGCCCTGCGGCTGTACGCGATGTCCAACGACGCCGCCGTCACCACCGGGCACCCCCTGACGCGCGACGATCTGGCGGGTGTTGCCCTTGCGCGGGTGATCTCGCAGCAGCGGCAGTACTACGAACTCTTCGCCGGCTTCGACGCGGTGACACCGGGCGCCGCCCGGTCCCACTCGGTCAACATCCTCAAGCTGCTCACCTATGAGCAACGGGGCAGCAGCGCGCTGACGCTGGAACGGCTCGACGCGGTGGCCCGCACCGTGGTGGGCCGGCTCGCGGAGCGGCACCGGAATCCTGAGATCACGGTCCGCGACCTCTGGCACGCCGCGGGGAGCGGCCCCGAAGGCTGAGCGGGCCCCGACGCGGTGCGGCAGCGGTGGCCCGGCGGACACACGGAGCGTCACGCCGCGGCGCGGTTCCGCACCCGCAACTCCGCGCTGCCGTCAGGCCGGCCGGTCCGCCGGCTCCGTGGGATCCGGCACGGCTCGCGGGGCGGGGACTCCGGTGGGCCGGCCCGGTGGCGCGGCGGCCGGCTGCACCGCGCGACGGGTGAAGACCATGGCGAGGCAGCCGCCCGCGATGAGCCCGACACCCTGCGTCGTCAGGAGCGCGATGATGCCGAGTGCGTCGGCGCAGGTGGCACCGATCGCGATGCCGGCCAGCATCGCGGCGGCCTCGGCCGCGCCCAGCGCGCCGAAGACGCGCCCGCGTACCGCGTTGTCGGTGGCGTCCTGGATGACGGTCATCAAGCCGGTGAACATGAGTGAGGCGGGCAGCCCCACCACGATCACACAGACGATCGCGGGTCCCACTCCGGCGTCCGGGAGGACCAGGGGGTAGCAGAAGATGACCAGGTCGATCACCCCCGTCAGCAGTGCGCCGAAGATCCAGAGGCGCACGGCACGGAAGCGGCTGCCGATCACGGCCGTGGCCAGGCCGCCCGCGATGCCGCCGACGGCCTGCGCGGACACGACGGTTCCGTAGGCGGTGCCGCTGCCGTGGAGCACATCGACGACGAAGGGCGCGAACAGCGTGCTCATGATGCCCTGGCCGACACCGGTGAGGACGATGAAACCGAGGACGACGCGCAGCGGCCGGTGCTGCCAGGTGGGGCCGAGGGCGGCGGAGCACAAGGACCTGAGACGGCGGACGGGTCCTGTGGGGGCGCGCCGCGGCACACCGGCGGCGGTGGCCGGCGGGCCCGCGTGCGTGTGGGCGGCCTTCTCGGCGCGGGGGGCGACCCGGGTCAGCAGGAACGCCGACAGGGCGAACGTCGACACGTTGAGCAGGGTGATGGCGCCGATTCCGCCCCAGGCAGCCGTGGCGCCGCCGGCCGCGCCGCCGATCAGCCGTGCGACGTCCGCGTTCTGGGCGTTGAGGGCATTGGCCGTGATCAGCTGACGGGGGTCCACCAACAGCGGGATCATGGCCTTCTCGGCCGGCTCGAAGAAGATCTGGACGGTGCCCTCCCAGAACATCACCGCGTACACGATCCAGAGGCGGCCCGGCCCGTCCACGAGCAGCAGCGGCAGCAGACCGGCCGCCAGCAGTACGTTCGCGGCGATCATCGTGCGCAGGCGGTTCCACCGGTCGACGAGCGCGCCGGCCAACGACCCGAGGACGACCTGCGGCAGGAACGACGCCAGCAGCATGCCGCCGGAGGCGAGCGTCGAACCGGTGATCAGGAAGACCTGGTAGGCGAGCCCGGTACGCAGGATCCAGTCCCCGGTGAGGGAGATCAGTCCGGCGGACAGGACGAGGCGGTAGTCGCGGTGCTGCAGCAGGAGTTGCCGTAAGGCACCCATGTCACCCTTCCGGGGGTTCGTCGGCGGCTGCCGAGTGCGGTTCCACCGAGACCAGGTACGTCAGATCGACGAGCCTGCTGCCCTCGGGGTGTGTGGCCGGGTCGTCCATCGGACGCGCGTCGACGTACGGCTTGATCAGTGCGTCGATCGCATTGACGAGGTGCTCCAGTTCGTCGCCGGTCAGATGCACGCTGTTGAAGCCGACGCCCGCCGTGTCGCGCCAGCTCGGCTCGGCTCCCCCGCGCACCTGTTGCCACGCGAGGTAGCGGTTGACGGCCGCTTCGAGGAAGACCCGCTCCAGGAGGTCGGCCGCCGCCGCGCCCTCCTGGGTCGATCCGGCTCCGCGCCAGCTCATGGAGTTCGACACCGCCTGCCAGGGGTGTTCGCGGTTGTCACGGCCGGGAGCTCGGGTGAGGAACCCGTGGCGGGCCAGCTGCCGGATGTGGTGGGAGGCGAGGGCCTGGCTGATGCCGAGCCTGCGCCCGGCCTCGGCGGAGGTGAGGGGGCCCTCCCGGCCGATGAGCGCGTACAGGTCCACGCGCAGGGGGTGGGCGAGGGCGCGGATGGTGCGGGGGTCGCTCAGGACGTGCGTCCTCGGATCGGCCGCGCTCGGTTCAAAGGACATGCTTTGAAAGTGACGGGCGTCCGCGCCGATGTCAAGCATTTGCTTTGGGTTCCCGCCGCGGGCGGGCTCGTGCACCGGGGGCGATAGGGGCGGGAAGCCCGGCCGATAGCAGCCGGGGGCATGGTCACGCCACATCAACTGCCCGAGGGAGGTCCTGGTGGACGTAGGCCGTGACACGACGGACGGGCCTCGACGACATCGCGCGGTGCCCGGACAACAGGGCGGCGTCGGCGCCCTGTTCGAGGTATGGGCACAACGGACTCCGCACGCGGTGGCGCTCGTCCGGGGGCAGCGGTCGCTCACCTACCGCGACCTCAACGAACGGGCCAACCGGCTGGCGCACCTGATGATCGGGCGGGGCATCGGCGCCGGGGACCGGGTGGGGCTCGCCGTGCCCAGGTCGGTCGAGTTCGTCGTGGCGATGCTCGCCGTGGCGAAGACGGGTGCGGCCTACGTACCGCTGGATACCGGTCAGGCACCGGAACGGCTGCGGATGATGGCCACCGAGAACCGCATCGCCCTCGTGCTCGCCCCCCGGCCCGGCCGGCCGGGGGAGCCGGCAGGAGACTCGGCTCCCGGCGCCGACGTGTACGGCGCCCCCGCCGATGTGAACGCCGCTCCCGGCGCCGACGTGTACGGAGCCCCCGTGCTCGACCCACTCGCCGCCGAGCCGGGGGCGTGGCCCACCGGGGACCCGGGCGTCCCGGTCCGTCCCGACGACGTCCTGTACGTGCCCTACACGTCCGGATCCACCGGCACACCCAAGGGGACCGAGGTCCCGCACCGGGCGGTGACCGGCTTCTTCGCCGGGGAGGAGTACGCCCACTGGGGACCGGGCGCCGTCGCCGTACACCACTCGGCCCTCTCCTGGGACGGCCACGTCCTGGACCTCTTCCCCGCCCTGCTGAGCGGCGGAACGGTCGTCGTCCTCGACGGCGACGTGGGCGACCCCTGGGCCGTCGCCCGCGAGGCGGCGGACCATGGAGCCACCGTCCTGTGGCTGACCGCCGCCGCCTTCAACACGATCGTCGACATCGACGTCGGCCTGCTCCGCGGCCTGAAGTACCTGCTGACCGGCGGAGAGGCGCTGTCCCCCGAACACGTGGCACGCGCACTGCGGGCACTGCCCGGCACCCGGATCGTCAACGGCTACGGGCCCTCGGAATGCACGGTCTTCAGCACCGTGCACACCATCACGGCGCAGGACACCGAGCGCCCGTCCGGCATCCCGATCGGACGCCCGGTCGGCGACCGTACCGTCCATCTGCTGGACGACGACGGCGCCCCGGTCCCCGACGGCACACCGGGGGAGCTGTACGTCGGAGGCCCGGGCGTGGCCCACGGCTACCTCGCGCGGCCGGCGCTCACCGCCGAGAAGTTCGTACCGGACCCCTTCGGCACGGTCCCCGGCGCGCGCCTGTACCGGACCGGGGACCTGGCGGCCGAGGGGCCGGACGGCCTGCTCGCCTTCGTCGGGCGCATCGACGACCAGGTGAAGATCCGCGGGTTCCGCGTCGAACCGGGCGAGGTCGCGCAGCGGTTGCGCCGGCACCCCCGGATCCGGGACGCGGTGGTGGTGCCGCGCCGGGACGACCGTGGCCAGTGCCTCGGACTCACCGCGTACGCGGTGCCGCTCGGCCCGGACGACGCCCCGTCGCCGAGCGCGCTGCGCGCGTCCCTGCGGCGCGAACTGCCGTCCGTCATGGTGCCGGACGCCATCGTCCTGATGGAACGCCTGCCGCTGACGCCGAACGGCAAGGTGGACAAGAAGGCGCTGCCGGCCCCGGCCGGATACGGCAGGGACGACGGAAGCGCCTATGCGGCGCCCGTCACCGCGACGGAGTGCTTCCTCGCCGCCGTCTGGGAGGAACTGCTGGACACGCAGGGCGTGGGCCGTGACCACGGCTTCTTCGACCTGGGCGGACAGTCGCTCGTCGCCACCCGGATGACCGCCCGCATCCGTGGACAGTGGGGCGTCGAGTTCCCGCTGCCCTTCCTCTACCAGCGGTCGTCCACGCTCGCCGGAGTCGCGGCCGAGGTGGACCGCATCAGAGCCGAGGAACCCGCGTCGGCGCCCGTGAAGGCCATCACCCGGGTGCGACGCGTCGCCCGTACGGCGCGCACCGGCCCGCCCGCGACCCCCTGACCCGACCGTCCCCGAGGAGGCACCATGCCCGCCCAGACGCCGACGCAGCCCGGCGCGCCCGCGACCCGTACCGTCCCCGCCGAGGCCACCGTCCTGAGCCGGATCCGCGCGTACTACACGAGCGTCGACGCAGGCGACGTGGAGAGCCTGCTCGCGCTGTTCGCCCCGGACGCCCGCTACCACCGGCCCGGCTACGAGCCGTTGGTGGGCCACACCGCTCTGCGGCGCTTCTACCAGGGCGAGCGGATCATCGCCGAAGGCACCCACACCCTGACCGAGACCGTGGTCGACGGGGACCGCGCCGCGGTGCACGGCGAGTTCCACGGGCTGCTGCGCACGGGGGAGCGGGTGGACCTGCGGTTCGCCGACTTCTTCACCCTGACGTCCGAACTCACCTTCGCCACCCGGGACACGTTCTTCTTCACCCCGCTCGTGTAGCCCTCCGGCCGCCCTTCCGCGCCGGCACACCCCCACGGCCCAGCCGCCCGACCGAGGAGTCGCCCATGACCGAGTCCGCCGTGGAGTCCGCCGAGAGCCGCGCCCTGCCGCCGGCCGCCGGACCCGCCCGCTTCGCCTTCGGCGAGACCTTCACCGACCACATGGTCACGGCGGCATGGACCGCGGACCAGGGGTGGGAGCCGGGCGCCCTCGGGCCGCGCGGCCCGCTGTCGATGGACCCGGCGATGGTGGGACTGCACTACGGGCAGGTGGTCTTCGAAGGGCTGAAGGCCCACCGCCAGGCCGACGGCACCGTCGGTGTCTTCCGCCCGGCGGACCACGCGCTGAGGTTCCAGCGCTCGGCACGCCGGCTGGCGATGCCCGAACTGCCCGTGGAGACGTTCCTGCGCGCGGTGGACGACCTCGTGCGCGCCGACGCCGGCCTCCTGCCCGACGATCCGGCGCTCAGTCTGTACCTGCGTCCGGTGCTCTACGCCTCGGAACCGGTGCTGGCGCTGCGGCCGGCCCGGCAGTACCGGTTCGTCCTGATCGCCTTCCTGACCGGGGGGTTCTTCGCCGACCGGCCCGACTCGGTGTCCGTGTGGATCAGCCGCGACCAGAGCCGGGCGGCACCCGGCGGAACCGGCGACGTCAAGTGCGCCGGCAACTACGCCCCCGGATACCTGGCCCAGCAGCAGGCCGCGCTCGCCGGCTGCCACCAGGTCATCTGGCTCGACCCGGCCGAACGCCGGTGGGTGGAGGAGATGGGCGGCATGAACATCTTCTTCGTCCGGGGTACGGGCGATGCCGCACGCGTCGTCACCCCGCCGCGCAGCGGCACGATCCTGCCCGGGGTCACCCGCGACAGCGTCTTCGGCCTGGCGGAGCGGCTCGGCCTGCGCACCGGTGAGGAGCGCCTCTCCGTCGACGAGTGGCGGGAGGGCTGCCGCAGCGGCGACCTCACCGAGGCCTTCGCCTGCGGGACCGCGGCGGGGATCACGCCCATCGGCACGGTGCACGACGACGACCGCTGGAGCGTCGGAACCGGCGGGCCCGGCCCGGTGACACTGGCCCTGCGCGCCGCCCTCACCGCCGCCCAGCAGGGCAGGACACCCGACTTCGCCCACTGGATCCGACGGGTGTCCGGTACGACCCCGGCCCACTGACCCCGGTAACGCCGAACAGGAGACCCCCACATGACCACCGTCAACGCCGCCGGGACGACGCCGGCACTCGCCGAACCCTCCGGGGCATCCGCGCCGACCGGCGGGGAGGAGTTCGTCGCCGCGGCATCCTTCGCCCAGCAGCGCCTGTGGGTCATGGAACAGATGGAGGACGGCGCCGCGACGTACAACATCCAGATGGGCCTGCGTCTTCAGGGTGCCGTGGACGTCCCGGTGCTCCGCGGCGTCCTCGCCGAGATCCTGCGCCGGCACGAGGTGCTGCGTACCCGGCTGGCTCTGGAGGACGGCGAACTCGTCCAGCTCATCTCGGCCGAGGCGACGCTCCCGCTCCGGGAGGTGGACCTGAGGGGGAGTGCCGACCCGGAGGGCGCGTGGCAGGTGGAGGCCGAACGTGACCTGCACGCCCCGTTCGACGTGTCGGCGCAGCTCCCGCTTCGGGCCGTCCTCTTCCGGCCGGCCGACGACCGGCACGTGCTGCTCCTCACCCTCGACCACCTGGTCTGCGACGCACGGTCCCTGCAGGTCCTGCACACCGAACTGGTCTCGCTGTACCCGGCCCTCGCCTCAGGATCCGCCTCGCCCCTGCCGGAGCTGCCGGTCCAGTACGCGGACTACGCCGACTGGCAGCGGGAGTGGCTGGAGGGCGAGGCGCAGCACCGGCAACTCGCGTACTGGCGGGGCAGGCTCGGCGGCGAGCCGCCCCGGCTCACCTTCCACCGGCGCCAGGACACCGACGGCGCTCCCACGAACCTCTCCCGGTCGCACGGCCTGCCCGACGGCCTGATCGGTGAACTGGAGGAACTGGCCCGGCGCGAGGGAGCATCGCTGTTCTCCGTGCTCCTTTCGGCCTTCGGCGTGCTGATCGGCCGGTACGGGCGCCAGGACGACTTCGTGGTCGGATCGCTCCTGTCGGGCCGCACCCGGCCGGAGCTGGAGGACCTGATCGGGTTCTTCGTCAACACGGTGGGCCTGCGTCTCGATCTGAGCGGCCGCCCGTCCTTCGGGGAGCTGCTCGCCCGCGTCCATGAGGTGACGCTCGAGGCGTACGCCCACCAGGATGTGCCGTTCGAGCAGGTCGCCCGGGAACTCGCCCCGGACTACGAGCAGGGCCGCAGTCAGCCGTTCTTCGACGTGATGTTCCAGCTCGCGGACCTGAACCGGCAGTCCGTGCGGACGGCGGACCTGTCGTTCGAGCCGCTGGTCATGGCCAGCGCGCCCGCGCCGGTCGACCTCGTGGTCGCGGTACTGCGGGAGGAGGACGCGTACACCTGCGTCTGGGACTTCCGCAGCGACCTGTTCGGCCCCGCCGGGATCGAACGGATGCAGCGTCAGTACGTCGACCTGCTGCACGCCGTCGTGGCGGACCCCGACCTCGCCGTCGCCGACCTGGCCCGGAACACGCCGTACGAGGGCGACAACTCCGGCGAAGTCTCCCTCGTCGCCTCGGAAGGGGACGACGAGCGGTGGAACTTCGCCCGTCACTTGGACGGCGTGGCCCGCCGTCATCCGGACGCCACGGCGCTGGTGGCCGGGGAGGAGAGGCTGACGTATCGCGAACTCGCCGAGCGGGCCGACCGCCTGGCCCACGTCCTCGCCGCCCGCGGGGTGGGACCGGAGCGTGTCGTCGGCATCCACCTCGAACGCGGTATCGACCAAGTTGTCGCCGTCCTCGCCACCCTCAAGGCAGGCGGCGCCTACCTGCCGCTCGACCCGGCCTACCCGGCCGAGCGGATCGGCTACATGATCGACGACGCCGCCCCCTGCCTGGTCGTCACCGCCCGCGGTCTGCCCGCCCCGGCGGCACACCGGCCGGGGGCGACCGTACCGATCGAGGACCTGACCGCCGAGGCGGAGACGGCCCCCGGCACCCCGCCGTCCGTCGCGGAGGTAGGGGCCGGCCACCTCGCCTATGTCATCTACACGTCCGGTTCGACCGGCCGCCCCAAGGGCACGGGGGTGCCCCACCGGGGCATGCGCGTGGTGATCGACGCGATGGCCTCGGTGCTCGGACTGACCGATGAGGACCGGGTGCTCCACTTCGCGTCCGCGAGCTTCGACGCGTCCGTCTTCGAGATGCTGATGGCCTTCGGCGCCGGGGCGGCACTGCACCTCGCCCCGACGGACCGGGGTGTGCCCGTGGACCTGACCGCGTTCCTGGCGGAACAGCGGATCACCGCCCTGGTGCTCCCGCCGTCCGCGCTGGCCGCGCTCGTCGAGGAGGCCGATCTGCCCGACCTGCGCACGGTCTCGGTCGCCGGAGAGGCGTGCCCGCCTGCTCTGGCCGCCCGCTGGGCCGGAGCCCGGCGCTTCTTCAACCTCTACGGGCCGACCGAGGCGACCATCTGGTCGACCTGGCACCGCGTCACCCCGGCGGAGACGGCGGGCGTGCCCATCGGCCGCCCGGTGCCCGGCACGGCGGCGTACGTGGTCGACGAGGAACTCCGGCCGGTCCCCGTGGGAGCGCCGGGGGAGCTGTGCGTCGCGGGGCCCACGGTCGCGCGCGGCTACCTGGGGCGGGCGGCGCTGACAGCGGAACGTTTCGTCCCCGACCCCTTCGGTGACGTGCCGGGCGGGCGGCTCTACCGGACCGGGGACCTCGCCCGGCGGAACGAGTCGGGTGCGCTCGAATTCCTGGGCCGCATGGACGACCAGGTGAAGATCCGCGGCTTCCGGATCGAACTCGGCGAGATCGAGAGGACGGTCGCCGCCCACCCGGAGGTCCGGGAAACGGTGGTCGTCGTCCGGGAGGACACACCCGGAACGCGCACCATCGTCGCCTACGTGGTCGCCCGGCCGGGCGCGGCGCCCGGACCGGACGAACTTCGCGAGCTGTGCGGGCGCAGCCTTCCGCACTACATGGTGCCGTCCCATGTGGTCCTGCTCGGCCAACTGCCCGTGTCCCGGGCGGGCAAGGTCGACCGCAAGGCGCTGCCGGCGCCGGAGCGGGCTGTCGCCAGCGATACGGCCGAGGCGCCCGACGGGCCCCTGGAGGAGGCGATCGCCGAGATCTGGTCCGAGGTGCTCGGCGCCGGTTCCGTCGCCAGGACCGACGACTTCTTCGCGCTCGGCGGCAATTCGCTGAGCGCGACCCAGGTGATCGTCCGTCTCCGGCAGGACTTCGACCTGGCGCTGCCCGTTCGCGCGCTCTTCGACAGCACTCGGCTCGGCGACTTCACGGAGGCGGTGCGCGTCGCGGCGTCCGCCCAGGACTGAGCGCGGGCCCACGGGTCTCATGGCCGTGATGCCGCTGACGGATGAGGGTCTCCGACCGTCACGGCAGGCCCGACCGCCATGACGGCGGCTGCGCCGTCGCATTCTTCCCCACGAGATGGGTAGGGTCTCGCTGGTTCACTCTGACCTCAGGGGAACCGGGCAAGTGCGTGCCGGGCTGAGATCCAGACCGGTCCGAACTCCTGTCGGCCTCCTACTGGTTGGGCAGGGAAGTGATTCACGGTTCGGGGGGAACTTTGCCGGCCTTGGTCAACGAGGGTGACGTGGATGTGCCGTCGGTCCGGTTCCGTGTTCTGGGGCCCGTCGAGATCCTGATCGGGGGAAAGCCGGTCCCCTTACGGGCGGGACGTCAGCAGACCGTCCTGTCGATGCTGCTCCTGGAGGCCAACCACGTCGTCGGCACCGACCGCCTGATCGACGCGATCTGGGGGGACGACCCTCCGACGACGGCGGGCAGCCAGATACAGATATGTGTGTCGGCGTTACGCCGCATCCTGGCCGAGGCCGGCCAGATCATCGAGACGCGCGCGCCGGGATACCTGATCCGGGTCCGGGCGGACCAGCTCGACATGCAGGTCTTCGAGGACACGGTGGCCGAGGCCGGGCGGGTGTTACGGGCCGGATCGGTGGCGGAGGCCGCCGCCCTGCTGCGCGACGCACTCGCGCTGTGGTCCGGCAACGCGCTGGCCAGCGTCACCAGCCGGCTCGTCCGGGCGAAGGCCGCCCGGCTCGACCAGGCCCGCCTCAGCGTCTACGAGGAGTGCGTGGACCGGGAGCTCCAGCTGGGCAGGCACCGCGAGCTGGTGAGCGAACTGATGACCCTCGTCTCCCAGAACCCGCTGCGCGAGCGCCTGTGCGGCCAGCTCATGCTGGCCCTCTACCGCTCCGGCAGACAGGCCGAAGCGCTGGAGACCTACCGCACCGCCCGGGCCGAACTCGTCGACCAGCTGGGCATCGAACCGGGTGAGGAACTGCGGCGGCTCGAGAGCGCCATCCTCACCCAGGAGCCCGGCCTCGACTGGTCAGGAACCGCCGAGCCGGCCGCGCACACCGGCGGCCCCCACCAACTCATCGCGGCCACCAGTGACTTCACCGGACGTGCGGACTACGTGGACGCGATGGAGCGCGCGTTGAAGCCGTCCGACGTCTCGGCGGGCCCCTGCGGTGTGGTCCCCATCGTCGTCGTCGCGGGCAAGAACGGCGTGGGCAAGAGCGCCCTCGCCATCCATGTGGCCCACCGCCTCGCCGCGGCCCACTTCCCCGACACGCAGCTCTACGCGGACTTGAGAGGGACCCGGTCCGACCCCCTCTCCAGCGAGGAACTGCTCATGTCCTTCCTGCGGGCCCTGAGCCCGTCCGGCACCAAGTTCCCCGACGCCGTGGAGGAACGTGCCCGGCTCTACCGCAGCCGGCTGGCGGCCCGGAAGGCACTGATCGTGCTGGACGACGTCGCCGACGAGGCCCAGGTGCGGATGCTGCTGCCGGGAAGCGCCGGCTGCGCGGTGATCATCACGAGCCGGGTGCGGCTGACCGGCTTCCCCGGCTGCCGGCTCGTCAACCTCGGCCAGTTCGACCAGAGCGAGGCCATCGAGCTGCTCGGCAGGGTCGTCGGCGAGGACCGGGTGCGCGCCGAGCCGGCCGCCGCCCACACCCTCTCCGAGCTGGTGGGCGGCCTCCCGCTGGCGCTGCGGGTCGCGGGTGCCCGACTTGCCGCGCGCCCCCACTGGACGCTGGAGACCATGGTGCGGCGGCTCGCCGACGAACACCGGCGGCTGGACGAACTGGTCCACGGCGACCTCGCGGTACGGGCCAGCATCTCGCTGACCTACGGCACGCTGCCGCCCCAGGTGCGCCTGCTCTTCCGGGCGTTGAGCGACCTGCCATGGGACACCTTCCCGAGCTGGGTGGCCGCCGCCGTGCTCGACATCGGTGTGCGGGAGGCGGAGGACCTGCTCGACGAGCTGGTCGACGCCCACCTGCTCGACTACATCGCCGCCGGCGCCTCCGGAGGTATCTCCTACCGGTTCCACGTGCTGATCCGCATCTTCGCGCGGGAGCAGTCCGTCGAGGGCCCGGAGCGCGAGGCCGACGGCCGGCGGCTCCTGGAGCGGGTGTGCGGCGGCTGGCTCTTCCTGGCCGAACACGCCCACGGGCTGCTCTACGGTGGTCAGTTCACGCTGCTGCACGGCACGGCTCCGCGCTGGGAGCCGCGCGGAGGGTTCCATGAGATCCCCATGCGCGACGCGTTGGGCTGGCTGGAGAGCGAACGCCTCAACCTGACGGCCGCGGTACGGCACAGCGCCGGTGCGGGCCTGGACGAACTGTGCTGGGACCTCGCCAGCACGCTGGTGACCCTCTTCGAGGCCAGGGGCTACTTCGACGACTGGACGGAGACGCACAAGTTCGCGCTGGCCGCGGTCCGCGAGACCGACAACCGCCGGGGCATCGCCGCGATCCTGTCCTCCCTCGGCTCGCTGCACGTCACCCGCCGCCAGAGCGGCACGGCACCCGAGCTGCTCGACCGGGCCATGGAGATCTTCGAGGAACTGGACGACCGCCACGGCCAGGGCCTCGTCCTGCGCAGCCAGGCGTCGCTGGACTACCACATGGGCGAGACCCGGCTCTCGCTGGCACGGTACGAGTCGGCCCTGAGGGAACTGCGCCGGGCCGGGGACCGGATCGGCGCCGCCCACGTCCTCGTCAACATCGCCCAGCACCGGCTGGACGCCGACGCGCCGGACGAGGCGGTCAAGCAACTGGACGAGGCCCTCGGCATCTGCCGGGCCGTCGGGAGCAGACGCACCGAGGCGCAGGTCCTGTACCGCCTCGGCCTCGCGCAGCTGGAGCAGGACCGGGTCGACGCGGCCCGTGAGGCGTTCACCACCGTACTGCTGCTGGTGCGCCAGAACGACGACCTGGTGGGAGAGAGCTACGCCCGCCTCGGGATGAGCGCGGTGCACATGAGACTGGGCAACTTCCAGACGGCAGAGACCATGCTGCGCAAGACCCTGGAGATCAGCGAGGAACTGGCGGACACGGTCGCGCAGGGCCGGGCCCTGTTCGAGCTCGGCAGCCTGCTCGCCCAGGGGGCCGACCGGGCCGGAGCACGCCGCCATCTCGAACGTGCTCTGGCCATCTTCCGGGAACAGAGTCTGAGGCTGTGGGAGGACCGGACGCTGGAGGCCCTGGACTCGCTGCCGGGCTGAGCTGCCGGGCTGAGCTGCCGGGCTGACCTGACGGACGGAGCCGGAGGCGCTGAGCCTGACGGACGGATCCCCCGGCCGGGCTCCCGCCGGGGTGCGGGCCGGGCTCAGGTCCAGGGAGTGTCCCCGTCCGGGTGCTCGGACGGCGGCGGCGTCGTTCCGCCGTCCGCCCCCTCGGACAGCTGCGATGTCGTCGCGGTGGCCGGCGCCACTGCCGCGGCCACCGCCGGAGCACCCGCCGCCAGGACGGTCGCGGCCAGCAGAACGGACAGAATGCGCGAGGTACCAGGCATCGTTCGATCCCCTCCAGGTCAGTGGTACATGTCGATCGGATGACCCGGACGTTACGGAGCCGACGTATCGCGGCCGTATTCATGCCCTGTCGCCCGCCCATCGCCACCACCGCTGCGGCGGCGATCGGCCACCGATAGGGGAGCGATAGCCGCACACGAAGAATCGGAGAGTCAATCACTGGGATTCACGACAGGGGACACCGTGGACACTGCTCTTTCGGATCCTTCTGCGGCGGCGCGGAAGACGGAACGCCTCTCGGTCTGCGTGTTCTGCGGAGCACGCCCGGGCACGTCGCCCGAGGCCGTGCGGCTGGCCCACGAGGCCGGCGTCACGCTGGGGCTGCACGGACACGACCTGGTATACGGCTCGGGCGGCGCGGGCCTGATGGGGGAGGTGGCACGCGGCGCGATGTCCGCCGGGTCCCGGGTCACCGGCATCGTGCCGCGCTTCCTCTACGAACTCGAACGCGCCGACCAGGCAGACGTCGACGAAATGGTCATCACCGAGGACATGTTCGACCGGAAGCGGGAGATGATCCGCCGGTCGGACGCCTTCATCGCTCTCCCCGGCGGCTACGGAACCCTTGACGAGATCCTGGAAGTCGTCTCCCTGAACTGCCTCGGCCAGTGCCCCAAGCCGCTCGTGCTCGTCGACCTCGACGGCATCTGGGAGCCGCTGACCGCCCTGTTCGACAGGGTCCTCGCCGACGGCTTCGTCCGGCAGACCACTCAGGCCCCCTTCCACCTGGCCGGCTCGGTCGCCGAGGCGGTCGATTTCGTCGAGCGCCACACGCGGTCCGCCGCGGACACGGTGCGGGTGGGCGCATGACACCCCCCGGGCCGACCACGTACCCCGGTTGCGGGGCCGTAGACAGGAGTGCGGACCGGTGACCACCACCACGCAGACCGGGACCGCGGCGTCCCGCGCCCTGCGGATCGACGGGGCCCGGCTGCTGCGCCGCATCGACGATCTCGGCCGGATCGGGGCCGGCCCGCTGGGCGGGGTCACCCGCCCGGCTTTCAGCGCCGAGGACCGGCAGGCCCAGAGTCACCTCCGGGCCGAGGCCGCGGGGGCCGGGCTCCGCAGCGAGGTCGACCCCGCGGGCAACGTCATCATCAGACGGGCGCACGACACGGGCCCGGGGCCCGTCGTCCTCATGGGGTCGCACCTGGACACCGTCATCAACGGCGGGCGGCTGGACGGGGCCTACGGAGTCCTGGCCGCGCTGGAGGTGATGCAGACCGTCGCCGAGGCGGGCATCGAGCTCGTCCACGACCCCGTCGCGGTGGCCTTCGCCAACGAGGAGGGCGCCCTGTTCCCCCAGCCCTTCTGGGGCTCCATGGCGCTGACCGGCCAGTTCCGCCGGCTGCCCGACGACCCCCGCGACCGGCACGGCAACTCGCTGGCCGGACCGCTGCGCCAGGCCGGTGGTGACCTCGCGCAGGTGGCCCGGGCCGCCTGGCCGCTCGGGTCGGTCCGGGCCTATCTCGAGCTCCACATCGAACAGGGCCCGGTCCTCGAGGAGTCGAACCTGCCGATCGGAGTGGTCACGGACATCGTCGGACGGGTGGTCTACGACGTCCGGGTGCGCGGCCGGGCAGGGCACGCCGGAACCACTCCGATGGGCCGGCGCCGTGACGCGGCGGTCGCGATGAGCCATGTCGTCATCGCTGCGGAGCGCACCGCGACGACCGCGGCCCGGTGCCGCGTCGCGACCGCGGGATGCGTGACGGTGTCACCCGGCGCCACCAACGTGATCCCCAGCGAGGCGCTCATCTCCGTGGAGTTCCGCGACGAATCCGCGGCCCGGCTCGCCGACGCTGCGTCGTCCTTCGTCGCCGAACTCCGGGCGGTCTCCGAGCTCACCGGCTGCGAGATCCGGGCCGAGGAGACCCTGCGCACCGTCCCGGTGCCCACGGACCCCGGCCTGCAGGACCTCATCGCCGCCTGCGCGGACGACCTGGGGCTCAAGCAGACCCGGCTGCCGAGCGGCGCCGGCCACGACGCCCAGATCGTCGCGGCCGTCGCTCCCACCGGGATGATCTTCGTGCCGAGCCTGAAGGGGCTGAGCCACACACCCGAGGAGGACACCGCCGCGGCCGACCTCGTAGCCGGTGCGGACGTCCTCCTGCAGGCCGCCCTGTCCCTCGGGACGGGGGACGGATGAGAGCGGCCGCGGCCTCCTCCGACATGTTCCACGTCCCACAGCCGTTGCCGGGCGCCCCCGTACGGCTCATCGGCGTCCCCTACGCCGGAGGAGGGGCGAGCGTCTTCAAGGGGTGGCACACCGGTCTGCCGGACATCGAGCTGGCAGCGGTCCGGCTGCCGGGGCGCGAGTCCCGCTTCGGCGACCCGCCCTACACGCGGATGGGGCCGCTCGTGGCCGACCTCGCGGACGGGATCGCGGCGGCCGCCGACCGCCCGTACGCCCTGTTCGGGCACAGCATGGGCGCCCGTGTCGTCTTCGAGGTCGCGCGACGGCTGCGTACTCTCGGCGGCCCGCAGCCCCGGTACCTCTTCGTCTCCGGCTGCCGGGCGCCCCACCTGCCCCTGCGGCCGCCGACCGGACACCTGACGGACCCGGAGTTCGTGGAGGAACTGCGGGCCCTGGGCGGCGCACCGCCCGAGTTCTTCGCCGAACCGGAGCTCGTCGCACTGCTGCTGCCCCTGCTGCGCGCCGACTTCGCCGTCCTGGAGTCCTACGTCCACACCGCCGCGACACCTCTGGACATTCCGGTCCGGGCGTTCTGCGGGGACGCCGACCCGCATGTCTCGCGGGCGCAGGCCGCCGCCTGGAGCGAGCACACGTCGTCCCGCTTCGGACTGACACCCGTTGCGGGCGGCCACTTCTACCTCGGCGAGCAGCGTGCCGCGCTCCTGTCCACGATCCGTGACGACCTCCAGCACGGCCCGGGCGGACGCCCGGACCCTGATAGCCCGCCGAAGGAAGCGCGATAGACACCCCCGACACGCTCCCACCACGCACAGGCCCCCGCCCCATCGCTGACTGGAGGGACATGCCCAGCTCTGCGGAAACCGCCGAAGAACGGCGCCGGTCCCTGGACGCGCGGCTGCTGCGCCGCCGGTCCGAACGGGCCGCCGGCGCCCAGCCCGTCCGTACGATCCCGCGCGCCCCGCGCACCGGCCCGCTGCCCCCGTCGTCGGGACAGCGACGCTTCCTGCTGCTCAACGACCTCGACACGGCCGGTGACGGCGCCGCGGGCACCGGCAACTTCGCCTTCTGGCTCCGGCTGCGCGGCGACCTGGACCGGGACGCGCTGGAGAGCGCCCTCAACGAGCTGTGCAACCGCCACGAGGTGCTCCGTACCGTCTTCGCCACGGACGCCGGCGTCCCGGTCCAGATCGTGCGGGATCACCTGCCCGCACCCTTGCCGCTGCACGACCTCAGCCGTGAGGCCGACCCGGCGGGCCGGGCGCGGGCCGTCGCGACCGCCCGGGCGCGGGAGGTGTTCCGGCTCGGCACGGACACGCCCTTCCGCCGGGACCTGATCCGGCTGGGCGAGCGGGACCACGTACTGCTGCTGAGGATCCACCACATCGCCGCCGACGGCTGGTCCGAGGGTGTGCTCAACCGTGAACTGTCCGCGCTCTACGGGGCGTTCCGCCGGGGCGAACCCTCACCGCTGCCACCGCTGCCGATCCAGTACGCCGACTTCGCGGCCTGGCAGCAGGAGCAGCTCACCGGTGGGGTGCTCGACGGGGAGACCGACCACTGGGCCGGTCTGCTGGACGGCCCGCCCGCCGCCACCGAACTGCCCTTCGACCGGCCGCCGACCGCCGACAGCGGTACGGACGGAGCGGTGCTGCGGATACCCGTCGACCGGTCCGCACACGACCGGATCAGCGCACTGTGCACGGCCCACGGTGTCTCGCTGTTCCACGCGCTGCTCGGCGGCTACGCGGCCCTGCTCACCCGCTACTCGGGCCAGAGCGACATCGTGGTCGGCGCTCCCGTCGCGAACCGCCACCACGCCGAGACGGCCGGCCTGATCGGCTTCTTCGTCAACACCGTCGCCCTGCGGATCGACACGTCCGGCAACCCCGCCTTCGGGGAACTGCTGCGCCGCGTCAAGGACATCGCCCTCGACGCCGCCGACCATCAGACGGCGCCCTTCGACCAGGTCGTCCAGCGGGTCGCGCCGCCCCGCGAGCCGGGCCGCCAGCCACTGGTGCAGACGATGCTCCAGGTGCACAACACCCCCCGGGCATCCGTCGAACTCGACGACCTGCACGTCGAGTACGAGCAGCTGTTCACCGACAGCACCTCCGCGGATCTGGCCGCGAGCTTCGTCGAGACGGACGGAGAACTCGAGGCGCTGTGGGAGTACCGGTCGGAGCTGTTCGACCCCGCGACCGTACGCCGCGTCCACCAGGACCTCTTCGCACTGATCGATGCGGCCGCGTCGCACCCCGCCCTGGGCGTCGCCGAACTGGACCTGCTCCCGGCGGCGGAGCGGGAGTGGCTGCGGCGCCGGTCGCGAGGACCGCGCAGGCCCACGCCGGACGGCGTCCTGGAACTGTTCGCGGCGCAGGTGCGGCGCACCCCGAAGGCCCCGGCCGTGGTCTGCGGGACCGACACCCTCACCTACGCCGGGCTGGAGGACCGGGCCGATGCCCTGGCGCATCACCTGGGCGCCCTCGGCGTCACCGGCGGCGACCTCGTCGGGATCTGCCTGGAACGCGGCGCCGACATGGTGGTCTCGGTCCTGGCCGTCCTCAAGGCCGGTGCCGCCTACCTGCCGCTCGACCCGGCCTATCCGCCCGGCCGGCTGCGGCTCATGGTGGAGGACGCGCGGCCGGCCCTGGTCCTCACCCACGCCACGACGGCGGACCGCCTCGGACCGCACCCGGCACGCACCGTGCGGCTGGACCTCGTCCGGGAGACGCTCGCGGGCCTGTCCGGACACGCCCCGCGGGCCCGGCCCGGCCCGCAGGACCTGGCCTATGTCATCTACACCTCCGGCTCGACCGGCATGCCCAAGGGCGTCGCGGTCCCGCACGGCGGACTGGCCAACTACCTCGCCTGGGCCGGGGACCTGTACCGCACCGGCGGCGGGGGGTCCGTACTGCACTCCTCGCTGAGCTTCGACCTCACGGTCACCTCCTTCTTCCTGCCCCTCCTGTCGGGGGAGCCCCTCGTCGCGGTCCCCGACGAGCAGCCCCTGCCCCGACTCGCCGCACTCCTGACCGACCCGCGCCGGGAGCCGGCCATGGTCAAGCTGACGCCTTCCCATCTGCGTGCCCTGCGCGGCGAGGTCGCCGCGGCTGATCCGGCGGACGCCGTGGCCGCCTTCGTGATCGGCGGCGAGGTCCTGCCCGCCGATCTCGTCGCGGTATGGCGCCTCCTCGCGCCACGGGCCAGGTTCTTCAACGAATACGGACCGACGGAGGCCGTGGTCGGGTGCTGCGTGCACGAGGTGACCGAAGACCCGGACGCCGGTGCGCCGGTGCCGATCGGCGTCCCCGTCGACAACACCGAGCTCTACGTGCTGGACCGGGCCGGGAACCAGGTCCGCCCCGGAACCATGGGCGAGCTGTACATCGGCGGATCACAGGTCGTGCGCGGCTATCTCCACCGGCCCGCCCTCACCGCCGAGCGCTTCGTGCCCGATCCCTTCAGCGGCGTACCCGGCAGCCGCCTCTACCGCACCGGAGACCTGGTCCGGTACCTGCCGGACGGGGCGCTGGAACTCATCGGGCGCACCGACGACCAGGTCAAGATCCGCGGACAGCGGGTGGAGACCGGCGAGGTCGAATTCGCCCTGCGGAGCTGCGCCGGAGTGGCCGACGCGGTCGTGGTCGTCGGCGGCCCACCGGGTGCTGCCGCCCTCGTCGGCTACTACGTCGCCGAGGCCGGGGCGGACCCCGGCCCCGGCGAACTGTGCGACGCCCTTGCCCGGACCCTGCCGCGGCACATGGTCCCGGCGGTCCTGATGCCGCTCGGTGTCATGCCGCTCACCGGGAACGGGAAGGTGGACCGGGCCGCACTGCCCGACCCGGGCGGCGTCGCGCGGCCCGAGCCGGAGTCCCGGGCCGCTCCCGCCGACACCGTGGAGGAGCAGCTCGCGCAGATCTGGGCCCGGATCCTGGGCTGCGAACGGGTCGGCGTCCTCGACGACTTCTTCGAGCTCGGCGGGCACTCCCTGCTCGCCGCCGAGGTGATCGAGCACATCGGCCGCACCTGGCCCCGGATCCCCGTCCGGGGGATGCTGCGGGAGATCTTCCTGCATCCGACGGTCCGCGGGCTCGCCGTGGCCCTCAGGACGGCACTCGCGGCACCGGCCCTGCCTGCCGCGCACAGCGCCGAACCGCTCGAGCGTCCGGCCCGGCCCGGCCCGCTGCCGTTGTCACCGGCGCAGGAGAGCCTGCTCGTCCAGGTGGAGCTGTCCGGGAGCCCGCACGAGTACCTGGTCCCGCAGGCGCTGCGCCTGTACGGCATGCTCGACGTCACCGCCCTCCGGCAGGCCCTGACCGCGATCAGCGACCGGCACGAAGTGCTGCGCTGCCGGTTCCCCCGCGACGCCTCGGACCACTGCTACGCGCTGCCACCCGGCCCGGAGCCCGCGCTGGAGGAGCACGACCTGTGCCACCTGCCGCCAGCCGAGCGCCCGGACGCGGTCGCCGCGCTGCTGCGCACCGAGGTGACCACACCCCTGGACCTCGCGGCCGGCCCGTTGCTGCGGGCCCTTCTGATCCGCGACGGGGACGACCGGCACCTGCTGTGTCTGACCACCCACCACCTCGTCTTCGACGGGCGGTCGCAGCAGATCCTGTTCAGCGCGCTCGCGGCCGAGTACACCCGGGCGTCGTCCGGCGGCCTGCCCGCGCCGCCCGGACCGACCCCGCAGTACGCGGACCTCGTCGGTGCCCTGCGGCAGCAGGCCGAGAACCCGCCGGAGGAGGACCTGGCGTACTGGCGCGACACCCTGGCGGGAACACCCGGCCTCGCCCTGCCCACCGACCGTCCGCGCGGCGCCTTCCGTGCGGGCACCGGCCGGGCGGTCGTGTTCACGGTGGAGCCCGCTACCGTCACCGCCCTGCGCCGTCTCGCGAAGGACCGCTCGGCCACGCTCTTCATGACGTTGCTCGCGGGGCTGCAGTGCCTGCTGTCCCGGCACACGGGGCAGCGGGACTTCGCGGTCGGCACCTCCGTCGCGGGGCGGGGCGTGCCCGGGAGCGGCGATCTGATCGGGCTGTTCATCAACCAGGTCGCCCTGCGCGCCGACCTCACCGGGGACCCCGGCTTCGACGACGTCGTGGAACGCGTCCGGCAGCGCTGCGCCGAGGCGTTCGCCCGCTCCGACGTGCCGTTCGACCGGGTCGTCCGCGAGGTACGCCCCGAACGCGTCGTGGGCGCCAACCCGCTGTTCCAGGTCGCCTTCGAACTGGCCCAGGCACCGTGGAGCGGCGAGACGGAGACCGGGCTCAGGCTGCGGGAGGACCCCGTGCCGGTGACCGTCTCCAAGTTCGACCTGACGGTGGCGTTCCGCCCCGACGGAGACCGGCTCCTTGGCGAAGTGGAGTACGACATGGCGCTCTTCGACGAACAGCGGGTGCGAGGCCTGGCGCAGGACCTGGGCCAGGTACTTGACGAGGTGGCGGCCGATCCCGCGACGCGGGTCAGCGGCCTGCTGCCGGACCGGACCGGAGCGGCGGCCGGGCAGACCCCGTCCGACGACGCCCCACCGCGGAAGACCGCTCCGGCCGAGGAGCTCAGCCACGCCGAGCAGTTGGTGGCCGACGCCTACCGTGCCGTACTGCCGGCGGAAGGCTTCGGGCCCGACGACGACTTCTTCGCGCTCGGCGGCCACTCGGTGCTCGCCCTGCGCGTCGTCTCACGGCTCCGCAAGGCCCTCGACCTCGACATCCCGCTCGACCTGATGTTCCACCACCCCACCGTACGGACGCTGGCCGAACAGATCGAGGCCCTCCTGGTCGCCGAGATCGAGGCCCTGCCCGAGCCCGAGCCGGCCGAGCGCCTGGCGGACGGACGGCGCTAGGGCGTGTTTCGAAAGTCCCGCCTGCCGGGCGGCGTCTGGCACTTCCCCGAGCTCTCGGCTTCGCTCGAGCAGGGGAGACCCCATTGCTCGCGGCGTTGCCGAAAAGCCCTGGTAGCTCCGCTACGAGGACTTCCCGGCGCCTTGCGATCGCACGCACCAGACGCCGCCCGGCCCGCCCTCCGGGCGGACGGCGCTACTTTCGAAACACGCCCTAGCGCGGGTTCGTGAACGATCGCGCACCCACCCGATCACTCAAGGAGGAGACCATGTCCGAGACCGGCCCCGTCGAGCACTACAAGGTGGTCCTCAACCACGAGGAGCAGTATTCGATCTGGTCCGCCGGCCGGCCCAACCCGGCGGGATGGACCGACGAAGGCACCAGCGGAACCCGCCAGGAGTGCCTGGACCGGATCGAGGAGGTCTGGGTCGACATGCGGCCGCTGAGCATCCGCACCCGCGGCGGGCGATGAGATGACGACGCTGCAGGACGCGGAGACCGTACGGGACCTGTCGGACCCGGAGCTGTACCGCACCGGCGACCCCGAGACGGCCTGGGCACGACTGCGCGCCCGTACACCGGTCTGCTGGACCGAGCGGGCCGACGCACCCGGCTACTGGGCGGTGACCAGCCATGCGATGGTGTCGCAGGTCCTCAAGAACGCTGCCGTGTACAGCTCCGAGAAGGGCATGCGGCTGGACGCCGACCCCGCGGCGACGGCGGCCAGCGCGGGCAAGATGCTGATCGTCACCGACCCGCCCCGGCACGGAGCGATCCGGCGGATCATCAACTCCAGCTTCACCCCCGCGATGGTGCGGCGGCTCACCGACACCATGCGGGCGACCGCGCGCAGTGTGGTGGCCGAGGCCGTCGAGGCGGGGGAGTGCGACCTCGTCGACGTGGCGTCCCGGCTGCCGCTGTCCGTCATCTGCGACATGCTCGGCGTGCCGGAGTCGGACTGGAACCACATGCTCGCCCTGACCCGCACCGCCTTCGGCACCAGTGATGCCGAGGGCGACGCCCGCCTGCGCAGCGAGGCCCACACCGAGATCCTGGTGTACTACTTCGAGCTGATCCGGCGGCGCCGCAAGGAGCCGGGCGAGGACATCGTCTCCGCTCTGGTGAGGGGCACCGTCGACGGCAGGCCGCTGACCGACAGCGAGGTCTACCTCAACTGTGACGGGCTCATCTCCGGCGGCAACGAGACCACCCGGCACGCCACGGTGGGCGGCGTGCTGGCGCTGATGGCCCACCCCGGCGAGTTCGGCCGGCTCCGCGCCCGCCCGGAACTCGTCGACACCGCGGTGGAGGAGATTCTGCGCTTCACCAGCCCCGCACTGCACGTACTGCGCACCGCCACCCGGGACACCGAACTGGGCGGGCAGCGCATCTGCGAAGGCGACCGGCTGGCCCTGTGGCTGCCGTCGGCCAACCGGGACGAGCAGGTCTTCCCCGACAGCGCCCGCTTCGACGTCGGACGCACCCCCAACCGGCACCTCGCGTTCGCCGCCGGTACCCACTTCTGCCTCGGCGCGGCACTGGCGGGACAGGAACTGAGGCTGCTGTTCGAGGAGATCGTCCGCAGCGTGCGCCATGTCGAGCCGACCGGCCCGGTCCGCCGCCTGCGATCCAACCTCGTCTGGGGATACGAGTCCGTACCCGTGCGCATGGAAGGGAAGCCATGACCGACATCGCCCCGCCGGCCGACCGCACAGGCCGGCTGTCCCCGGCCAAACAGGCGCTGCTCCAGCGCCGGCTGGCCGGCGGCCGCAGCCGTGCCGAAGCGGAGTTGAGCGCCATCGAGCAGGTGGACCCCGCGCTGCCCGTCCCCGTCTCGCCCGCGCAGCGCGGCCTGTGGATCCAGGACCGCTATCTGGAGGGCAACGCCCTCTACAGTGCCAACGAGGCGATGTGGCTGCACGGCCGGCTCCACCTCCCGGCCCTGCGCACCGCCGTGGACCGCCTGGTGGAACGGCACGAGGCCCTGCGGACCATCTTCCCCGGCACCTCCGAGCCGCTGCAGATGGTGCGGCCCCCGCGACCGGGCAGCCTCAAGCTCCTCACCCTGGGCGGCAAGGACCGCGCCGAATGCCGCGACCGCGCCCGGGAACTGGCCCGGCAGGAGGTCGCGACCCCGTTCGACCTGGCCGCCGGGCCCCTGTTCCGGGTGCTGTTGATCACCGTCGCCGAGGACGAGCACCTGCTGGTGCTCAACATGCACCACATCGTCACCGACGGCTGGTCCTTCGATGTCCTGGCCCGTGACCTCGCCGAGTTCTACTCCGCCGCCGCCGAGCGGCGCGAGGCCGTCCTGCCCGGTCTCCGCGTCAACTACCGCAGCTTCAGCGCCTGGCAGCTCGGCCGGCAGGACCCGGCCCGGCTGGACGAGCAACTCGCTTACTGGCGCGGCGCGCTGGCCGACATCGCCCCGGTGCTCGACCTTCCCGCCGACCGGCCCCGGCCACCGCAGCAGTCCTACCGCGGTGCCGCCGTCACCGGACACATCGCGCCGGAGACCGCCGCCGGCGTCCGGGCCCTCGCGGCCGCCCGGGGCACGACGGTCTTCGCCACCCTGCTGGCGACCTTCCAGGTCCTGCTCCACCGCTACACCGGCCAGCCCAAGTTCGCCGTCGGAACGCTGCTGCACGGCCGGGGCCACGCCGAACCGGGCGAACTGGACGACATGGTCGGCCTGTTCGCCTCCACCGCGGCCCTGCCGGCCGACCTCGGGGACCGTCCCCGGTTCGACGCCTTCCTGGCCCGCACGCGCCTCAACGTCATCGAGGCGATCGCCCACCAGGACGTGCCCTTCGACCGGGTCGTCGAGGAGCTGGCGCCCCCGCGCGACCTCAGCCGCAACCCCCTCTTCCAGACGCTCTACCAGCACCTGGAGCCCGGCGAGAAGCCGTGGACGCTGACCGGCCTGACCGTGGAGCCGACCCACCTGGGTACTGCCACCTCCAAGGTCGACCTGGGCCTGTTCACCACGGACCGGGGTGCGCAGGGCATGCGCGTCGATCTGGTCTTCGCGACGGACCTCTTCGACCCGTCCACCGCCCAGCGGATCCTGGACCACTTCCTCCACCTGGTGGGCAGCGTCGTCGCGGACCCGCACGCACCGGTGGACACGCTGGACATCCTGCCCGCCGACGAGGCCGGGCGGATCCTGCGGGAGTGGAACGCCACGGACGCCGGCTATCCCACCGACCGGTGCCTGCACGAACTCTTCGAGGAGCAGGTCGCCCGCACACCGGACGCACCTGCCGTCGTCACCCCGGACGGGACCGTCAGCTACGCCCAGCTCAACGCACGGGCCAACCAGGTCGCCCACCTGCTGCGCGAACAGGGCGTGCGGCCGGACGTGTTCGTCGGCCTGTGCGTCCGGCACAGCGTGGAGATGTTCGTCGGCATCCTCGGCATCCTCAAGGCCGGCGGTGCCTACGTACCGCTGGATCCCGACCATCCGGCCGACCGCCTGGCCTACGTCCTGGAGGACACCGCGGCACCGATCGTCCTGACGCAGGACGCCGTCCGCGACCGGGTGCCCGGGACGACGGCGCAGGTCATCTGCCTCGACGGCGACCGGCCCGCACACCACCCGGAGCACGACCCGGGACGGACGGCCCTGCCCGGGGACCTCGTCTACGCCATCTACACGTCCGGTTCCACGGGGCGCCCCAAGGGTGTCCTCATCACCCACCGGGGGCTGAACAACTACCTGGTGTGGGCGGTGCGCGGATACGGCCTCGAAGGCAGCTCCGGCGCGCCGATGCTGGGGTCGATCGCCTTCGACCTGTCCGTGCCGAACTTCCTGCTGCCATTCATCGGCGGCCGCGACGTCACCCTGCTGCCGGAGGACCGGAGCCTCGAAGGCCTCGCCGAACTGCTACGCCGACCAGGGGACTTCAGCCTGCTGAAGATCACCCCCGCCCACCTCGACGTACTGCGGGCCCACCTGGACGGCGAGCACCGCACCGAGAAGCCGGTCACCTCGGTCCGGACCTTCGTGGTCGGCGCCGACGAGGTGAAACCGGAGACCGCGGCGGCCTGGCAGCGGATCGCCCCGGGCGCCCGGATGATCAACGAGTACGGTCCCACCGAGACGGTCGTCGGATGCTCGGTCTACGAGATCCCGGCCGACGGGGCCCCACGCGCGGTCGTGCCGATCGGCAGGCCGATCGCCAACACACAGATGTACGTACTGGACGACCACCTGAGCCCCGTACCGCCCGGCGTGACCGGTGAGCTGTACATCGGCGGCGACGGTGTGGCCCGCGGCTACCTGAACCGCCCCTCGCTCACCGCGGAGAAGTTCCTGCCCGACCCGTACAGCCGCACGCCCGGGGCCCGCTTCTACCGGACCGGCGACCGGGCACGCTTCCGCCCCGACGGAAACCTGGAGTTCCTCGGCCGTATCGACCACCAGGTCAAGATCCGCGGCTACCGGATCGAACCGGGCGAGGTGGAGACCGCACTGCTGCTGCACCCGTCGATCGCCGAGGCCGTCGTGGCCGTCCGGGAGGACAAGCCGGGCGAACGGCGGCTCGTGGGCTACGTGGTCCCGGCCGGCACGGAGGCGCCCGGCCCCGCCGAACTGCGGGACTTCCTGCGGCAGTCGCTGCCCGAGTACCTGGTGCCCGCCGTCATCGTGATCCTCGGCGAACTGCCCCTGAGTAACGGGGGTAAGGTCGACCGGCGGCTCCTGCCGCCGCCCGCCGGCCTCCGCGGTGAAACGACCACACCCTCCGTGCCGCCCAGCGACGGACCGGAACGGATCCTCGCCGACATCTGGGCCGACATCCTCGGCCTGGACCACGTCGGCGCGCACGACAACTTCTTCGACGCCGGCGGCGACTCGCTCCTGGCCCTGCGCGTCGTCGCCCGGGCCAGGGAAGCCGGCCTCGCCCTCCGCCCGCGGACCCTCTTCGAGTGCCAGACCCTCGCCCGGCTGGCCGAGGCCGCCACGCCCTGCGAGCCGTCCGCCCCCCTGCCCCGGGCGGGGGAACACACCGCGCAGCAGGCCGGCGAGGCGGGCTTCACACCGCTGCAACGGTGGTTCCTCGAAGCGCCGCTCGACCATGCCGCCCACGTGGCCACCGAACTCGTCGAGATCGACTGGACCCCCGAGGCAGCCGACCTGGAAGCCGTGCTGCACCGGCTCACCGCACACCACGAGGCCCTGCGCCTGCGGCTGGACCACGGACCGGACGGCGCGCCGCGCCTGCGCACGGTGGCATGCGAGGAGTCGGCCCTGCTGCGCGAGAGGGACCTGACCGGCACCGCTCCCGAACACTGGCCCGCCGAGACGCGCCGCACAGCCGCGGAACTGGCCGCCGGCATCGACCCGGCCCACGGCCCGCTGCTCCAGGCGGCCCTGCTGCGCACCGGGACGGGCATGGACCGGCTGCTCCTGGCCGTCCACCACCTGGGCACCGACGCGGTGTCCTGGCGGATCCTCATGGACGACCTGTCACAGGGATGGCAGCGACTGCGTCACCACGCACCGGCCGAACCGCCGGCACCGGCCGTGCCCGTCTCCGCCTGGGCCCGTGCCCTCGCCGGACTCGCGGCGTCGGACGCCGTCGCCGGGGAGGCGGAGTTCTGGGAGCGGCAGGACGCCGGGAGCTCCCTGCCGGCCGACGCGGCCCTCGGGCCGAACAGCTCCGCCTCGTCCCGGACCGTCACCCACCGCCTGCCGGGCGGGAGGACCGACACCCTCGTCGCGGGGACCGGCCGGGGCGAGGGCACCGTGGCCCAGCAACTGCTCGCCGCACTGGCCCTGGCGGTCGCCGAGGAGGGGACCGGCGACGACGTCCTCGTCGAGGTCAACGGTCACGGCAGGGACGGCGGCAACACCGGCCTGGACCTGTCCCGCACGGTGGGCTGGCTCGCCGTACGCCACCCGCTCCGTCTGACCGTCCCGCGGGAGCCGCGGAGTCCGGGTGCGCGGCGTGCGGCACTGGTCGCCCAGGCGAACCGCGTCCCCGGCGACGGACTCGGGTACGGGCTCCTGCGGTACCTCTGCCCCGACCCCTCCGTTCGAGAACGGCTGGCCCGTGCGCGACGGCCGGAGATCGCCTTCAACTACCTGGGGCGGTACAACTCCGGGAGCGCGGCCGCGCCGGGCTGGCGCTGGCTGACGGACACCCCCGAGCTGACGTCGGCCGACGAGGACCGGGAACACCTGCTGGAACTCGTCGCCGCGGTGGTGGACGGGGAACTGAGGCTGAACTGGACCTACTCCGCCAACCGGCACCGGGAGTCCACCGTCCGCAGGATCGCCGAGGCCCATCTGCGGCACCTCTCCGCCTGACCACGACCGATCACACACCGGCGAAAGGAGGCGTCATGGAGACGGACACGGGCGGTGGACGGCACTCGGTGCTCGCCCTGCAGTTCACCGGACTGCCTGAGGACCAGAAGCTCGACCTCCTCACCAAGGAGGTGGACTGCCTGCGCGTTGATCCCCTGACCGTGGACCGCACCGGATCCCTCGGCCTCCCGGCGCTGGCTGCCCGCATCCGGGACGGCCTCACGGACGGCCCGCCCGAATTCGTGCTGGCCCACTGCACGGCCGCGCCGCTGGCCCTGCACCTGGCCGCGGCATGCCGGCAGCGGTTCGGCACGGCACCGCACGCCGTGCTGCTCGACCCGGACCCCGGGTCGTCGGCGTATCTCTTGGACGAGTTCGCCGTCCTCTGCGGGAACATCGGTGCCGACCCGGGGGCGGCGTCGGCACGGGCTGCCGGGCTGGAGGGCGCCGCCCTGCTGACGGCGCTGCGGGCCGAGCTGCTGGCACTGAAGGACGGTCTGATCGAGACGTACGGAGGGGACCAGGACGCCGAGGAACTCGTCGAACACCTCCTCACCCGATACTGCGTCTGGCTGGCCTTCCTCGCCGCTGGGCCGGCGGCCGGGCCGGTCCGCGTCACCGGCCCCGTCTCGGTGATCACCGGCAGGCCCGCAGCCGACCTCGCCGGCCTGGTGACCGACCCCTCCCGGGTGACGGTCCACCGGTGCGCGACGCACGGGCAGCCGCTCCTGCTGAGCAAGGCGGCGGACACCGCCCTGCGGGCCGTCCTGGCAGACGGCGCGGGTCATTACACCTAGTGGGAGAACGAGAGGAGGGGGGGGGGCGGCCGGCCGCCCCCCCCCCCCCCCCCGGGCCCGGCGCCCCCCCGGGGGGGGGGGCGGGGGGGGGCCCCCCGGGCCCCCGCGGGGCCGCCCACAAAACCCCCCCCACCACCCC
>NZ_JBITIE010000004.1:73023-401502 GCF_044458665.1 Streptomyces sp. NPDC050422
CCGCTCCTGCTGAGCATGGCGGCGGACCCCGCCCTGGGGGCCGTCCTGGCTGCGGGCGGGGGTCATTACACCTCGGGGTAGACCGTGTGGGGGGGGGCTGCCGGCCGGCAGCCCCCCTCCTCTCGCGTCGTACGGTTCAGAGCGCGGAAGCGGCGCAGTGGGCGGCCAGACGGGCCACGGTCGGGCACTCGAAGACAGCCGCCGGATCCAGGCGGATCCCCTGCGCCCGCAACTTCTTGACCATCGTCATGGCCAGGAGCGACGTGCCGCCGATGGTGAAGAAGTCCTCCTCGGCGCCGATGCGCGTGAGTCCGAGCACCGATGCCCAGACCTCCGCGAGCTGCTTCTCCACCGGCGACTCGGGCAGCCGGCCGGCCGGCACACGGCCACCGAGCTGTTCCTCGGCCAGAGCGGCGAGCCCGGCACGGTCGAGCTTGCCGTTGCGCGTCAGGGGGAAGCCGTCCACCCGGAGGTAGAGGTTGGGGACCTGGTAGGCGGTGAGCAGCCGGGCCACATGCGCCCTGACCACCGCCGGATCATGGTCCCCGTCCGCGACGAAGCAGCACAGGAGCTGGTCCGGAGGTGTGCCGCGCACGAGCACAGCTGCGTCCCGCACCTGCGGACAGCTCTTCGCCGCGCCTTCCACCTCCTCCAGCTCGATGCGGAACCCGCGGATCTTCACCTGGCTGTCGACGCGCCCCTGGAACTCCAGCATCCAGCCGTGGGACGGGACATCGATCAGCCGGGCCAGATCTCCGGACCGGTACACGCGCTCCACGACCCCGCCCGGCACGGCCAGTTCGGTGAACGCGGCCTCGGTGGCGGCGGCCGACTGGTAGCGCTGGGCCAGACCGTCCCCGGCGATCAGGAGTTCACCCGTCACGCCGGGCGCGCAGAGGGCGCCCGCGCCGTCGACCACGTACATCCGGTAGTTGGGCAGAGGCGCTCCGATGGGGATCTGCCCGGATTCCGCCGCCGGGTCCACCACGACCTCCGTGGCGTTGACGGTGGCCTCCGTCGGACCGTAAATGTTGTTGAGCAGCGCGGGGGAGCGCACGATCCTGTGCCAGTGGCGGGTGTGGTGGTAGTGCAGCGTCTCGCCGCCGATGATGATCCACCGCAGGTGGGGCAGATCGCGCAGGGCAGGATCCTGGTCCGCGGCCTCCCGCAGGTGGTGCCAGTGGGCGGTGACCACGTCCAGGTGCGTGATCCGCTCCCGGCGCAGCCACCCCAGCATCGCGTACGGGTCCTGCAACTCGGCCGCGGGCAGGGTCAGCAGGCAGGCCCCGGTCACCCACGCGGGGAAGATCTGCTGGACCGACGGGTCGAAGGTGAGCGGGGCGTTCTGGCAGAGCCGGTCCGCGGCCAGTACCTCGTGCCGGGAGACGAACCAGTGCACGAAGTTCAGCAGGCTGTGCTCGCTGATGCGCACGCCCTTGGGGCGCCCGGTCGTGCCGGAGGTGTAGATGATGTAGCAGGTCCGCTCCGGGTCGTACGGGACGGCCGTGCGGCGGGGGCCCGGTCCTCCCGCCCCGGGACGCAGGGCCCCGGCCCACCGCCGGTCGCCGGGGCCGTCGTCGTCCTCGTCGCCGTTGTCGAGCACGCCACGGACGGCGAGGGTGTCCGGCAGCCAGTCGAGCCGGCCGAGCTCGTCCGACGCGGCCAGCACCGCGACGACGCCGGCGTCCTCGACGATGAACTCCAGCCGGGACACCGGGTCCAGGACGTCGACCGGGACGTAGCCGCAGCCGGACTTGAGCGCGGCGAGCAGGCCCACGTAGGGATGCACGGTGCGGCCGGCGGTGACCGCCACGATGCTGCCCGGCTCCACCCCCGACCGGCGCAGGAAGTCGCTGACCCGGTCCGACCGCTCGTCGAGTTCGCGGTAGGTCAGTTCCACACCGTCGGCGTACACGGCGGGCCGGTCCGGATGGGCCGCGACGGCCGCCTCGATCCAGGTGATCAGCCCTCCTTCGAAGGGGAAACGGCGGTCCGTGCGGTTGAACTCCGCCCAGGGTGCCCAGGAGGAAGGGGGTTCGTTCGGCTGGGTGTTCATCGTGAAGAGCCTCCTCGGGCAGGTGCGGTGAGGGACGCGTCGCCGAGAACCTGGGCGACCCGTTCCAGACCGGCGGTGAACTCCTGGGCATCGCCGCCGAACCCGATCCGCATCCGGTCCGGACGGCCGAAGCACCCGCCCGGGACGACCAGGACCCCGTGCTGCCTGAGCAGCGACTCGCAGGCGTCCGTGACATCGGGGACCGCGGGGAACCGGGGGAAGGCACTGACGCCACCCACCGGCGGCGGGCAGCTGACCAGCCCGTCGTGGACGTCCGCCCATTCCAGCAGCGTCGTACGGTTCTTCCGCGCGAGATCCAGCCGGGGCAGCAGCACACGGTCGGCGTCCCGCAGCACCCGCAGGGCGAGCAGTTCGTTCAGCGGTGACGTGGAGATCGTGGTGTAGTCGCGGATCCGGACCATCTCGGTGAGCAGCCGCCTCTCGGCCACGCACCAGCCGACCCGTATCCCCGGCAGGCCGTAGGCCTTGGAGAGCGTCCCCGTCGAGACGACCCGGTCCTGCGGGAGCCCCTCGGCCGCGGTCGGCGCCGTGACCGGGGGACCGTCGTGGACCAGCTCGCCGAAGGCGGCGTCCCAGAAGAGGTAGCAGTCATGACGGGCCAGCATCCCGGCGAGCCGGCGTCGCCCCGCCGCGTCCAGGCAGGCTCCGGTGGGGTTGTGCGGGAAGTTGACCACGACCGCTCGGGTGCGGGGCGTCAACTGCCGCTCCAGCAGGTCGAGATCGGGTCGGAAGTCGTCCTGTGCCCGTAGCTCCCACACTCGCAGCCGCGCACCGGCGGACTCCGCCACCGCGGACAGGGCGTGGTAGACCGGATCCAGCACGACGACCTCGTCGCCGGGGCGCAGCAGCGCGGACAGGGCGAGGAAGATCCCCTCCGTCGAGCCGTGGGTGACCATCACCTCGTCGGCCCTGCCCGGAGCGAAGCGGGCGGCGACCGCTTCGCGCAGCGGCTCGCATCCCGTCGAGGGGCTGTCCCGGAAGACGACGTCGTCCAGTTCGGACGTGTCGATGCCGAGCAGGTCGCGCAGTTCGCCGAGGGTGTAGTTGAGGACTCCCGAGCTGGAGATGTCGATCGAGGCCGCGAAGTACCGCTCACGCAGCCAGTCCTCCAGGAGGGCGGGGGAAATGCCACCTGTGGTCATGGCTCAGCCGACCACCCTGCTGGTTGCCGACGGCCGTTCGGCCCGGGTGCGCCGCAGGTCGGTGACGACGTTGACCCGCTTGAGCCAGCGGTCCTTGCCGTCGTACCGTGCGCGGAAGGGGCGGCGGCCGTGAACGACGTTGCGGTTGTCGATGAAGCACACGTCACCGGTGCCCAGAACCACTTCGTACGTGTTGCCGTCCAGGTGCTCGATCAGCGCCTCCATGGCCCGGACCGCCTCGGGGTCGTCCTCGTCGGCCACGGTGAAGTCGCGGTCGATCCGCACGACCGGCGCGTCCCCCGGCCCGCTGAGCAGAGCGACCTTCTCCCGGCCGGGCCCGGTGTCCGTAAGGGTGCTGTGCGACGGATCGGGGTGAATGGTGAAGCGCTTCTGCGCCAGGACGCGCACGACGTCCTGCGGCAGCGACGAGGGATCGGCGCACGACAGGGTCGTCGGAATGTCGCCGCGGCCGCGCAGGCAGAACAGCCCGACGTGGTCGGCCCTGTTCTCCGAGAACGCGTCCTCCGTGTGCCACCCCAGCTCCCGCTCGCTGCTGGCACTCACCAGGCTGTGTTCGAGCCCGCGCACCGGCAGCACATCGGTGACGATCCGGCCGTCCTGCTGAGTCCCCCACCCGATCGGGTCGCCGAGCAGAGCCGCGTACAGCACGAGCAGGAAGCCGTACGGGCCGCTTGCCACGGTGTCCGCCTCACGCCAGTACGACGGCGTGGGCTCGAGCCACGGTTCGACGGTGTTGCCGGACAGGATGAAGGCGTGCTTGCGGTCGTCGAGCCGTGCGGCGTTCGCCGCCCGGCGGACGGAGGGCGGCAGGTCGTGCGCCAGCACCGGGGCCTCGGTGAGGAATCCTTCGTCGTGCGCGCTGCGATAGGCCGCCGCGCAGGCCTTCGCCAGGGCGAACGCCGCAGTCGCCTCGGCAGGGGTGAGGTGGTGGCGGACGAGACGGCCCTGTCCGCCCGCCCGGCCGGCAGGCGGCCCGGACCGCCCGCTCGATGACGTCGAGTCCTCCGTGCCCCGGTCCTCAAAGACATCGACATGACTCACCATCTGGCAACTCCTCGGCTCGGCTGACACAGGCGGAGCTCAGCGTGGCGACGGCGACTATCGATGTCCCTTCCGGCGCATATCGAACCGCCACCACGGGGAGGGGCGGACCGGTGAATGCCGGGACCGCCCCGCCGCGGCGCCGCCGCTCCCGGCGACTAACGTGCCGGACCCGGCCGGGTCACCAGCGGGGCGTGGGCACGGCCGGTGTGTCGTCGTCGCCGCGCACAGGCCGTGGCGGCTGGTTGAGTACCTCGCGGGCCGTGCCCCCACTGCATGCGGCGCGATGCCACCAGGAGCGGACCCGGTACCCGAGGAGGAGGGTGACGAGTCCCAGGAGCAGGGTGATTGCCCCTTTGATCCGTTCCACGGTGATTCCTTCCAGGGGGTCTGGGAATATCTACCGCGCATCTGAACAATAGACATCGGCGCGAGCGGGGGCGGAGCCATCTGGCTGATGAGGGGGTTGGATGGGCGACACAGGTGAGGACGGCCAGTTACCGGGTCGTCGCGGAACGGATGGCAGAGCGCCGTCCGGCGCGCAGTTGTCCGAGGACGCCGTCCGGGTGTTCCGGTGGGTGAGTGACCAGGGATCGTGCGACGGGAGGACACTGGGCGCGGCACTGGGAATGCCGGAGAGCTGCGCGGCCACGGCGGTGGCGACCCTGACCGGACTGCTGCTGCTGCGGCACCTGCCCGAGGACCCCGACCGGCTGGTGCCGGTCGCGCCGGACGCGGCCATCGCCGCGCTGGTCGCGCCGAAGGAGGCGGGGCTGCGCCGGCAACTGGCGGAGATCGACCAACTGCGCGGCGAGATGGCCCTCCTGACGCCGCACTATGCGGAGGGGCGGCGCCGGTGGCAGGGACGGACGCCCCTGACGGAGGTCACGGACCTGAGGACCGTCGTGGGCATGATCACCGAGGCGACCATGCGGTGCCGGCAGGAGGTCCGCACCTGTCATCCCGGCGGGGGCCGCTCCCCGACGCTGCTGGAGCAGGCGTTCATCCAGGACCGGGACATGCTGCGTCGAGGCGTGCGGATGCGCACGCTGTACCAGCACACCGCCCGCTACCACCTGCCGACGCAGGAGTACGCCCGGCGGATGACCGGCGAGGGGGCCGAGATCAGGACGCTCAGCGAACTGTTCGGCCGCATGGTCGCCTTCGACGCGGAGACGGTGTTCATTCCGCACCAGGATGACCTGGACGCGGCCATCGTCATCCACGAGCCGTCCACGGTGGCCTACTTGTGTGCGACGTTCGACCACGCCTGGTCGCTGGCCGAGCCCTATCACCCGGCCTGGACGGAGAGTTCGGCGCGGGACGAGGTGAAGCAGGCCATCGTGCGGCTGCTGGCGGAAGGGATGAAGGACGAGATGGTGGCCCGGCGGCTGGGCATGTCGCTGCGCACCTGCCGCAAGCACATCGCCGAGATCATGGAGCAGTTGGGTGCGGCCAGCCGCTTCCAGGCCGGCTATCTGGCCCGGGTGCAGTCCTCCGCCCCGGCCCCGGGCGGCGCCTGAGCGCCTCACCGGGGCCGCCCGCGCCCGACCGGACGCGGGCGGCCCCGGCCCCTCTCCCACGGATCGGGCCGGAGGCGGCCGGGAGGCCCCCTCGGGGGGAGCCTCCCCGGTCCGGGCAGGCGGGACTTTCGCAACACGCCCTAGGTCCTGTCTGGAGTTCCCCCGCGGCGTCACGGCGTCCGGTGCCGCCGCCTCCGGCGTTGTCGTCAGTCGCCGACGCTCCGCGTGGACTCCCTCCTCCTCCTTGGATTCGACGGCACCGGACGCCGCTCCTTCTCCCGCGCTGGAACTCCAGACAGGACCTAGCACCGGGTTCCCGGCCCGGCCGCCTGCTCCCGCGCGAACAACAGGGTCAGCCAAGGGAGTTCGTAGCGCACGCGCTCCGCGTCCGCCTCTCTGTGCGCGGTCACCTGCGGACAGGACGGCGGAGCCAGGACGCCGACGTCGATCAGACCCTCCAGCGCGCGCTGCGCGTCCCGTCCGCCCAGGCCCAGGACCCGGGCGGCGGCGGGAAGGGAGAAGGCGGGGTCCGGCAGCGTGGCCAGGGCGTGGAGGGTGACGCGGGCGGGACCGGGCAGCCGGGCCCAGGCGCCGGCGAGGCGGGCGCGGACCCCGAGACCGCCGGACGAGAGTTCGTCCAAGGCCTCCGAAGGGTGTTCGAGGCGGTCCGCGTACTGGCCGAGCGGCATGTGGCGCAGCACGGACAGGCGGTTCCCTCCCGCCCGCAGGGCGAGCGGGAGGAGCCCGACGGCGGTGACGATGCGTTCGGCGGCGGCGTATTCGGCCTGCAGCCGGGTCCGGCCGATGATTCCGCCGAGCAGGTGCAGGGCCTCCTCGGCGGACAGGGGCGGGAGTTCGGTCCGGTGCGCGGACTCCAGACAGGGCAGTCGGCTCCGGGAGGTGACCAGTGCGGCGGTGGGGCCCGACGGCGGCAGCAGCGGACCGAGGGCGGCGGCGTCGGGTGCGTCGTCCAGGAGCAGCAGGACGCGCCGCCCGGACAGCCAGGTGCGCCAGGTGGCGGCGGCCTCCTCCCGGTCGGCGGACAACCGCTCGGCGCAGCCCAGGGAACGGGCCAGCTCCGACAGCACCGACCTCCACGGGCGCGTGGAGCCGTCCTCGGCACACAGCCGGGTCGCCACCACGCCGTCGGGGTAGCGGGCGGCGAGGCGGTGCGCGACATGCACGGCCAGGGCCGTCTTGCCGACGCCGGCCGGTCCGGTGAGGAGCACCGGAGGCCCGCCCTCACACACCAACTGTGCGCTGAGGGACTCCCGTTCCCGCGTCCGCCCGGTGAAGTCGGCGAGTTCCGGCGGGAGCAGCCGTGACCCGGTGGGGCCGCCGCGCGGCCGGGGCGGGGTCACGTCGTCCAGCAGGGAGCGGTAGGCGGACTGCAGCGCCGCACCCGGTTCCAGGCCCAGTTCCCGCGAGAGCTGCTGGCGGCAGTCGTCGTAGGCGGCCAGTGCCTCCGTCCGGCGGCCGACCCGGTGCAGCGCGGTGAGCTGGGCTGCACGCAGTCTCTCCCGCAGTGGGTGGCGGCCCACCATCTCGTCCACGGTGTCGGCGACCGGGGCCGGCTCGCCGGTCTCCAACTGCGCCTCCGCCCACGCCTCGTACACCGCCAGCCGGCGGGCGTGGTGCCGTTCCACTGCGGTGTGCAGCACCTCGGCACGGGCTGCGAGGTCGCTGAAGGGGTCATGGCGCCACAGGTCCAGTGCCTGGCGGTACAGCCGGGCGGCGCGGCTCGGGGCGCCCGCGCGCACCTCGGCGTCGCCGCGCCGGGCCAGTTCGTCGAACCGCAGGCTGTCGCACTCGTCCGCGCCGAGGTGCAGGACGTAGCCGCCGGGGCAGTGGCGCAGCCGGCCGAGGTCGTCGGGGTCCAGGACCCTGCGGAGCGTCGAGACGTACACCTGGAGGTTCTTGCGGGCGGTGCGGGGCGGATCGTCCGGCCAGACGGCGTCGGTCAGCTCTTCCAGCGACACCGGGGTGTTCGGGCGGGTGAGGAGGACCGCCAGGACGAGGCGCTGTTTCAGTGGACCGAGCGGCAGGGGCAGGCCATTGCGGGAGGCTCGCAGCGGGCCGAGGAGGGCGATGCGCAGCAGAGTGCCGGCCGGGACGGCACGCTCTCGCGGAATCCCGGGATCCGCCTCGCTGCCGCGACCCTCGGTGAAAGTGTCGGTCATTTCCCTCAACCCCTTCCCCAGCCGGTGTCGTCGGAATTCCGGGAGAAGAGAACAATTCCGTGCACGAAAGCCTCCGGGGAGCGGTCGGGGGGGTGAGCGAATCCGCGAGGAGCCGTGAAAGCGGCGGGAATTCGATGGAATTCCTTCCGTTCTTCACAGCATGGTCACAAGTCGGAGGCGGGGCCATGGGGCCGAGGATGGTTCAAGGTGCATGCAGCAACGCACCCGCCGGGATGAAGCGGCAACAGGCGTACAGAACATGGCGAAACGACCGGCCGTGTTCGGTCACCCGCACACCCGGCCGGCCCTGCGCCGCGTACCGGCCCCGAACCCGGCACCAACCGGGACCGAACCGGTGGCGCGCACGCTGGCGCCGCATGTCCCGCTGACCGACGGAGGTGACGCGATGCGACTGGCGGAGATCATCGAACTGCGTCCGGTTCCGGCCGCCGGGCTGCTCGCCACCCTCACCAGGCGCTGCCCGCTGAGCTGCGCCCACTGCTCCACTTCGTCGGGACCGCAGGGGGAGGACACTCCTGCCGAGGCGCTGCGCCGCTTCGTCGGCGGGTTCACCGCCGGGGACCGTCCCGAGGTCCTCATGCTCACGGGCGGCGAGCCCCTGCTGCGGCCCGCGCTCGTGGGCGAACTCGCGGCGCTCGCCGCGTCGGCCGGGACGCGGACGGCGGTGCTCAGCGGCATGTTCTTCGCGGCCGGCGGACGGGTACCCGCCCGCATCATGCGCGCCCTCGGATCCGTCGACCATTTCTCGGCGAGCATCGACGTATTCCACGAACGTGAAGTCCCGCGTGCGGCGGCCTTCCGTGCGGTGCACCACATCATGGAAAGCGGAATCGACGTGAGTTTCCACGTGGTGGGTCACGCGGCGGACGATCCGTATCTCGCGGACATCACCGCGTCGATACGCGCCGAGTTCCGCGACGGGGCCGCCGTACTCGTCAATCACGTCCGGCCGGCCGGGCGCGCGGCGGGCTGGGCGGGCGCCCGCACGGCCTCGACCGAAGGCGCCGAAGGGCCGCCGGCACCCTGCGCGATGGCGGCCTGGCCGGTGGTGGCCTTCGACGGCACGGTGACGGCCTGCTGCAACCAGCGCGTGGTGGACGCCCGCCCCGTGCCGGAACACCTGCGGCTGGGACACATCGCCGTGGACGACTGGCCGCGGATCCGGCACCGCTGCCAGGAGTCACCCGTGCTGCGCACCATCCGTACCGCGGGCGTCGTGTCCTGTGCCGGCTGCCGCGGCCTGGCGCGGCGGCCCGTCGCGCTGGCCGCCGCCGAACGGGCCGGGTCCCGCCCGGCATCCGGCGCGGTGGACACGCTCGGTGCCCGGCTCCAGCGTGACGCGGGGGCCGAGGTGCTGGTGCGGCGCTACGGGAGCGAGCGGTACGCGCCGCTCGTGCTGCTCGGCGGACGCGGGGACGAGGAGGCTCCCGCATGAGCCTGTCGCCCGCCGCGAGCCTGCGACTCGAACTGTCCCTCGCGCAACCCGTACTGCGGGCCGCAGCCGCCCGCATGTGGTGCTCCGACGCCGGGCTTCCCGGCCGGTACCGGCACTACCTGCGCGCCATGCACCAGGTGATCCGCGCCTCCGTTCCGCTGATGGAGCGGGCAGCCGCCCGGTGCGAGGCGCTGCCGCGGGACCCGCTGGCGCCTCCTCTCGCACGGTATCTGCGGACGCACGCCGCACAGGAACGCGGCCACGACGACTGGCTGCTCACCGATGCCGCGGCGGCCGGGACGGCTCCGGGCGAGCTGACGGGCGCCGTCCCGCCGGCCCATATCGCCGCCCTGGTGGGCGCGCAGTACTACTGGATCGAGCACAGCCACCCGGTGGCCCTGCTCGGCTACATCGCCGTGCTGGAGGGCAACGCGCCGGCGCCGGGTCTGGCGCCCCGGCTGGCGCGTGAGACCGGGCTGCCGCAGGCAGCCTTCGAGACCGTGCGCCTCCACGCCGATCTCGACAACGGGCACAGCGCGGACCTGGACCGCTTGCTGGACCGGCTGCCGCTGGACCCCGCGCAGCGCTCCCTGGTCGCCGTCAGCGCACTTCACACGGTCGCGACCCTCACCGAGCTGTTCGACCGCATCGCCACGGCACCCCACGTATCGGAGAGCTCCCATGTCTGATCCCGCGCACGATCGCGACCGCCTCCGCGTGCTGGAGGACGCCGGGTTCCCGCTCCACAGCCTCTCCGCCGAGCAGCGGGAGGTGCTCCGGGAACTCAGCCCGGAGGAACTGACCCTGCTGCTCGGCCTGAAGGAGCGGCTGGACGCGGCCGAGCCGGAGGTGCAGGCGCACAGCGAGATCGCCGGCGGAGCGCTGTTCTGATGACCGCTCGGCCGAGCTGCCCCCAGTGCCCCGAACCACCGCCCGACGGTGCGGCCTTCTGCCCGCGGTGCGGAACCGCCTGCGTGGCCGCGGCAGGGCCCGGCGCCGCCGAGGAGCGCCGGGTGGTGACCGTGATCTTCTGCGACCTCGTCGGGTCCACCGCCCTGTCCGGCCGGCTCGACCCGGAGACGCTGCGCACGGTGACCCTCCGGTACTTCGCGCTGATGCGGACCAGGATCGAGGAACACGGCGGCACGGTGGAGAAGTTCATCGGGGACGCCGTGATGGCGGTCTTCGGGGTTCCCGCGCGCCACGAGGACGACGCCCACCGGGCCCTGGCCGCCGCCCGCGGAATGGTCACCGGCCTCGACGGACTCAACGCCGAACTGGAGCAGGAGCACGGGGTCCGGCTCGCCGTCCGCATCGGCGTGAACACCGGCGAGGTCGTGGTGAGCGTCGATCCCGCCGCCCGGCAGGCCCTGGTCTCCGGCGAGGTGGTCAACATCGGCGCCCGGCTCGAACAGCACGCCGGACCGGGCGAGATCCTGATCGGCCCCGCCACGCTCCGCGCCGCCGGGCCCTCGGCGGTCACCGAATCCGCCGGATCGCTGTCCCTCAAGGGCGTCGACGCCCCCGTACCGGCACACCGCCTGGTGGCCCTGCACGAGGACGACCCGGAGCGGGTCCGCCGCTTCGACACCCCGTTCATCGGCCGTGAGCAGGAACTGGCCGAACTCCGCCTCCTGCTGCGCAAACTGACGGCGGACCCCCGCTCACACCTGGTGACCGTCTACGGCGAGGCGGGTCTCGGCAAGACGCGCCTGCTGCGCGAGTGGCTGAGGGACTGCCCGGCGTACGGCGAGGGCCGATGCCGTCCGTACGGCGAGACCGGCACCCTCTCGCCGCTCGCCGAAGCCGTACGTCAGGTGCTCGCGGCCGTCGGCGAGGACGCCGGGCTCGCGGGGCTGCCGGTTCACGAGCGCAGAGAGGCGGAGCAGGCACTGCGCCTGTTGCGGGCCGGTCTTCTCGCGGACGGTACGCCCAGTCCTTCGTCCGACGACACCCTCATGGCGCTGGCCTGCCTGCTGGACGGACTGTCCCGTGAACGGCCCGTGGTGCTGGTACTGGACGACTGCCACTGGGCGTCCGCACCGCTGCTCGACATGGCGGACCGGCTGCTGGACGAGCTCGACCGCTCGGCCGTCGCGCTGGTGTGCGCCGCGCGTCCCGAACTGCTGGAGACCCACCCCGGGTGGGGCAGCGGCCGGATGCGGTCCGCGGCGCTCATGCTCACTCCGCTCACGCCCGAGGAGGCGGCCGCGCTCGCCGGTGAGCTGGTCGAGGTGGCGGCCCACCGGCAGGGCGTGCTGGAGGGCGCCCTCGACCGCGCCGAGGGCAATCCGCTGTACCTGGAGCACCTGACGGCCATGGCGGCCGAATGCGACGACCTGCCGCTCACCGTGCACGCCCTGCTCGGCGCACGCATCGACGCACTGCCCCCCGAGGAGCGGACCCTGCTGCAGTTGGCCGCCGTCCTGGGACGTGAGTTCCGCCGCGGCGACCTGACCGAACTGGCCACCGCCGAGTACTCAGGACCCGCGGAGTCCGCCGCCGGTCTGCTGCGCGGCCTCATCCGGCGCCGGCTCATCGAGCCCGGGGGCCGCACCCCGGCCGCGCGCTCCGCCCTCCGGTTCGGCAGCGCCCTGGTGCAGGAGACCGCCTACCGCGGGATGGCCAAGAAGGTACGGGCCCGGCGCCACGAGCACGCCGCCAGCGTCCTCGTCCGGCACGAGGCGGGGGACGCGGCCGTCGGCACCCACCTGGCCCGCGCCCACCGGCTGCTCACCGAACTGGGGATACGCGACGACGGCACCGACATCCTGCGGGCGCGCGCCGCCGCCCTGCTCACCCGGGCCGGGACGGCCGCACTGGCCCGTTCCGACCTGCCGTGGGCCGACGACCTCCTCACCCAGGCCCTGGACCTGGCCGCCTCCGGCGGGCCCGCCGCGGCCGAGACCGCCCGCCGGCTCGGCGAGACGAAGGTGGCGCGCGGCGAGCCGGTGCGCGGCCGCGAACTGCTGGCAGGCGCCCTCGACACGGCGGAACGCGCGGGTGACCGGCTGGGCGCCGCCCACGCCCGGCTCGCGCTGACCGCCCTCGACCCCCGGCACGGGTCCGCGGCCGAGGTGGCCGAGGCCGCGCTCGAACCGTTCACGGCGGCGGGCGACGACCAGGGCATCGCCCGCGCCTGCGTCCGCATCGCCCAGGACCGCCAGCGGCGCGGCCGGCACGCCGAGGCCGAGGCCCTGCTGAGCCGGGCCCTGGACCACGCAGGCCGCGCCGACGCCGAACCCGAACGGGCCCTGGCCCTGGGCGCGGTCGGCATCTCCCTGTGGCGGGGCCCCACCCCGGTCGTCCGTGCCGTCGCCCGCTGCGAGGAACTGCTGACGGCCCACGGCGGCGGCAGGCCAACCGTCCGGGTCACCCTGGCCTGCCCGCTGGCCGTACTCCTGGCCCTGCAGGGACGCCACGACGAGGCACACGAGCGGCTGGCCGAGGCGGCACGGCTCGCCGACGGTCTCGGCTACGCCGAAAGCGCGCTGTTCGTCCCCCTGTTCGCCGCCGAGGTCGAAGCCCTGACGGGGACACCGGACCGCAGGCTCGCCCTGCTGGACGAGGCCGCCCGCGCCTGCCGTGAACTCGGTGCCACGGGGGCGCTTCCCGGAATCGACCGCGAGCGGGCCCGGATCCGCCTGGACCGGGGGGACCCGGCCCGGGCACTGGCCCTGCCGGACCCCCAGGAGGCCGGCCTGCCCCCGGCGGAGTCCGCCGACGCGGACGGGCTGCGGGCCCGCGCCCTCGCCCTCACCGGGGAGCCGGTCGCCGCACGGGCCTGCGCGGACCGGGCTACCGCCGCGGCCGGCGACACGGACTCCCCGGTCGTCCGCGGCACCGCCGCCCTCGACCGCGCACACACGCTGCGCACGCTGGCCCGGCACGGAGAGGCGGCCGGCGAGGCGCGCACGGCGCAACGTCACTTCACGGCCAAGGGACACCGGCTCGGCGCGGACCGTGCCGCCGCGTTCGCCGACGACAGTGAGGCCGCGGCCCGGAGCACGGACCACCCGGCCGGACACGAAGGGGGGACCGCATGACCACCGGGACGGCAGGAGGGCTCACCTGGAGCCTGCGCGACCGTACCCCCGAGGAACTCACGATGCTCGCCGACACCGTGCCGGCGCTGTCCGCCGACCCGTCGGCGTGGTCGGACGGCGAAGGGGTGCGCGTGTGTGTGGTCGACACCGGCGTGGAGTGCGGCCACCCCTCGGTCGGCACGGTCCAGGGCTCCTACGAGGTGGCCCCCGCCCCCGACGGGACCCTGCACGTCGTCGACAGCGGACCGCTGCCCGACGGCACCGGCGACGGCTGCGGACACGGAACGGCGTGCGCCGGGATCGTCCGGCGGGTGGCGCCCGGCTGCTCCCTGTTCAGCGTGCGGGTGCTGGGCGAGGGCTTCACCGGCAGCGGCGACGCCCTGCTCACCGGTCTGCGCTGGGCCGTCGAGCAGGGCTTCGACGTGGTCAACCTCAGCCTCTCCACGACCCGTCCGAAGTTCCTCGAAACCCTGCGGTCCCTGGCCGACCAGGCGTTCTTCGCCGGGACCACGCTGGTGGCGTCGGCCCACAACACACCGGTGGAGAGCTTCCCCTGGCGGTTCTCCTCGGTCATCTCGGTCGGTACACACCGCGAGGACGACTCCGGGCTCTTCCTCTACAACCCCGCACCACCCGTGGAGTTCTTCGCACCCGGCCAGAACGTGCAGGTGGCCTGGACGGGCGGCAGGACCATCCGCACCACGGGAAACAGCTTCGCCACCCCGTTCATCAGCGGGATGTGCGCACGGCTGCTCGGCAGCCGGCCGAAGCTGACGCCGTTCCAGATCAAGCACGCACTCTACCTCTCCGCCGCGAACGTCCGTATCGGCGAACCAGGAACCCGAGGTGAATCATGAGCCAGTCCCACGGCCGAGGTCCTGTCCGGAGTTCCCCCGCGACGCCGCGCGGGAACTCCGGACAGGACCTGGTCCCCGCCACCGGCGTGGGCCCCGCGACACGGGCAGGCAGCGCCGAACGCGATCTGCTGCAGTCCGTCGTCGAGACCGCGCGCGCCATCTTCGGCGCGGCGGCCAGCTCCGTCCTGCTGCACGACGAGGATGCCGACGAGCTGGTCTTCCAGGCCGTGGCGGGGGAGGGTGAGGAGTCACTGGTGGGCTCCCGGTTCCCGGCCGGCCGGGGGCTGGCGGGCTGGGTGCTCGTCTCGGGCGAGCCGATGGTCGCGGACGACCTGAGGAAGCAGGGCATGTTCGCCCGGGACGTCGCGCAGTCGACGGGGTATGTGCCGGACGCGCTGATGGCGGCGCCGCTCGCTCACCGCGACCGGGTGCTCGGAGTGCTCGAAGTGCTCGATCCGGTCGAGCAGTCCCGGTCCAGCCTCTCCGAACTCGACCTGCTGGCCCTCTTCGCCCGTCAGGCCGCGGCGGCTCTCGCGGTCGTCGCCGAAAGGCGGCGCGACGAGGCGGCGCCGGTGGCCCGCGCACGGGGCCTGGAACTCGTGGAGGCGTTGCGGGACGTGCTGCTCGACGGACTGCCGCCCCAGGCCCCGCACGGGAGTTGAGGCGTCGGGTCAGCGTGCCCCCGATTTCACGGAGTCGGGGGCAGCCGCCGATTCTGCGCTGTCGGGGTCAGCGGGCCGCCGATTCCACGGCGTCGGCGGCACGCGCCTCGCTCTTGCCGTCGGCGAGCAGGCCGCCGACCTCCTTCGCACGCGCACGCAACTCGGGATCACGGGCGGCGGCGTCGACCGCGGCACGCAGTTCCTGGGCGGGAGAACCCGGCTCCGGGAGGACGCGGGCGACGCCGGCGCGCAGACAACCGGCGGCGAGGACCTGCTGCTCCGAGCCGTTGGGCGCGACGAGCAGCGGTTTGCCGTGGAGGAGCGCGGCGAGTACCGGGGCGGACGTCGCATTGGTGAGCACGAGGTCGGCCCGGTTCACGAGCGGACCCATCCAGGAGCGGCGCCCCAGGATCAGGTCGGCGTCCGCGGCGGCCTCGGGGGCGCCTGACCGCCCCAGTTCCACGACAGCCCGGTGCGTGCCCGCAGTGAAGGCCGCGTTGAGGCGCGGCCAGAGACTGCTGCCGCCGAAGGTGCGGCCGAGATGGACGTACGCCAGGGGCTTGGAATCCGGCAGCGGCTCCGCCGCCGGGGGGTCCGGCTCCCACCAGCAGGGACCGACATGCCGTACGGCCCCGGGCAGTTCGGCGCCGGGCACCTCCATGACGGGGTGCCCGCGCAGCAGGAAGGCGGTGCCGAGCAGCGGCGTCTGGGGGAACCGGTCGTGCCGCGGGGCGAGACCGGCCGCCTCCCGTACCGCCCCGTAGTGCTTCAGGGTCTCCGCCAGCCGCCACGCACGGCCCTCCGCGCCCGCCGGCCCGGCGCGATAGGGCCACAGGTGAGCCGCCAGCCCGAGGACCACCACCGGCAGTCCGGCGGCCTCGGCGGCCACCAGTGCGCCGTGGCAGAGCACCGAGGTGACCAGGACGTCGGGCCGCAGCCGCCGGACCGCCCGGGCCACGGCGGCGTACTGCTCGGCCCCCCGGACCGTCCAGTGGGCCACGGAAAGCGCGGTGCCGTCCGTCACGGCCGACACGGCCAGTCCGGCCGCGGCGGCCGTGGCCGCGGCCGGTGGCCCGGCGAGGACGTCGACGGTGTGGCCGCGTCGGCGCAGTTCCCGGCCGGCCGCGAGGGCCGGGTACAGGTAACCCGGGTCGCTCAGCGGGCACAGGAGTACGTTCATGCCAGGCCGTCCTTCGTCAGGTCGAGGCCCAGGTGGTGGGCGAGGAAGGCCATGACGTCCGCGTACAGCCGGGCGCTGCGCGACGCGCCGCGTGTGCCGTGGCCGACACCGCGCTCGGTGCGCAGCACGACCGGCCCGTCACCCGTGCCCGCCCACTGCAGCGCGGCACACATCTTCCGGGCGTGCGCGGGGTCGACGCGGGTGTCGCCGTCGAAGACGGCCAGCAGGACGGCCGGGTAGCACGTCCCCTCGCGCACCCGGTGGTACGGGGAGTAGGCGAGCAGCCGCACGAAATCGGCGGGGTCCTCGGCGCTCCCGTACTCGTCTCGCCAGCTCGCGCCCATCCCGGACAGCTCGTAGCGCACCATGTCGAGCAGGGGCGCCGCGCACACGACGGCCGCGTAGGTCTCCGGCCGACGGGTCAGTGCGGCGGCGGCCAGCAGACCGCCGTTGGAGCTGCCGAGGACGCCGAGCCGGCCGGGCGCGGCCCATCGGGCCTGGAGCAGATGGTCGGCGGCGGCGTCGAAGTCCTCGAAGGTGTTGAGCTTGTGCTCGCGGCGCCCGGCCCGGTGCCATTCGTCGCCCTCCTCGCCCCCTCCGCGTACGCAGGCCACCGCGTACACGCCGCCCGCGCGCACCCAGGGCACGGCCTGCGGGGTGAAGCCGGGGCTCATCGAGGCGCCGAAGCCGCCGTAACCGGTGAGGACGGCGGGGCGGGGCCGGCCGGGACGGCCCTCGGGGGACATCACGAACATGCGCACCGCGGTGCCGTCACGGGAACGCACGACCTCCTGGGTGACCTTCACGCCCGCGGCCGGCGCGGCGGCCGCCGGACCGCCCGCCCAGGGGCGCAGCTGTCCGGTGACCGCGTCGTAGTGCAGGACGGTGGTGGGTGTGATGTGGTCGGCGTACGCGAACCAGGCCTCGTGTCCCGGAGCCTGACGTACGGTCAGGCCGGTGACGGACCCCCGGCCCGGCAGGGTCACGGTCCCGGCGGGGGCGCCGCTGCGTGCATCGTGCAGGGTCATCTCGCCGACCGCGTGCCGGGTCCGTACGACCACCAGCAGCGGCCGGTCCAGTGCCGGGCCGTCCAGGACCGCGAAGTCCTGCAGTACGGTGCCGGGTTGCTCGCCGACCAGGGTGCGCCAGTGTCCGGGGCCCGGGGCGTCGGGGCGTGCCGCGGCGATCCGGCCGCGTGGGGCGCCGGCGGTCGTCCTGAGCAGCAGCGGGCCGCCACCCGTCCGCAGGCGGACGGCTGTTCGTGCGTCCGTGCCGTGCTGGAAGCGGCGCAGCCCGGGCCGGTCCGGGCCGGTCACGGTCAGGTCGGCGGTCCACAGGTCGGTGCGCGGCGCGGTGCCCTCGTTGGCACCGATGACCAGGAGCCGGCCGTCGGGGGAGGTGGCCACGGTGTAGTACTGGGTCTCCGACCGCCCGGCACCGAAGATCTCCGTGTCCCGGTCGGCGGGGGTGCCGACCTTGTGCAGATACACGCGGCGGTGACGGGCCGCCCCGCCGGCCCGCTCCGGCGGCAATCGGCGCACATAGTAGAACGCCCGGCCCTTCGGCAGCCACGCCACGGGGGAACGGCGGACCCGGTCCACGGGCCCGTCCACCACCTCGCCGGTCACCGCGTCGAGCACGCGCAGCAGCGAGTGCTCCGTACCGCCCGAGGACAACTGCACGGCCACGAGGCCGCCCTCCCACGACGGCTCCCAGGCGTCGAGCACCGTCGTACCCGACGGGTCGGCCTCCAGCGGGTCGACGAGCACCCGTGTGCGGCCGCCCTCACGGACGGCGAGCACCGACAGTTCACGCCCCGGGTCCCGGCGCACATGGAACTCCCGCCCGCCGCGCGCCACCGGGGGACCGCTGCCACCCCCGCCGAGCAACTCAGCCATCCGCCCGCGCAACGCCTCCCGGTCCGCCCAGCGCGCCTCCTCCCCGGCGTACAGCAGATCCTGAGCAGCGCTCCACACGGCGGTGGCGGGGTCCTGCGGATCCTCCAGCCAGCGGTAGGGGTCCGCCACCGGCTGCCCGTGCAAAACCTCCACCGGTCCGCTGCGGGGAGCGGCCGGGTAGCTGTGCCGGGCCGGCGTCGGCCCGGTGTCGCGGGGCGGGGACACGGTCATCGCGGCGCTCCAGGGAGAACGGTCACGTCGGACAGGGGGAGAAGGAACGGGGAGATCAGGTGCCGCCGGTGCCCGGGCGCGGGACGGGAGGCGTCGGGACCAGCCCCGCGGGACCGGCGTCGGCGTCGTCCGAGGGGCCGGGAGTCCTCCCGCCGGCGTCCTCGCCGTTGGCGTCCAGGCTCGTCTCGCGCAGCAGGGGCACCGACGACACCACCGTGACCACCGCCGCGGTGCCGGCCAGGATCAGCCAGGTGCGGCTGCCTCCCATGGAGTCCACGAACGAGCCCGCCAGGATCGGTCCCGCGGAGGCCAGACCGGCCATCAGCAGTCCGGTCGCGGTGCTGACCCTGCCCAGCAGGTCGCGGGGCGCGAGCACCAGGACCGCGCGGCCGACCACTATGCCCGCGGGCGGGCTGAAGAAGACGACCACGACCAGCACCGGGCCGATCAGCCAGGGGTGCGTGGTCCGGGAGAAGGCGGCGAGACCGAGCGCCCAGACGGCACCGATGAGCAGGAACAGCCGGCCGGCGGTGATCCTCTTGATCAGCCAGGGGGCGGCGGCCGCGCCCAGCAGCCCCCCGACGCCCGCGCAGGCCATCACGGCCCCGATCGCCGTCCCGCCGGCGCCGCTCTGGCGCAGCGAGACGACCATGGTCGTCTGGGCCGCCGCCGAGACGATGTTGATGCCCGCGGCGAAGAGCAGTGCGGCCAGCAGCGCCCGCTGGTGCGTGAGCCACCGCAGGCCGGCCGTGAGCCGGTTGTCGCGCTCGCTGTCCGCGACGCCCGGTGCGGGCCGGGTACTGATCCGCAGCAACAGCAGGGCGGACACCCCGTAGGAGGCCGCGTCGACGGCGAAGGGCAGGATCGGGTCCACGGTGAAGAGCCAGCCGCCGAGGAACGGCCCGATCAGTGAACTCGACGCCATGGCGGTCTGACTGCGGCTCAGCGCGTCGGTGAGGTCCTTCTCCGGCACAACGTCGCGCACGGCGATGGTGGCCGCGGGGGAGAAGAGTGCGGTGGCCGTGCCCTCGACCACGGCCACGCAGAGCAGATGCGCCTGACCGAGCTCCCCCAGCCCCGACGCCAGGGGGATGCTGGACAGCGCCACGAGCCGTACCACGTCGGTCCCGACCATGATCATGCGGCGGTCGAACCGGTCGGCGAGATGTCCGGCCGGCAGGCGCAGCAGCGTCCGGGTCACCATCGAACAGGTCGCCACCGTGCCCGCCTGCGCGGCGCTCCCGCCGATGGACAGGACGAGCAGCGGGAAGGCCAGCAGCGACAGCTGGGATCCGAGGGTGGAGAGCGTCGAACTGATCCAGTAGCGGCGGAAGTCGGGGTTGGTGCGCAGGATGCCGCCGCTCTTCATCCCAGCCGTCCGGCGGCGTTGAGGCAGTCCAGCACACCGGCGTCGACCCGGTCCTGGAAGGTGGCGCGGACGGCCGCCTCCTCGTCGTACCGGTAGTGGTCGTGGCAGCTGACCCAGCGGCCCTCCGTCTCCTCGGCGGTGAGATAGCCGTCGGTGACGGTGCCGACCTCCATACCGGGTTTGCCCGCGGTCTCCCAGCAACTGGCCAGGACACCGTCGGCGTTGATGACCGCGCCGTAACGGCCGTCGGCGAAGGAGCAGGCCTGGCAGGGGACATGGGCGCGCGGCCGTGCCACCGTGAAGCCGAGTTCCAGCGCGCGGGCGTGCCAGCGGACGAAGTCCGAGACGAGGCCGTCCTCGTGCAGCAGGTTGTTCGCGTAGCCGACGCCGACGTCGCCGACCCGTGCGAAGTGGACGCCGCAGCGTGCCGGATCGAGACGGGAGCCGAGACGTTCGACCAGTTCGTCCACGCCGTTCCGGTTCAGATGCGAGACGTTGACCCGCAGCATCCAGCGCAGCGAGGTCTTCTCGATGGCGCGCGCGATGTTGGAGACGATGACGTCGAAGGTGCCGCCCCCGGAGCGCTTGACCCGGATGGAGTCGTGGTCGGCCCGGTCGCCGTCGAAGGTCACCTGGACGGAGCCGAGACCCGCCGCGTTGAGCTCCTTGGCGATCAGCGGGGTGAGCAGGGTGCCGTTGGACGTCATCGACGCGGTGAGGGTGCCCAGCTTCCCCGCGCGGGTGAGCAGGTCCCGACAGCCCCGCGGGTTGAGCAGCGGCTCGCCGCCGAAGAGCAGGAGCGCCAGCCGGTCAAGACCCGCCGCGTCCATGCGCTCGCGCGTGAAGTCCAGGACCTGTCCGACGGCTTCGGGGGTCAGACGGGCGTGCTGGATCCGTGGCGGCCGACTGCCGCCCTTGGGGTCCTGCGCGGTGTTCTGGAAGCAGTAGCCGCAGCCGAGGTTGCAGTCCGTACTGGTCAGGACGGTGAGGGAGTACGAGGTGTAGGGCCGTACGTCGTACAGCCCCGCCTCGCGCAAGTAGCGTTCGGACGAGGGCCGCAGGGTGCCGTCCGGTTCCACCTGGCCGGGGCGCATCAGTGCGTATCCGCCGGCGCCCAGGAACCACCACCCCCTGTCGGCGCGGACCAGACGGGCCCCGGCGGCGGGGACGGCGACAGACTGCGTACCGGGCACGGCAACCTCCGGGTCGGGGCGGTGGCAGAAGGGGGACGGCCGGCGCGGACCCCGGCCGCAGCGGCGGCGTGCGCCGCTGCGGCCGAGGAGGACCGGTCGGGTGACCGGATCAGGCGTTCTGCTCCTGGTGGACGCCGCACCACGGGGTGTCCTCGCCCTCCTCGGAGTGCGCGATCACCTCGGGCTCCTCGGCCACCTCCTGGTGCACACCGCACCAGCCGATGGGCGACTCGACGTGCGCGACGACCTCGGGGGCGTCCTCGGCGGGGGTCTCGGTGGGCTCGACGTTCTCGGCCATGATGGTCCTCCATACGACGGGGGCGATCGGGACGAAGAGCGGCGCCATTGCGCCGACCGCCAGGAAGCTAGGAGCAGCGGGTTCGGCACCGGTTCGCCGCTGGTTGTCCCGCGGTGAAACCTCCTGGTCGCCGCCTCGGTGGCCGACCGCGCTCGTCTCCGGCGGGCCGAGCGGCGAGCCGGGGCGACCGCATACCGCAATCGCACCGGGCGCGAACCGGCGGACAACCGGCCGTTCCTACGGTGGCCGCCGCACAGTCCGCGACCGCGAGAGGACGCCTCCGCATGGACACCGAACCCGCCGTCACGACTGCACCGCCCGCGCCGGCCGGGCAGCCGCGGCTGCCGGAGCCGCTCGGGGCCGAGTTCCTGAGCGGGCCGGCCGAGGTGCTGGCCGAAATCCGCGAGACCTGCCCCGTGGCCCGGGTCAGGACGCCGGCCGGGAGGCCGGTGTGGCTGGTGACCCGTGCCGAGGACGTACGGGCCGGCTTCCTCGACCCCCGCCTCTCCCTCAGCGGCGGGCGCGTCCCCGACCCCGGAGTGCGCCGTCGCGCCCTCGACGTGACGCTGGTGAACTACGACCCGCCCGACCACACACGGATCCGCCGCCTGGCGACGCCGGCCCTGACCCCGGCGCGCATGGCCGCTCATCGCGAGCGGATCGAGCGAGCCGCCGGTGAACTCCTCGACGCGGCCGACGCGGCCCGCGGCGACGGACCGGTCGAGCTGATGGACGCCTTCGCACGGCCCTTCGCCTTCCGTTCGCTGTGCGAGGTCTTCGACGTACGGGAGGAGGAGCGGGCCGCACTGTACGAGCCGGTGGCGCGCCTCGCGGACAAGACGGGCTGCACCGCCGGCGAAGTCGAGGAGAGCGTCGCCCGTATCGACGCCTTCGTCCGCCGCAGGATGGCCGTGTGCGCGGCGGCTCCGGGTGACGACGTCGTATCCCGCGTGCTCGTGGCGTGGCGGGAGCAGGGCGGTGCGACCGAGGACGAAGTGGCCTCCCTCCTGGCGATGCTGCTGCTGGCGGGCTTCGACAGCACGGTGCAGGCGATCGGCATGAGCGTGGTCGCCCTGCTGGGCCACAGGGACGTGCGGAGCACCCTGCGGGACGAGCCGTGGCGCATCCCGCGCGCGGTGGACGAGCTGCTGCGGTGGGACACCCCGGGCCCCTTCGCCACCAAGCGGCTGGCTCTGCGGGACATCCGGTTCGGGGACACGGTCATTCCGGCGGGCAGCGGTGTCCTGCTGTCCGTGGCGGCGGCCAATCACGACCCGGGCTGCCATGCCGGCCCCGGGACGCTGGACCCGGGCCGGAGCACCGCGAGCCGCCATCTGACCTTCGGCCTGGGCCCGCACTACTGTCCCGGATCGGCACTGGCCCGGCTGGAGCTCACGGTGGCCCTGACCACCCTTCTCGGCCGCTGGCAGCGGCTGGCGCCGGCGGTGCCGCTGCACGAACTGACCTGGGGCGGCGGCTACCTGCACCGCCGCCTGGCCGCATTGCCCGTACTGCCCTGAGGCGGACGGGTGCAGATTCGTTCGACCGTGCCCCTTACGGAGCCGCGCCCTCGCCGGCCTTCTCCGTCTGCGAGAGCGGCCTCGCGATGTCCTCCAGGGAGCGCTGCTCGGCGTTGACCGCGAGGAAGGCCGCGACGATGGCCGCGCACATCAGCCCGGCACCGATGGAGAACGCGAGGGCCGTGTCACCGGGGACACCCGACGCGGTGAGGTCGGCGAAGATGAGCGGGCCGCTGATCCCGCCGACCGCCGTACCGATCGCGTAGAAGAAGGCGATGGCCATGGCCCTGGTCTCCATCGGGAAGACCTCGGAGACGGTCAGGTAGGCGCTGCTCGCCCCGGCCGAGGCGAAGAACAGCACCACGCACCAGCACGCGGTCAGGGTGGTGGCGTCGAGAGAGCCCCGGTCGAAGAGCCAAGCCGTGATGAACAGCAGGATGCCCGGCACGATGTACGTGGCGGCGATCATGACGCGCCTCCCGATCGTGTCGAACAGCTTCCCCAGTACGAGGGGTCCGACGAAGTTGCCGGCCGCGATGACCGCGAAGTAGTAGCCGGTCCGACTGCTCTCGACGTCGTAGAACGTCGTGAGGATCGTGCCGAAGCCGAAGGTGATGGCGTTGTAGAGGAAAGCCTGCCCGATGAAGAGGGAGAGCCCTAGCACCGCACGCTTGGGATAGCTCCGCAAGACGGTCCTCGCGATGGGCCCGAAGCCGATGCTCTTGCGCTCGTGGATCGTGATCTCACCGGCCGGCGGCGACAGCTTCTCGTGACGCTGCTCCTCGATCTCCCGCTCGACCGAACCGACGAGCTTGTCGGCGTCCTCACCATGCCCGTGGATGAACTGCCACCTCGGACTCTCCGGCACGTGCCGGCGTACGAGCAGGATCACGAGGCCCAGGACGACGCCCAGGGCGAAAGTGAGCCGCCGGCCCAGATCCTTCGGGAAGTAGTCCGTGTTCAGCATGACGATCGACAACAGCGCCCCGCCGACCGCGCCCAGCCAGTAGCTGCCGTTGATGATGAGATCGACCCGGCCCCGGAACTTCGAGGGAATCAGCTCGTCGATCGCCGAGTTGATGGCCGCGTACTCCCCACCGATGCCGAAGCCGGTGAGGAAGCGGAAGAGGAAGAACCACCACGCGCGGAAGGACAGGGCGGTCATCGCGGTCGTGTGCGGCGGATGCGCACTGTACGACCGCAGTACATCCAATATCGGCCAGGTGCCCGGGCGTCGCCGCCGCACACGTTCCGGCGCTCGGCCACACGGGCGCGCGCGTGCGGCAGCCAGGCTTCACCCGGGGAGCATCGCCCGGCCCCCGGTCACTCCGCCCTCGGCCGTACGACGGGAAGCCCGGCAGCGTGCGCGGCCTCGGCGAGCACCTCGCGCAGCATGGCCGGGGTGAGGCGGCGGGTGGACACATTGCGCCGGCTCACGTGGTAGCAGCCGAATACGGTCAACGGCGTGGTGGTCCCGTCCGAGGGCGCCAGGGTCGTGCGTACGCCGTGGCCGAACGACGGGCGCGGACGAGGCACGTTCCACCCTGCCTGCCGCAGAGCCGGCAGAGTGGCCTGCCAGCCGAAGCCGCCCAGCACGACGACGGAGCGTGCCGTCGGCCGGAGCAGTTGCAACTCGCGCACCAGCCAGGAGCGGCAGGTGTCGCGCTCACCGGTCGTGGGGAGATTGGCCGGCGGTGCGCAGTGCACGGGCGCGGTGACCCTCACCCCGTGCAGCTCCAGTCCGTCGTCCCGGTGTGTCGCCGTGGCACGGGAGGCCAGGCCGAGATCGTGGAGCGTCGCGAACAGCAGATCGCCGGCCTGGTCACCGGTGAACATCCGGCCGGTCCGGTTGGCACCGTGCGCGGCGGGCGCCAGCCCCGCGATCACCAGCGAGGCGTCTTTGGGCCCGAATCCGGGAACCGGGCGCCCCCAGTACTCCCAGTCACGGAACGCGGCACGTTTGACGCGAGCGGTCTCCTCGCGCCGGGCCACCAGACGTGGGCAGGCGCGGCAGGACACCAACCGCGTGTCCAGGCCGGTCAGCGTGCGGGTCTCGGCGGCGGCCGATGCCGGGTAATCCTTGGCGCTGGTCACGATCAACCCGTTTCGGAGCAGTGGGTGAGGAAATGCCTGGCCGAACACTCCTTCCCGGGACGGCGCGGTCGTTCAGGGGTGTGCGGGGGAGGAGGGCGGAGTCTCCCGCGGCAGGCGCGCGCGGAGGGTGCCGGCGAAGTCCTCGGCCCGGGACAGCTGGACACGGAGCCTGGTGACCTGCTCCGCGGCGGCGCGCTCGTACTCGCGTACGCGGTCCAGCAGGCCGTCGCGTTCGTGCGTGTCCAGGTCATGGCCGGCGTCGAGGCGGTCCGTCGCGTCGAGCAGGTCGCGCATCTGGTCGAGGGTGAAGCCGAGCGGCTTCATGCGGCGGATGACCATCAGCCGCTGGACGTCGCTCTCGGTGTAGAGCCGAAAGCCACCCTGCGAGCGGGCGGAGGGAACGACGAGCCCCGTCTCCTCGTAGTGGCGGATGGTGCGCAGGGACAGTTCGGTCCGCGTGGCGACCTCGCCGATCTGCATGTGCTTGTCGTCCACGCCCGTGGTCCTGGCCCTTCTTCTCGTCGCCGGCCGCATGCGGCACGACCGCGACCGACCTCTACTCTAACGTTAGGGTAGAGTTGGTGGCGGCGCGGGCGGCCTTGCCCTCCCGCGCCTGCTGTTCCAGGGTCGATGGCGCCCCCGGCGAAGATCCGATTCTTGCAGGAGTGAGCGTGCGCGAGTCCATGGTGCTGATCGCCGCCCCCTGCCCGCCGTGACGTTCGCCCCCGGATACGAGTGGCCCGGCCGTGCGGCCGGTCCTCGCCCCTCCTCTCGATCTCCGGCCCCTGCGGGCCGTCCGCTGGGTGCCGGTCCGGCCCCTTCGCTCCTTCTCCGCACGCCCCCGGCCTGTCGGCGGGGTCTGCCCGAGCACGACAGGTACTCACCTCCTTGTCTTCTTCCGTCATGACGCCCGCCGCTGTTCTTCGCGGCCTGAAGCCCGACTGGCTGTCCGACCCGAAGGTCTGGCGCACCGAGGTGCTGGCCGGGCTGGTCGTGGGGCTCGCGCTGATCCCCGAGGCCATCTCGTTCTCGATCATCGCGGGCGTCGATCCGGCCATCGGTCTGTTCGCGTCGTTCACCATGGCCGTGGTCATCTCGATCGTCGGTGGCCGCCGGGCCATGATCTCCGCCGCCACCGGCGCCGTCGCGCTCGTGATCGCACCGTTGAACCGCGAGCACGGCCTGGGCTACCTGATCGCCGCCGTGATCCTGGCCGGGATCTTCCAGATCGTGCTCGGCGCCCTGGGGGTGGCGAGGCTCATGAGGTTCGTTCCGCGCTCGGTGATGGTCGGCTTCGTCAACGCTCTGGCGATCCTGATCTTCATGGCGCAGGTGCCCGAGATGCATGACGTGCCCTGGGCCGTGTACCCGCTGATCACCGGCGGTCTGGCGCTCATGGTCTTCTTCCCGCGGGTCACCAGGGTGGTCCCGGCCCCGCTGGTCTCCATCGTCATCCTCACCGTCATCACGGTCGCGGCGGGGATCGCCGTGCCGACCGTGGGGGACAAGGGGGCCCTGCCTTCCTCGCTGCCGGTGCCGGGTCTGCCGGACGTTCCCTTCACCCTCGACACCCTGACGACGATCGCCCCCTACGCGTTCGCGATGGCGCTGGTCGGGCTGATGGAGTCGCTGATGACCGCGAAGCTGGTCGACGACCTCACCGACACCCACTCCTCCAAGACCCGCGAATCCATCGGGCAGGGCATCGCCAACATCGTCACCGGGTTCTTCGGCGGCATGGGCGGCTGCGCGATGATCGGCCAGACGATGATCAACGTGAAGGTCTCCGGCGCCCGCACCCGGCTGTCCACCTTCCTCGCCGGTTCCTTCCTGATGGTGCTGTGCATCGTCTTCGGCCCGGTGGTGTCCGACATCCCCATGGCCGCGCTGGTCGCCGTCATGGTCATGGTGTCTTTCGCGACCTTCGACTGGCACTCCATCGCCCCGAAGACCCTCAAGCGGATGCCGGCGGGTGAGATCGCCGTCATGGTCATCACCGTGACCGTGGTGGTAGCCACCCACAACCTCGCCATCGGCGTCGTCGTCGGCACCGTCACCGCCATGGTGATCTTCGCCAAGCGGGTCGCCCACCTCGCCGACGTCACCTCGGTCACCGACCCCGACGGCACCACAGTCGTCTACTCCGTCACCGGCGAACTGTTCTTCGCCTCCTCCAACGACCTCGTCGGCCGGTTCGACTACACGACCGACCCCGACAAGGTCGTCATCGACCTGACCGGCGCCCACGTCTGGGACGCCTCCTCCGTGGCCGCCCTCGACGCCATCGAGACCAAGTACGCCCAGCGCGGCAAGACCGTCGAGATCGTCGGCCTCAACGATCCCAGCGCCGATCTCCACGGGAAGCTCTCCGGAGAACTCACCAGCCACTGATCCCTGCGGTGGTCATGGGGGCCCGCAGCCCGGGGCGGGCCTTCGGCGTCACGGCCCGCCGGGCCCCGAGACGGTGAACAGCGCGCCGCCGGGATCACGGATGATGTAGGCGTCCTTCGAGCAGCCGAGCGGGGGAGGGGCCGGCGAGGAATCGCCGCCCGCCGCATCGGCCGCCGCCGCGGTCGCCCGGCTGTCCGCCACACGGAAGTCCACCACCCACCTCGGCCGCATCTTCGGGTCGGGGGCGGATTCGACGCCCCCGCCCCGCAACGTGGCGACGGTGTGTCCGGCCACCTGGACCGCGACGTGGTCCTGCGCGTACTCCACCGTGCACCCGCCGTCCGGCTTCGCCCAGTCGAAGATCCCGGCGTAGAAGATGGCCGCCTCGAAGGCATGACGCGTCATGAGGTCCAGACGCGCGGGTGCGCTCCCCTGCCCCACCGTCCAGGCCAGGGCCGGACCCTCCCAGAAGCCGAAAGCGGCCCCGTCGCGATCCGCCGCGAGGGCGGCACGTCCCCCGCCCAGCCGCGCCGGCCCGACGGCGAGCGTGGCCCCCCGCTCCCTGACGCGGTCCGCGGTCTCGTCGGCGTCGGCCACGGCGAAGTACGGCGTCCAGCGGGCGGCGAGGCCGCGCGCGGTGCAGGGCCCCATCCCTGCGACAGGTTCGCCGTCCGCAACGGCGACCGAGAAGTCGTGTCCGAGGGAACTCTCGCGGAACTCCCACCCCAGCACTCGGGCGTAGAACGAGCGGGCCGCGTGAGGATCGGGCGTCGCCATGCTCACCCAGCAGGGCGCACCGGTCACCGGCATCGTCGTTCCGAGGGCCGGCATCGAAAACTCCTTGCATCGGGGCGGAAGCACGCGGAGAGCGCGGTCCGAGCCAACCAGCCGCAGTCCTGCCCGAGCGGGCGCCGTGCGCGGCACCGGACCCGGTTCTCACCTTCCCGGCCCAATGAGCGGAAAACAACGCGCTGCGGGCCCGCAGGCGGTCCTCGCTTCCCTTGCCGCGATGACCTGACCGCCGGCTGACCATTTCAACTGTGTGCACGGCCGGGACTCCGCCGCACCCAGAGCACGCTCCGTACACCGCACATTCCCCGAACCGGGCACGGAGGACCGGCCGGTAGCGGCCGGGGTGGTCACCCGAGCGGCTTGGCCCACGGGCGCACTTCCGTTCCGGATGTCATGTTTCGGAAATGAGCACACGGGGGCGGGCGAAGACCGGCATGTCCCCATCGGTCGTCGCGGAACTCCTCCGTCGCCTCGTCGAGAAATGGCCCTGATGATGTCTGCCCGCATTCCCCGCAACCCCGACTCCGGTGGCAGCCGCCCCTCGCCCGAAGAGCCGGTGCCCGCAGCACAGCTCCCCATCGACGAGCCCAGGGCGGCGTGGGCGGTCGGCACGGTCATGGCGGTGACTCCGTGCTCGGCCCGGGACGCCAGGCGGGTGCTGGGCGCGGCGGCGAAGGCCGCGGGCATCACGTCGGCGGAGGTGGCTGCCGCCATGGCCGCCCACTCACGCGGCACCGCGATGCCGGCGCGCGTGGAGCGGGCGCTGCACCGGGCCGTGGCGACGGCCCGGACCGTGTCGCCCCGGACGGCGTACATCGGTCTGATGCCGAGCCATGCCCGGACCGCGGAGGTTCTGGCGGAGTTCCGCGGCTGCCAGTCCCGGCTGACCGCCGCCCCGTCCGACATGCGGGCCAGACAGGAGCTGGACGACGCCGCGTACACGCTGTGCGTGCTGCTGGGCAGAACGGGCGTACACGACGCGGTGCTGGCGGCGGAGCAGCACATCACCACCTGGGCCGAGCCGGTCCCCCGCCGCGCGGACGGCACGCGTCCGACCTGAGCAGGGCGGATCCGGCCGGCTGACGTGCGGTCCGCAGCGGCCGCCTGTCCCTCCACACCTGTCGCCCCGTGCGGCGCGCCCACGGGCTGGTACTCCGGAGAGCCTCGTGGGCGCGCACGGGCCCGTCCCGAGGATCAGGAGCCGGAAAGGCCCGGAACGGCGAGTGCCGCGTCGATCTCCCGCACGAACGGCTCCAGATCGTCCGGGTTCCGTGAGGTGATGAGTGTCCAGCCGCCCGCATCATCCGTGACGACCGGCTGATCGGCCCACTCGCCGCCCGCGTTGCGGATGTCGGTCCGCAGCGAACCGTAGGAGGTGAGCCGCTTGCCCGCTACGGCTCCGGCTTCCACCAGGACCCAGGGCCCGTGGCAGATGGCCGCGACGGGACGGCCGGATCCGGTGAACGCGCGAACGATCCGGCCCGCCGAGCTCTGCGTGCGCAGCGTATCGGCGTTCAGCGTCCCGCCCGGGACGAGAAGAAGGTCGTATCCGGCCGGATCGACGTCGTCCAGTGTGAGGTCGGGGCGCAGCGTCCTGCCGGGTTCCTTGTCGCCGACGAGGGTCTCGATGTCGTCCGTCGTCACGGCGGCGACATCGACCTGGGCGCCCCATCCGCGCAGGTGGTCGAGCGGGACGACGAGTTCGTCCTGCTCCACCCCGTAGTTGGTGACGATGGCCAGTACCTTCCGCCTGCTCACGTCGTGGTCGCTCATCAGCTGTCGTCCGTCCTGTCTGCGCGGGTACGCCCGGCCCTCGCTTCTTCGGGACCGCAGCCTCTGGTTCCCTTCGTGACGGCGGTCATTCCCACGGGCCGCCCGGTCCCCGGCAGCCTGCGGCCGCCCCGGGGCGACCGCAACCGCGCGTCACCCGAACGGCGCAACGACCGGACGGGGGCGGCGCCCCCGTCCGGTGGGCGCGCACGATCCGTCCGGACGGAGTCCCACGCGGCGATCCTCGCCCGCCGGCCAGCCCGGAGACCCTGCGCCGGCACAGGCGGTATGCGGCCATTGTGGGAGGAGCCGAGGCGCGCCGGCGCGGGCACCTGTTCAAGACCGGCGCCGCGGCCCTCACGCTCGTCGCACGAGCCGACGGCCGGAACGCGCCGGCACCCACGACCACGGCATAGGCCCCAGCGGCAGCCGGTACGGCACCCCTCACCGAGGGCGGGCCGGCCGCACGTGCCACCCGGGTGAGCGACGCGACCTGGGACAGCGCCGGAAGGGACTCCGCATGACCGGAACCGACCTCGTCCTCACCGCCCTCGACCGCGGCGAACGTCAATTCGCCGAGGCACTGGAGAGCGTGGCGGACCGGCACCGGGCCGAGCACGAGATCCGCCATGTCGCCATGGACCTCGCACAATGGTCGCGAGAGCACCTGCGGCGTCTGACCGAAGCCGCCGACGAGCGGGACGGCTCACCGGCGGACACGGACCAGGCACTCGGGGCGGGAGAGCGTTTCACCACCCGGTTCGCGGACGCAGGCCCCGTCGACGACCGGGGGCTGGTCCTTCTCCGCGATCTGCAGGATCTGCATCTCCGTGCGGTGGCCAACTCACTGTGCTGGGAGATGCTGGCGCAAGCGGCGCAGGCGACAGGGAACCAGCGGTTGCTGAGTCTCGCCTCCGCCTGCCATCCGGAAACACTGCGCCAGATGAAATGGAGCAACACGATGCTCAAGAACCTGTCACCGCAACTGCTGACGCAGCCATAGACCAGGCATCGAGTACGGTACGGCGCGCCCACGCGACGCCGGGCGGCCGCAGCGGCTGCACAGGCTTCTCAGGAGGGACAACATGGCTGGTCGGACAGGCGAACCCACACTTCCGCGGGGCCGCGGTGATCTTTCGGAGGCCGTTCTCGCCTACATGCGGGGGAGCGGTGAGCTGCCGGCCCCGGCGCTGGCGGACGAGGCCGATCCCTACGGGGAGGACCTGCACCTGGCGTTGTACGTCTGCTACGAACTCCACTACCGCGGCTTCGCGGGAGTGGATCCGGCGCGCGAATGGGATCCGCCCCTGCTGGAGGTCCGGGCCGCGCTGGAGCGGCGATTCGAGACCGCCCTGAGGAGCGACGCCCCGCCCGACGCGGACCTGACCGCGACCCTCGACGCGTTGCTCGTCGAGCCCGTCCGGGGGACGGGGGTTTCGCACTTTCTCCAGGAGAGCGGCACGCTGGACCAGCTCCGCGCCTACGCCATGCAGCGTTCCCTGTACCACCTGAAGGAAGCCGATCCGCATGCCTGGGTGCTTCCGCGCCTCAGCGGGCGTGCCAAGGCGGGCATGGCCGCAGTCGAGTACGACGAGTTCGGCGCCGGCCGGGCGGAACGGGTGCACGCCCGCCTGTTCGCGGACCTCATGGCGGATCTGGGGCTGGAGACGTCGTACGGCCACTACGTGGACGAGGGCCACGCGGAAATGCTCGCCCTGGTCAACCTCATGTCGCTCTTCGGCCTGCACCGCCGGCTGCGCGGCGCCCTGGTCGGACACTTCGCCGCCGTGGAGATCACCTCGTCGCCCTCGTCACGGCGCCTGGCGCTCGCGATGAAGCGGGCACAGGCGGGCCCGGCCGCCGAGCACTTCTACACCGAGCACGTCGAGGCGGACGCGGTGCACGAACAGATCGTCCGGCACGACGTCATCCGCGGGCTCCTGGACGAGGAACCGGAGCTGGAGGCGGACGTCGTGTTCGGGATCGACGCGACAGGCTGCCTGGAGGACCGGCTGGCCGCCCGGCTGCTCTCCGACTGGCACCCCGCCTCACCCGTCGGCGGCTGATGAGCGCACCTGCCCGCCCCGCAGCGGCGACTTCGCGACCGCCGAGGACGCCGCAAGGCGCGTACTGGAGCGGGGCACGGGGGCGCGGACACAGCGGGAGGTATTCGCGAGAACGGGCAATCGGTCTGCGGGCCGGGTGCGGGGTCCGCGTTCGACCCGCTGCCCGTCACCATCGACATCGCCGGGCTCCGGGTATCCGGATACCGGGCGGCCGACTGGCTGCGCGAACACCATCACCTCGACGCACATCTGATGGACCATCGCCGCATCAGTACGCAACTCACGCACGCCGACGACGCCGATACGACGAAGCGCCTCCTGAAGTCGGCGTGGTCATTGACGTGCATTCCGTCGATGGACTCGATCTCCTGCCGCACCGAGGCCGCAAGATCGAGTGTGCGGGACATCAGCGCGTGGCCGTCCAGGACCATCTGGCGCCGCCAGCCGTCCATGCCCGCGTACAGGAAGCCCGATGATCAATCACTCTTCGTGGTCAAGGCGCGGCGCTCGATCTTCTACGAGACGCCTCTCCCGTATCTGCTCCACCAGTTGGGCGCGGACCACCTCGTCCTCTGCGGTCAGGTGACGGAGCAGTGCATCCTCTACTCCGCACTGGATGCGCATATCCGTCATATGAGCCTGACGATTCCGGAGGACGGGGTGGCCCATATCCATCAGGATCTCGCGCAGGCCGCACTGCGGATGATGGAACGCTACATGGGCGCCCGCGTACGCGCTGCCGCGGCCGTCGCGCTCTGGCCCGGGTGGCGGCCGTCCCGGACGTGCCCGTGTTTCACCCGCCAAGGAACGGCAAACCTTCCCATATGGTGCAATTCGGATACACGATGATGACCGAGCAGTCGGGACCGCGGGCACTCGTCGACGACGTGGTGGCGGCCGAGGAGGCGGGATTCGACTTCTCGGTGACCTCCGACCACTACTTCCCCTGGCTGGAGTCCCAAGGGCACGCCCCGTACGCCTGGAGCGTGTTGGGCGCGGCAGCGCAGGCCACCTCCACCATCCGGCTGATGACGTACGTGACCTGCCCGACGACCCGTTACCACCCCGCAGTGGTGGCGCAGAAGGCCGCGACACTGCAGTTGCTGTCCGAAGGGCGGTTCCGCCTCGGGCTGGGCTCCGGTGAGAACCTCAACGAGCACGTGGTCGGCGCGGGATGGCCGGCGGCCCGGGTGCGGCTGGAGATGCTCGAAGAAGCGGTGGAGATCATCCGCGCGCTGTTCGACGGCGGGTACGTCAGCCACCACGGCACCCACTTCGATGTGGACAACGCCAAGCTGTGGGACGTGCCGGAAGTCCGCGTCCCCATCGGCATCGCCGTCTCCGGAGACCGGTCGTGTGCGCTCGCGGGCCGGCTGGCGGACCTCGTCATCGCCACGGAGCCCGAACGGGAGCTTCTCGCAGGCTTCGACCGCCACGGCGGCGGCGGAAAGCCACGGGTCGGCCAGCTGCCCGTCTGTTACGACCGTGACCGGGACGCGGCGGTCGAGCGGGCGCACGACCAGTTCCGCTGGTCGGTCGGGGGCTGGAAGGTGAATTCCGAACTGCCGGGCCCCTCCTCGTTCGACCAGGCCACCCAGCACGTCCGGCCCGAGGACGTGGCCCGGTCGGTTCCGTGCGGTGACGACGTCGAGGAGTTCGTGGAAGCGGTCCGTGCCTTCATCGACGCGGGGTTCACCGAGATCGCCCTCGTGCAGGTCGGCGGTGCGCAGCAGCAGGCCTTCATCCGATGGGCACGGGAGGAACTCCTGCCCGCTCTCCGCACTGTCGCCTGAACGCCTGAACGCCTGAACGGCCGCAGGGTCGTCACAGCCCTGCGGCCGACGGGCGGCGACCACAGGTCCGGTCAGCCGCTGACCGCTTTACGGAGCTGCTCCTTGTTCATCGTGGAGCGGCCCTCGACGTTCTTCCTCTTGGCCTCCTCGTACAACTGGTCCCTGGTGCGGCCCTGTGCGCCCTTGTGCGACCGCTCCCCACCGCGCTGGGAGGCCGACTTCGGGTCGCGCGTGGACGTCTTGCTCGACGTCTTCGCCTCGCCCGAGCGTGCTCGCTCCTTGTTGACGGTGCGGGCGGCGATCTCCTTCGCGCGCTTCTCCGACTCACCGCGGTTCTCGGCGCTGTCCTTCACGTGCTCGTACTGGCGCTCTCGCTTGCGGCTGGATCCTGCCGGCATGGCGTTCTCCTCCTGGTACTCGTCGGGACTCTGCCCAGGGCGTACGGTCCGCACCCGGCCCCAGTGACGCGTCGCCGCCGTACCACCGGGTTACCACTGGGCCACGTCCGAAACATGGCACCGCCGCCATGAGTGCGCCATCGGGCCGTGCGCTCGGGTGACCCCCGGGTGCAGGGGCCGGTCGTCGCGGTTCCGGGCTCGTGCAAGGCCGTGGTCTCACCCGAACGAGTAAAATGAGGGGCGGTCGGCGGCACCGTGGAACGACGCAGCACGCTTCATGGGAGGTGCACCATGTCCCGGCCGACGACAGCGAAAAGCCTGCTGGAGGAGTACGGGCGCACGTACGCCGGCGAAGCCGGGATCCGCCTCCGGAACACACCCTCGCCGCTGTACCGGTTGCTCACGCTCTGCGTGCTGTTGTCGGTTCGCATCAAAGCCGACCTCGCCGTGGCTGCGGCCCGGGAGCTGTCCGGAGCGGGGATGCGCACGCCGCAGGCGATGGTGAAGGCCTCCTGGCAGGACCGGGTGGATGCGCTGGGCCGCGCGCACTACCGCCGGTACGACGAGAGCACGGCCACCGCGCTCGGAGACGGGGCGGAACTCCTTCTCGACCGGTACCGGGGGGACCTGCGACGGCTGCGCGATGAGGCCGACGGAGACCCGGAGCGCATCCGCGGGCTGCTGCGGGAGTTCCCCCGGATCGGGCCGGTGGGGGCGGACATCTTCAGCCGTGAGGCACAGGGCGTGTGGCCCGAGCTGCGCCCGGCCTTCGACCAGCGGGCGCGCCACGCCGCCGCCGGACTGGGACTCCCGGAGACGCCCGAAGGGCTGGCCCGCCTCGTCGTCGACGACGACCTGCCGAGACTCGCTGCTGCGCTGGTCCGGGTCGCACTGGCCAAGTGAGGGGCTCGGGGCCTCGGCCTCACTGAGCCGGAAACCGTCGGACGCCGGACGCGGCACATCGCCGTCGAAGGGCCGGTCGAAGAGCATGCCGCCGCCGTCGCCGTGCCCCGGCCCGGGGTATCGAAAGTCTCGACCCGGCGCACGTTCACGAGCCCTCGTGCCGATCAGGTGGCCGGCCCCCTGATCCCCTCCTGGACGGCACGGTGTCCCGGTCGGCCGAGACCTGATGGGCATGAACCCGACAAACGGGGGGAAGTCGCCGGCGCGGTCGTCGTCGGCCGCCATTCGTTCCCTGTCCGTTCAACTCGCCGTCTCCGAACAGGATGTGTGTCGCACCTAGTGTCCCTCGTGGTCATTCCAGGAAGGGACTCATGGACACTCTCCCCGCAATCCGGGCGCGCGGGATCGCCAAACGCTTCGGCGACGTCATCGCACTCGACGACGTCGATCTGGAGGTGACGCAGGGGCGGATCCACGGCTTGGTCGGACCCAACGGCGCCGGGAAGACGACCCTGCTCGGCCTCCTGCTGGGTCTGGCCGTCGCCGACGGCGGCCGGCTCGAGATCCTGGGCACGCCGGTCGGACGCACCCTCGTCGCCCCCGAAGGGGTTGCCGGGTTCGTGGAGGGGCCGGGGCACTATCCCTCGCTCACCGCCCGACAGAACCTGGCCGCGCTGGCCGCCCTGCGCGGGCGCGAGGCGCCGACCGCGGGGATCGACGACGTGCTCGGCCAGGTCGGGCTCACGGATGTCGCCGACGACAGGGCCCGCGGCTTCTCCCTCGGCATGCGTCAGAGACTCGGACTCGCCGCCGCACTTCTCACCAAGCCCCGGCTGCTCGTGCTCGACGAACCTTCCAACGGCCTCGACCCGGCAGGGAAGAAGCACATACACAGCGTCCTCGGCCGCCTCGCGGCGGACGGAACCGCGGTCGTGCTCTCGAGCCATCGCATGGATGACCTGGAGGCACTGTGCTCCGACGTCACCATCCTCTCCACCGGGCGGGTCGTCTACTCCGGTCCGCTGAGCCGGCTGGCCGCCGAGAACCGTGAGCTCGACTACCGGGTGCTCACCTCCGACCCGAAGGCGGCCCGCGTGCTCGCCGCCGGGACGCCCGGAATCCAGGTCGTCGACGACGGCACGACACCTCCCGACGCCGAACAGCTGGTCGTGCGCGCCCGGGTGCCGGTCCTCGACGAACTGGTGGTGCAGCTCGTCCATGCGGGCATCGCCCTGCGGGAGCTCGCTCCCGTGGTGTCGCCGCTGGAGGCCGCGTTCCTCGCACTGACCGAGCAGCAGCCGGAGGCCGGCCGATGACCGCCACCGACACGCGTCCCGCGACCGTGGCCCCGGTCGGGGATGCTGCCGTACGCCCCGTCCCGGTGACGCGCGCCTATCGCTTCGAGGTGGTCAAGCTCCTCGCGCAATGGCGGATCCGCCTGGTGATCCTGGCCTGTTGGGTCGCGCCGGCGCTCTTCGTCGCCGCGGTGAGCCGGCAGAGCTCCCTCCCGGTCGACACCCTGTTCGGCCGTGGGATGCACGCCACGGGCTGGGCCGGACCCCTGGTGGTACTCGGATTCGCCGGCATCTGGGCGCTGCCGCTGCTGACCTCGCTCGTGGCCGGCGACGTGTTCGCCTCCGAGGACCGGCTCGGGACCTGGCGCCACCTGCTGGTGGCCGTGCGGTCTCCGCGGCGGATCTTCGTGGCCAAGTCACTGGCCAGCCTCACCGTCATCCTCCTGCTCGTGGCCGGGCTGGTCTGCTCCAGCGCGGCCGGCGGAGTCCTGGCGGTGGGCAACCGGCCGTTGACCGGGCTCGACGGCCACCTGCTGTCTCCGGCCGACGCCGCGGTCAGGGTGCTGCTCGCCTGGGTCTGCGTCCTCGCACCGACGCTTGCCCTCGCGGCCATCGGGCTCCTCGGCTCCGTCACGCTGGGGCGCTCCCCGATGGGGCTGCTGCTGCCCGCACTTGTCGCGCTCTCGATGCAGCTCGTCCAGATGCTGCCGCTGCCCGTCACGGTGCGTCTCGCCCTGCCCGGCTACGCGTTCATCTCTTGGAGCGGTCTGTTCACGAGTCCCACGCAGCTCGGCCCGCTCGTGATCGGCACCGTGGTCAGCGTCGTCTGGGCCGTGACCGCCACCGTTCTGGCGTACGTGCAGTTCATGCGGCGCGACTTCACCCACCCCACCGACGGCGCCTCACCCCGTCTCGCGATCACCGCCGGTGCCCTGCCGCTCGTCGCGCTCCTTGCCGTGACGGTGGGAGTGGTGGCCGTGACCACCACGGCCGAGGGTTCCGGGATCGAGCAGAAGAAGATCGAAAGCTCGGTCGCCACGGAATTCGCCCACCTGTACCGCGGGCAGACGGGTCAACTGCACCGGCCCGACGTCACCGAAGCGCAGTTGCGGGCGACGGCGGCCTGCACCAAGGGCGACGTCGCGGACGGCGCACTCGGGCCGGGCAACGACTGGCGGTGCGTCGTTTCCTGGCACCTCCCCGGCATCGAGGCCACCGGGCAGGCGATCTACCAACTCGATGTGACCCCGGACGGCCGGTACATGGCCGATGGCGACGGCCCCAAGGAAGTGAACGGCTACTTCCTGGTGCGGACCCCGGCCGGGGACGCGCCGAACCCGCTCTGGCAGTTCGACGGCAATGTCGAACTGCTCGGTACGACGAAGGGATGACTCCATGCAGGTAACACGCCGCAGGCGTGCAGAGAAGGTCCGCTCCGGCCTTCCCGGCAGACGCATCGGCCGGATCCCTCTGGTGACGGCGGGCCTCACCGCCATGGCCCTGGCCGCCGCCGGAACGGCCTTCGCGAAGACGCAGCAGTTCGGCACCGAACAGGTCGGCCAGGTCACCCACCGGGGCCAGGTCATCTCCAGCGACCAGCACATCGCCCCGTACGGCGAGCGCCTGGTCATCAACAACGGCAAGATCATGTCGTCCGCCGTCAGCCCGGACGGCACCCACCTCGCGGCCTCGGTCACCGACGGCGGTGCCGCACTGTCGATCGTGGACCTGAAGAGCTGGAAGGTGCAGCAACTCGTCAGCAGCGCCGCTTCGTCCACCCCGCGCATCGGCAGCAACTCCGTGGGGCAGGAAGGCCCGACGTACTCGCCCGACGGCACCCAGCTGTGGCTGGGCCAGCCCGACGGTTACACGCGGTTCCGTGTGAACCCGGACGGCAGCGTCACCGGTCCGACGTCCGTCACGATCCCGGCGGACGGGCCCCGACACGCGCTGGTGGGCGAGGCGGTGTTCTCACCGGACGGCGCCACCGTGTACAGCGCGGTCAACGGCCAGAACCGGGTGGTCGCCATCGACGCGGCGACCGGGACCATCAAGCAGAGCTGGGCCGTGGGCAACGCGCCTCGCGACATGGCCCAGGTCGGCGGCAAGCTCTACGTCAGCAACGAGGGCGGACGCACGGCGAGGGCCGGCGACACCACGGTCAACTCGTACAACACGCAGGTGCCGGCCGACCCGGTCACCGCGGCCACCACCACCGGCACGGTCAGCGTCATCGACCTGGAGAAGCCGGCCGCCGCGGTCCGGAGCATCGGCGTCGGCCTGCACCCGACCGCGATGTATGCCAAGAAGGGGGCCCTGTTCGTCACCAACACGGCCACCAACGACGTGTCGGTGATCAGGACCGCCGACGACAAGGTCGTGCAGACCATCGCGACCCGGCCGTGGCCGGAGGCGTCGGTGGGTTACGAGCCCGACGCCGTGACGCTCACCGACGACGGCCACCTGCTGGTGACGCTCGGCCGCGCGAACGCGGTCGCCGTCTACCGGTACACGAGCCCCCAGGAACCGGTGAGTTACGTCGGTCTGCTCCCGACGGACTACTTCCCGGCGGAGATCGCCACCGTGGGCGATCAGGTAGTCGTCTCCCACACCCGCGGCATCGACGCCCGCCGCCCCACCACCGGCGCCGGGCACGCCACCCACGACACGACGTCGAGTCTGACGCGGTTCACGCTTCCGAGCGACAGGACCATCAAGTCCGAGACGACCAAGGTCTTCAAGCAGAACGGCTGGACCAACGGCGCCGTCAAGGTTGCCAAGGGGAAGAGCAAGGCCAAGCCGGTACCGGTGCCCGCACGGCTCGGCGACCCTTCGACGATCAAGCACGTCTTCATGATCGTCAAGGAGAACCGGACCTACGACCAGGTCCTCGGTGACATCCCCGAAGGTAACGGCGACCCGTCGCTGACGCAGTTCGGCGAGAACGTCACTCCGAACCAGCACGCACTCGCCAAGCAGTTCGGGCTGTACGACAACACCTACGACATCGGCACGAACTCCGCCGAGGGGCACAACTGGCTGATGCAGGCCGACAACCCCGAGTACACGGAGTCCTCGGCCGGCGAGTACCTGCGCAGTTACGACACGGAGGACGACGCCCTCGGCCACCAGCGGACGGGCTTCATCTGGACCGGCGCGCAGGCGGCCGGCAAGTCGGTGCGGGACTTCGGTGAGTTCCAGCAGTTCCTGACCAAGCCGGCGGGCGCGAGCTGGCAGAACCTGTACTGCGACAGCAAGAACATGGAGGCGACCGGCCAGGACACCGCGTACCCCATGCTGTCGTCCTCGCCGATCCCGTCGCTCAACGACGTGTCGGTCCACGGCTTCCCGAAGTTCGACACCAGCGTCCCGGACGTCTACCGGTACGGGATCTGGAAGCAGGACTTCGAGAAGAACGGGCCCGCCAACCTGAACATGTTCTGGCTCTCCAGCGACCACACCGGCGGCCCGGCCAACGCGGCAGCCCAGGTCGCCGACAACGACCTCGCGGTCGGCAGGATGGTCGACGAGATCTCGCACAGCCAGTACTGGAAGGACTCCGCGATCTTCGTCGTCGAGGACGACTCCCAGGCAGGCCTCGACCACGTCGACGGTCACCGGGCCCCCATCCAGATCATCAGCCCCTACGCCCGGCGCGGAGTCGTCGACAGCCACTACTACACCCAGATCACGATGATGCGCACCATCGAGCAGATCCTCGGGATCCACCCGATGAACCAGAAGGACAGTGCGGCCACACCGATGACCGGGGCGTTCACCAAGAAGGCGGACTTCACGCCGTTCGACGCCCTCGCCAACCGGACCCCGCTGACCGACGGACTGGCCACTCCGCCCGCCTGCGGCCTCGACACACCGGCACCTCAGAACCCCAGCGCGGCGGCGGTCCCGGCGGCGAAGGTGCCCGCGGCCATGCGGCCGCTCGCGTCGCAGTGGGACGACTGGAAGTCGCAGCAGCGGCTGAGCGGCTCCCGGGCCGTGCCCGACTACGCGAACCCCGCGCAGATGAACCACTTCACGTGGTACGAGACGCACAACTGGAAGCAGCCCTACCCCGGCGAGAAGAAGATCTTCTCCCCCGAGGACGTACCCGGCGCCTTCATTCCCTCGCCGGAGTCCGACGGCTGATCCGGAGGCAACGACCCGAACACCCGAACACCCGAACGCGCGGACACATGGACCTGCGGGGCCGAGCCGGTGAGACCGGCCGGCCCCGCAGGGCGCTGTCCGGCGGGGCTCTCGCGCCCGGGACCTCGGCACCGGCGCGGAACGGGCGGCAGGTCCGGCTGCGGTGGGTCCGCATGACGCACACCGACACCACCACCGAGACCGGGATGACGGCGGAGCCGGTACGGGAACCGCTGCGCGACCAGCACCCCGATCCGGCCGGGCCTGCCGTGCGGCTCGGTGCGCGTGGCGGGGACCACCGGTTGTGGCGGCTCGGCGGCGACCTCGCCGTCCGGCTGCCCTGGGTGCTGCTGCCGGACGACGCGGTCGGCCGCTTCCACGAAGCCTGCCGGCCGGCCGCCGCCGGTCACGTGCGTGGCTCAGGACGACCTGCGCCGACGGGACGCCGGCCGGGAGCCGGGCTCGGCGGCTCTGAGATCAGCCAGCAGCTCGGCCTGGCCGGTCAGGACTCCGGACAGGATGCTCCTCGCCACCCGCAGCAACTCGGCGACCTGTGGGTTGGCCAGCGAGTAGTGGACGGTCGAGCCCTCCCGGCGGGTGACGACGAGGTTGGCCCGGCGCAGGACGGCCAACTGCTGCGAGAGGTGGGCCGGCTCCACGCCGACCTCGGTGAGCATCTCCGAGACGGCGTGCTCGCGTTCGCTGAGGAGTTCCAGCACCCTGATCCGGACCGGGTGGCCGAGTGTTTTGAAGAACTCCGCCTTCAGCTGGTACAGAGGAGCGCTCACCGCACCCGCCCCGCGCCGGGAGGGGCCGCCGGGATGCCCGACGGCCGTAGTCGTGTGTGCACCGCGCATCGCGCCCGCCCAGAACTCTTCGCCATGGGGACATCTTCCCGCCCCGGGCCGTCCTGGATGACCTCGGGGCAGCGGGTCCCGTCCTCCGCGGACGACGGGACCACCCGTCGGGGCCGTGGGCGCCGGTATCGGTCAGGCCTTCTTGACCACGCTGGACTTGAGCTGCATGGAGCCGAAGCCGTCGATCCGGCAGTCGATGTCATGGCCGTCCACACCGTCCACGAGACGGATGTTGCGCACCTTGGTCCCGGCCTTGATCCCGCTCGGGCTGCCCTTGACCTTCAGGGCCTTGACCACGGTGACGGTGTCGCCGTCGGCGAGCACATTGCCGACAGCGTCCCTGATCGTCCCCTCTGCGCCGCCGTCCTCACCGGCTTCCGCAGGGCCGGTGCTTGCGGGTGACCACTCGTGGCCGCACTCGGGGCAGATCAGGAGCGCGCCCATCTCGTAGGTGTACGCGCCGGAGCATTCGGGACACGGGGGAAGTGCCTCGGTTGCATCGCTCATGGTGATTCCTTGCCTTGTTCGTTCCTGTGTATCTGGTATGGCAGGTGTCAGGTCGCCACCTGTCACAGGGGGAGCGTGATCCAGATGCTCTTTCCCTTGCCGTCCGCGTCACCCCGGACAACGGCGGAGCCGCCCAGTCCGAGCGTGAGTTCCATGACGGTCCCCAGCCCGGTGGCGCCGGCCGCGGTGCCCGCCGAGAGGAGCACGGGCCGGTACGGATGCCGGTCGTGGACGGCGAACGCGAACGTGTCCGCCCCCGCCGCGTACATCACGGTGACCGTCGGGGACAGACCGGCGGCGTGCCGGACGCTGTTGGTCACCAGCTCCGAAAGGATCAGCAGCGCCGGGCCCACGCTGGGGTGGCGACCGTTGATCCCCCACTCCGCCAGTACCTGTTCGGTCGTCTCGCGTGCGATCCGCACCGCCGAGCCCATCGTGGGCAGGGTCAGCACGTGCCGCAGCGGCAGGGCTCGGGACCGTGTGTCCACCGGATGGTCTCCGCACGGGCCGGGCGGAACTCCGGTCATCGGGACACCTCTTCCGTGACGGGAGCGGGCACCGGGAACCCGTCCCGGTGCAGATGGGCTCTGGCTCCGGCGATGGCCTGCGGAGTGGTGGCGTACTCCCTGCCCTCCATCCGGAGGAGGTCCAGCGTGCCGACCGAGTCCAGGGCGCGCCGCTGTCCGGGGCGGACTCCCGAGGTCATCACGGCGATGCCGCGCCGGTTCAGTTTCTCCACCGCGTCCTTGAGGACCAGCGCGCCGGTGGCGTCCATCGTCGACACCCTCGACATACGGAGGATGACGACGCGGACATCGGCGACCTCGGCGAGCTCCAGGAGGAAGCGATGGGCACCGGCGAAGAACAACGGCCCGTCGATCCGGTATGCCACGATGTGCTCCGCCAGCAGGGCGTGCTCCTCCTCACTGTGCTCGCCGGGAAGATCGGCGCGGAAGTCGACCTGGTCCAGGCGTGCCTGGGCGCCGACCGCCCGCAGCGCCAGGGCGCCGGCGACGGCGAGTCCGATGACCACCGCGTAGACGAGGTCGAGTGCGAGGGTGGCGACAGCGGTGGTCACGAGGACGACCGCGTCCGAGCGGGTCGCGCGGACCATCGCGCGCAGCGCACCGACCTCGACCATGCGGACCGCGGTCGCCAGCAGCACGCCGGCGAGAGCGGCGAGGGGAATCCGGGAGACGAGGGGTGCGGCCGCGAAGACGATGACCGCGAGCACGGCGGCGTGGGTGAGCGCGGCGAGGCGGGAGCCCGCGCCGGTACGGACGTTGACGGCCGTACGGGCGATGGCCGCGGTCGCCGGGACCCCGCCGAACAGCGGAGCGGCCAGGTTCGCGATGCCCTGACCGAACAGTTCCTTGTCCGGGTCGTGCTGCTGTCCCACCGTCATCCCGTCCGCGACGGTCGCCGAGAGGAGGGATTCCAGTGCGGCCAGCGCCGCGACCGCCACGGCCGGGGCGAGCAGCGACCCCAGTGCGGAGAGATCGAGGAAGCCCAGCGAAGGCGCGGGGAGGCCGGAGGGCAGATCACCGATCGGAACGGCCGCGTCCAGGGGGAGCAACTGGCAGGCCAGAGTCGCGGCGGCCACGGCGACGATGGAGAACGGGACGGTGGGGCGCCACCGGGCACCCAGCAGCATGATGGCCGCCACCGCCGTGGCGAGGATCACGGCCGTCCAGTTCGGGGCCGACACGAACGCCTCGACGGCCTTCCAGGTCACCACCAGGATCTTGTCGCCCTCCGGCTTGGCGACTCCGAGGGCTCCGGGGATCTGCTGGAGGCCGATGACGCAGGCGATGCCGAGGGTGAAGCCCTCCACGACCGGCGCCGGGATGTACCGCATGTACCGGCCGGCCTTCAGCAGCGCGAGCACGATCAGCAGGACGCCGGCCATCAGACCGACGGTCAGCACCCCGCCCGGTCCGTACTGGGCCACGATGGGGACCAGGACCACCGTCATCGCCCCCGTGGGGCCGGAGACCTGGAGGTTGGAGCCGCCGAACACTGCCGCCAGGGCGCCCGCCACCACGGCGGTCGCGAGCCCTGCCTCGGCGCCGAGTCCGGAGGAGACTCCGAAACCGAGCGCGAGAGGCAGCGCCACAATCGCGACGGTCAGGCCGGCGAGCAGATCGCGGCGAGGGTTGTTCCCCATCGCGACGAAATCGGCGCGAGCGGGCAGCAGCGACCGCACTCGCGTCCAGGGGTGGAGCAGAAGCTTCGTCACTGGGCGGAGACCTCGGCTTCCCGCAGCTCCGCCAGGAGCTCGTTCCGCCCGGTGATCATCTCCGTCAGGATCCGGCGCGCGGCCCGCATGAGTTCCGCGACGTCCCCGCCCGCCAGGGCGTAGACCACCGTCGAACCCTCACGGGTCGACGACACGATGCCCGAGCGGCGCAGGACCGCCAGTTGCTGCGACAGAGCGGCGGGTTCCACCTCGATCGCCGCGAGCAGGTCGCGCACCGGCATCGGCCCACCCTGCAGCAGCTCCAGTACGCGTATGCGGACCGGGTGCCCGAGCATGCGGAAGAACTCGGCTTTGGCCTGGTACAGCGGGACCTGCACGGTGGCGGACCCCCTTCACGACCCCGGGAGACCGGGGCATCATCAGGTGCCGCGCTCGCGGCCGGCTGCGGACACAGCCAGAACAGCATGTAGTGAATTGCAGAAATGTGCAATTCGTAGATTCGCGAACAGGGTGGCGGACTCCCGGAGGATCCCGCCACCTCTCCGTTCGCGGCCGATGCGGCGTGAGTCCGAGGCCGCGCGGAACCCCGTGGGTCAGGGGCGGCTGGTCAGGTAGCCGCCCATCGAGGTGAAGTACTCCGTCGCGGGCATCTCCTGGCCGTCCTCGGTCCGTACGCGGGTGAGGGCCAGGCCGTGGTTGCGGCCGGTGCGGGCGTCCGCACCGGCGACGATCACCACGCCCTCCCCTTCGCGGTAGAAGATGCGGCCGGGTGTTCCGCCATAGCGCCCCTGGGACACCACGGCGGCGAGGACCTCCAGGCGCTTGCCCCGGTGGAAGGCGAAGGCGCTGGGGTACGGCTCGGACTGGGCGCGCACCAGGCGTTCGAGGTCCTGGGCCGGCCAGGTCCAGTCGATGCGGATGTCCTCGGCGGAGCGCTTGTGGAAGAAGGTGGCCCGGGACCTGTCCTGCCGGGTGAACTCCGTCCGGCCGTCGGCGATGAGGTCGAGTGCGTCCGTGGTGACCGGGGCGATGAGGGCGACGGTCTTGTGGAACAGGTCGGTGGCGGTGTCGGCCGGTCCGACCGCAACGGCCTCCTGCCGGACGATGTCGCCGGCGTCGAGCTCGTCGTTCATCATGTGCGCCGTGACGCCCACTTCGCGCTCGCCGTTGATCAGGGCCCAGATCAGTGGCGAGAAGCCGGCGTACTTCGGCAGCAGTGAATCGTGGATGTTCAGCGTGCCGCGGCGCGGGAGGGCGAAGACGCGCGGAGGGATCCAGGTCCGCCAGTTGTTGGCCACGATGATGTCCGGGTCGGCCTCCTTGAGGCGCTCGAACAACTCCTCGTCGTCGGGGCGGTTGCGGATCAGGACCGGAACGCCGTGCTCCTCGGCGAGGTCGGCGACGGAGTCGCTCCAGATCTTCTCGTACGCGTGGTCACTCCTGGGGTGGGTCACGACCAGCGCCACGTCGTGCTCGGAGTCCAGGAGGGCTTGCAGGGTGCGGTGCCCCCAGGTCTGGTAACCGAACATGACGACCCGCATAGGGGTTCCTCCTCAGCGTAGGGATGGAGCGAAATCAGTAAAGCAAGGCTTACCTAATGTCGCAACGGGCGGGCCTGGTGCCGCAGTTGGCAGGAGCCGTGTTCCCGGTTGGCCGGTTTCGGTCTATCGACAGCGTCACAGGATTAGCTTAGGCTCACCTAAGTTTCACCGGGTCGCTCCCTCGGCGGGCCCGTCTCTCGTACGTTCCCCACACCTGACAGGCGGCTTCCCCGCACGATGGGAGTGACATGTCACAGGTTCGTCCTGGCGACGCACCACCGGTCCACGACCTCATTGGCATCGGCTTCGGGCCGTCCAACGTGGCCATGGCGATCGCGATCAGCGAGCACAACGCCCGCGGCGGGACCCAGGAGGCGTTCAGCGCCCACTTCTTCGAGCAGCAGCCGCGGTTCGGGTGGCACCGCGGCATGCTCATCGACGACGCGACCATGCAGGTCTCCTTCCTCAAGGACCTGGTGACGCTCCGGAACCCGTCCAGTGAGTTCAGCTTCCTCTGCTATCTGCAGAGCAAGGGGCGGCTGATCGACTTCATCAACCACAAGAACCTCTTCCCGCTGCGGGTGGAGTTCCATGACTACTTCGAGTGGGCCGCGGAGCAGGTGGGCGGCCTGGTCTCCTACGACCACGAGGTCGTCGGGGTCACGCCCGTCGTCCATGACGGTGATGTGGAGTACCTGGACGTGACGGTCCGCTCGGGCGAGGGGCTCACCGTCCACCGGGCCCGCAACCTCGTCATCGGCACCGGTCTGCGCCCCCTCATGCCGCAGGGCGTGGAACGCGGCGACCGCGTCTGGCACAACTCCGAACTGCTGGCGAGGGTCGACGCGCTGGAGGGCACCTCGCCCTCGCGGTTCGTGGTCGTGGGCGCCGGGCAGAGCGCCGCGGAGAACGTCGCCTATCTGCACCGCCGCTTCCCCGGGGCCGAGGTCTGCGCCGTCTTCTCCCGGTACGGCTACAGCCCCGCCGACGACAGCAGCTTCGCCAACAAGATCTTCGACCCCGGGGCGGTCGACGAGTACTTCGCCGCCCCCGAGGGCATCAAGCGCCGGCTGATGGACTACCACGGCAACACCAACTACTCCGTGGTGGACATCGACCTGATCGACGACCTCTACCGCCAGATGTACCAGGAGAAGGTGCTGGGGGCCGAGCGGCTGCGCTTCCTCAACGTGTCGCGGCTCGAAGAGGTCAAGGAGACGCCGGACCACGTCCGCGCCACTGTGAGGTCCCTCGTCACGGGCGAGGAGACGCTCCTGGACGCCGACGTGGTGGTGCTCGCCACCGGCTACAGTCCCGCAGACCCGCTCGGTCTGCTGGGTGATGTCGCGGACCGCTGCCTGCGGGACGAGCAGGGCCGTGTCCGCGTCGAGCGCGACTACCGGATCGCGACCGACTCCGGCCTGCGCTGCGGCATCTACCTCCAGGGGGGCACCGAGCACACGCACGGCATCACGTCGGCGCTGCTGTCCAACACCGCGATCCGGGTCGGCGAGATCCTGGACTCGCTGCTCGGCCGGGGCGCCGAACCCGCTGTCGGCGGAGCGGCCGGCGCACCCCGCTAGCGGGTCATCACCGTCCGGACCGCCGCACCTTCCGAGTGGATCAAAGGGATAACGAACGCCGACATGAGCACGACTGCAGTGGAGCGCCCCGCGCCCAGAGGCACAACAACCGTTCGCCGAGGGCGGGTTGTGGGGATGGGCGCGCTTCTGGTGATCCTCGTGATCGCGGGAGCGGTGTCGCTGGCCGTGGGTGCGAGGGCGTTGAGTCCCGCCGAGGTGTGGCACGGGCTGTTCGCGGCGCCGGAGTCCGACCAGCGGCTCACCGAGATCCGGCTCATCGTGCAGACCGTGCGCGTGCCCCGGACGGTTCTCGCCGTCGTGGCCGGCTTCGCCCTGGGAGCCGGTGGCTCGCTGATCCAGGGCTACACGCGCAACCCCATCGCGGACACCGGCCTGCTGGGGGTGAACGCGGGCGCCTCGTTCGCCGTCGTGTCGGTGATCGCCGTGTTCGGGTTCACGGATCCGTTCCAGTACGTCTGGTTCGCCTTCCTCGGGGCGGCGGTCGCCGGCGTCGTCGTGTTCGGACTGGCGAGCATCGGCCGGGGCGCCGGCAATCCGCTGACGCTCGCCCTGGCCGGTCAGGGGATCACCGTGTTCCTCGCGGCCATGACCACCGCGGTCGCGCTCTCGGACCAGAAGTCGCTGAACGCGCTGCGGTTCTGGAACGCGGGGTCCGTGGCGGGCGTCGGCTTCGAGGTCATCTGGCCGGTGACCGGGTTCGTCGCGGTCGGGCTGGTGCTCGCGCTCACCATGCTGCCCTCGCTCAACCTGCTGAACCTCGGGGACGACGTGGCCCGGGGGCTCGGCGTCAACATCGCGCTGACCCGGACGGTCGGCATCCTCGCCATCACCCTGCTGGCGGGCGCGGCGACGGCGGCGTGCGGCCCCATCGCGTTCCTCGGGCTCATGGTCGCTCACGTGGCCCGCCATCTGACCGGGCCGGACTACCGCTGGCTGGTGCCGTACGCGGGACTCCTCGGCGCGGTGGTCCTCCTGGTCTGCGACATCGTGGGCCGACTGATGGTGCGGCCGGGCGAGTTGGACGCGGGGGTCGTCGTCGCCCTCCTCGGCGCCCCGTTCTTCGCGGCTCTGGTGTGGCGTGGAAAGTTCAGGAGCGCATGAACGTGACAGAGACGAAGCCCTCGTTGGCGCCGGGTGTACGGCTCGGCCAGGTGTCGTTCGTATGGCGGCCCTGGATCGTGCTGGTCACGCTGGTGCTGGCGGCCGCGGTCTTCCTGGTGTTCTGCCTTTCCCTCGGCATCGGGGACTTCCCCATCGGCCTGTCCCGGGTCATCGCCACCATCCTCGGCCGGGGCGAGCAGGTCGACGAGTTCGTGATCATGGATCTGCGGATGCCGCGGGCCCTGGCCGGCCTCGTCGTGGGGATCGCGCTCGGGGTGTCCGGGGCGATCACCCAGTCCGTCGCGCGGAACCCGCTGGCCAGCCCGGACGTTCTCGGGATCACCGGGGGTGCGAGCATGGTCGCGGTGTTCCTGGTGACGGTGTCGGGCGGGACCGCCGCGGCGGTCATCAACTCCGTGGGCCTCTCCGCGGCGGCGCTCGCCGGCGGTCTCGGGGCGGGGCTGCTGGTGTACTTCCTGGCGTGGCGGCGGGGGATCGACGGCTTCCGGCTCATCCTCATCGGCATCTCCGTGAGCGCCATGACGCAGGCGGTCACGACGTGGCTGCTGGTCTCGGCGGACATCAGGGACGTGGCGCGGGCCCAGGCATGGCTGGTCGGCTCGCTGGACAACCGGTCGTGGGACGAGGTGCGGGTGGCGTCCTGGTGCTCGCTCGCCCTGCTGGCCGTCGTCGCTTGCATCGCCTTCCAGTTCAAGCCGATGCACCTCGGTGACGAGGTCGCCGCGGGCCTCGGCGTCCGGTACACGAGGGTGCGGGCCGTCCTGCTGCTGTGCGCGGTCCTGCTGGCCGCGGTGGCGGTGAGCGCGGCCGGCCCGGTCCCGTTCGTCGCGCTGGTGGCGCCGCAGGTGGCGATGCGTCTGGCGAGGTGCCCGACGCCGCCGATGGTGGCCTCCGGGCTGACCGGTGCGCTGCTGCTGATCGGATCCGACCTGCTGGCGCGCTCGGCTCTGCCGATCGGTCTGCCGGTCGGGGTGGTCACCGCCGTGATCGGCGGACCCTTCCTGGTGTATCTGCTGGTGCGGGCGAACCTCCGATAGATAACAGACGAGTTGGACCACCCGGACAGAGGAGGCCCCGTGGCCATTCACCACAGCACCACCACCGAGGTCGAGCCGGTGCGCAGGGACGCTCCACGGCTGGCGGCCAGAGGCGTCACGGTCGGGTACGGCGGCCGGGCCGTCATCGACGAGCTGGACGTCACGATTCCGTCAGGCGTGATCACCACGATCATCGGCCCCAACGGGTGCGGGAAATCGACCCTGTTGCGCACGCTGACGCGGCTGCTCAAGCCGACCAGGGGCGCGGTGGTGCTGGACGGCGAGGACATCGCCGCGCTCAGGACCCGGGACGTGGCGAAGAAGCTCGGCCTGCTTCCGCAGACCCCCGTCGCGCCGGAGGGCCTGACCGTGGCCGACCTGGTCGCCAGAGGGCGCCATCCGCACCAGAGCTGGCTGCGGCAGTGGTCGTCGGACGACGCCGACGTCGTGGCGGACGCGCTGGCCATGACCGGGGTGTCCGAACTGGCGGACCGTCCCGTCGACTCACTGTCCGGCGGACAGCGTCAACGCGTCTGGATATCGATGACTTTGGCCCAGGGAACCGATCTGCTGCTGCTGGACGAGCCGACCACCTACCTGGACCTGGCGCACGCGATCGATGTGCTCGACCTGGTGGACGACCTGCACGAGTCGGGATGCACCGTGGTCATGGTGCTGCACGACCTCAATCTGGCCACCCGGTACAGCGACAACCTCGTCGTGATGCGGGAGGGGGCGATCCTGGCACAGGGTCACCCGCGCGACGTGATCACCGCCGAGCTGTTGCACGAGGCGTTCGGACTGCGCGCCATGGTGATCGACGATCCGGTCGGCGACCGGCCCCTCATCGTTCCCATCGGCCGGACTCACGTAGGGCTCAACTAGGTCTCGAACAAAGGGGATACGTCAGTTAGGCTAGGCTACCCTCACTTCGTCGGGGTAAGGTTTGGCTGCCCTTGTACGGGGCTCAGTGGACAGTGCGAAAGCAAGGGATTCCGGATGCTCCTCCACAGAACGATGCTCATGAAGCCCTGGCGGCGGCTGGCGGCCACGGTGTCCGCCGCGGCCCTTGGCATCGGCCTACTGGCGGGATGCGGTTCCGACTCGACGGACGACGCGGACAAGGCGGGCGACAAGGTGCCCGCTGCCGCCGCCGGTGCGTTCCCGGTCACCGTGGAGCACGCGTTCGGATCCACGAAGATCACCAAGGCGCCCGAGCGGGTCGTCTCCGTCGGATACACCGACGACCAGACCATCCTGGCGTTCGGCATCAAGCCGGTCGGCATGGTCGATCAGTACCCCAACCCCGCGGGCAAGTCCCCCGACATCAACACCCAGTGGCCCTGGGTGAAGGGCAAGTGGGGAGACGCGCGCCCCGAGGTCATCATGAAGAACGGTGACGCGGGCCCCAACTACGAGAAGATCGCTGTCCTTCGGCCGGACCTGATCATCGCGGTCTACTCCGAGGTCGACCAGGCCGCGTACGACAAGCTCTCGAAGATCGCCCCGACGGTGGGCCGCACGAGGGCCGAGAAGGAGCCCTTCAGCGCCCCGTGGCAGGACAACGCGGTCCACATCGCCAAGGCGCTCGGCAAGGAGGCCGAAGGCGAGGCCCTGGTGAAGGGCATCCAGGCGAAGCTCGACGCCGCTGCCGAGGCCCACCCCGAGTTCGCGACGCAGACCGGTGTCGCACTGTCCTGGTACGAGAAGTCCGTGGCGCCGTTCACCACGACCGACGTACGCGGACGCCTGGTGACGGGCATCGGCTACAAGGGTGCGACGGAGATCGACAAGATCGCGGGCGGCAAGTTCTACACCGTGCTCTCGCCCGAGCGCATGGACCTCGTCGATGTCGACCGCATCTTCGTCATCAACGACAAGGCGGACCAGGAAGCCCTGAAGAAGTCCGAGCTGTTCAACAACCTGAAGGCGGTCAAGGACGGCCGGGTGTCGTACCTGCTCGACAGCGAGGGTCCGGCAGTCGGCGCGGCCATCTCCCAGGGCACGCTGCTGTCCATGCCGTACGCCATCGACGAGCTCGTCAAGTCGGCCGGCCAGTGACACCGCCCGACACCCGCGGCCGGCCCGCCCCGGTCCGCGTGTGAGCGCCGCCGGCACCCGCGCGATCGCCCCGGCGACCCTGCGCACGGCCACCGGGGGCGAGGCCACCCGGTGGCTCACGGCCCACTGCCGCGCGGTGCCGTGGTTGACGGCCGCCACCGTGCTCACCACGGTGGCCGGTGCGGCGCTCCAGGTCCTTCCGGTGCTGCTGCTCGGCCAGGTGGTCGACGGGGTGGTCGAGGGTGAACCTCGTTCGCTCCTCGTCAGGATCGGGGTGCTGATGGTGGCCGCCGCGCTCCTCGGAGCGGCGGCCACCGCGGGATCGACGTATCTGATCGGGCGGCTGGGCGCGGATCTGCTCGCCCAGCTGCGCGAAGACGCCGTCCGTGCGGTGCTCGGGATGCCCAGCGCGCGGATCGAGCAGGTCGGCCGGGGGGACGTGCTGTCCCGGGTGGGCGACGACGTGGCCGTGCTGTCCCGGGGGATCCGGTCAGCCATTCCCACGGTGTTCACGGCGGGCGTGCTCGTCGCCATCGCCACGGCCGGCATGTTCGGTCTTGACTGGCGGCTCGGCCTGGCCGGCGCCGGCGCGCTCCCCGCCTACGCACTGGCCCTGCGTTGGTACCTTCCCCGGTCCGCACCGCTCTACCGGAAGCAGCGGGCGGCGCAGGCCGACCGGGCCCAGGCGCTGATCAGCGGCCTGAACGGGATCGACACGGTCCGGGCGTACCGCCTGGAGGACGCGTTCCGCGAGAAGGTCACGAATGAGTCGTGGCGGGTGCGTGAGCTCGGCATCGAGGTGTTCCGGTTCTTCGGTCGCTTCGTCGGCAGGGAGAACCGCGCCGAGTTCATCGGACTGGTCCTGATCCTCCTGGTCGGATACGCCCTGCTGGAAGGCGATGTGGCCACCCTCGGCGAGGTGTCGGCCGCCCCGCTGATGTTCCACCGGCTGTTCACGCCGCTCGGCGCCATCATGTTCACGTTCGACGAGGCGCAGAAGTCGGGCGCGAGCCTGACCAGGCTGGTCGGGGTGCTGGGTGAGGACGCGGAGGACCGCCTGGTGGGAGATGCCACCGTGGCGGCCGCGGCCGCGGCCCCGTACCCGGTGACGGTGGAAGGGCTGACGTTCAGATACCCCGATACCGAGGACCCGGTCCTGAGGGACGTCGGTCTGACGATCCCGGCCGGGGGTTCACTCGCTCTGGTGGGGGCGACGGGCGCGGGCAAGTCGACTCTCGCCGCACTGATCGCCGGCATCGGGGTGCCGCAGTCCGGCTCGGTGCGGATCGGGCCGCACGATCTCGCGGATCTCGACGAGGCCGGGGCGCGGGCCCTGGTGAGCATCCTGACGCAGGAGACACACGTGTTCTCCGGTCCGCTCGCCGATGATCTGCGGCTGGCCGCGCCGGAGGCGACCGACGCCGAGTTGACGGACGCGCTGCGGACGGTCGGTGCGGGAGTGTGGGCCGATGCGCTGCCGGACGGGTTGCGGACCCCGGTCGGCGAGGGCGGCGAGCGCCTGGACGTCACCAAGGTCGCCCAGATCGCCCTGGCGCGGCTGGTGTTGGCCCGGTCGCCGGTGGTGGTCCTCGACGAGTCGACGGCGGAGGCCGGCAGTGAGGGCGCCGCTGAGCTGGAGCGGGGCGTGCTCGCCGCGTGTGCGGGCCGGACCACGCTGTTCGTGGCGCACCGGCTGACCCAGGCGATGGCCGCGGACCGGATCGCCGTCCTGGACGCGGGGCGGGTCGTGGAACAGGGGACGCACGAGGAGCTGGTGGCTCTGGACGGCCGGTACGCACGGTTGTGGCGGGCCTGGCAAGAAGGCAGTTAGGTGAACCTTAGTTAGGCTAGGCTAAGTTGAACACCTCGGATGGGATGCGGAGTCTTCGATGATGGAACCGGGCGCTCGTCTCGTACTGCTTTCCGAATCGGGCCTCGCTGCCCTGCGCCGGCGAACCGGTGACCACAGCGACCGGACCCTCGCCACCGCGTGCGCCATCGGTCTGGCCTACTGGTCAACGGGACGGGGCCCTGACGGGATGGGCCTCGTCCCCGGCACCCTGTTCGCCGACGTCCTCGGATGGGTCGGCAACGGCGGTTCCGGGGCTGCCGGTTGGGAGGTCGGCACCGACGGCCGCAGCATCGCCGTCCCTGAAGGTGTCTCTCCGGCCGATGCCCAGCTCGCCCTGGACGACCTCGCCGAATTCCCCGACCGGCCCCTCGGGACCATCAGCACCTCCGGCGTCGCGGCACGGATCGAGGCCCTCGCCCGGTGGAACGACACCGGGGCGGGCCGAGTCCGTCCGACCATCGTGGAGATGTTCCATGAGCAGGCGCGGGCACGCCCTGACGCGGTCGCGATCGTGGACGGGCACCGCTCGCTGACGTACGGGCAAGTGGCCGCCCACGCGAGCCAGCTGGCCCACCATCTGGTCGAGCGCGGACTGACGGCCGAGCAGGTCGTGGGAATCTCCCTGGGGCGTAGTGCCGACATGGTCATCGGACTGCTCGGAGTGCTCCGGGCAGGATGTGCCTTCGTCCCGCTCGATCCGCTGTGGCCCGCCGCGCGCCGGGCCGTCGTCATCGAGGACGCCCGGGTGGTGCTCCAGCTCAACAGCTCGGGCGAGCAAGCCGATTGTGAGCCGGAGGCCGTGGCCGTCGACCTCGACGAATGGCGGTTCGCCTCGTACCCCGCCGAGGGCCCTGAGGTCGCCGTCCCCGGACCCGCCCTCGCCTACGTGATCTTCACGTCCGGCTCGACCGGCCGCCCCAAGGGCGCGATGATCCGTCACGAGGCCATCAGTGAACGTCTGTTGTGGCAGGTCGACGAGATCCTGCACTTCGGCCACGACGACGCGTCCCTGTTCAAGGCGCCGCTCTCCTTCGACATCTCCATCAACGAGATCTTCCTGCCGCTGGTGTGCGGCGGCCGGCTGGTGGTCCTGCCGCCCGGCGGCGAACGCGACCCGCACCACCTGCTGAGCGTGATCGCCGAACAGCGCGTCACCTTCACCTACCTGGTGTCGTCCATGCTGGACGTCCTGCTGGAGATGGTGGGGGACTCCGGACGGCTGGACAGCCTGAGTCATGTGTGGTGCGGCGGCGAGGTGCTGACCCCCGAACTCTACGAGCGCTTCCGCACGCGCCTCGACATCCCCATGTACCACGGCTACGGCCCCGCCGAGACGACCATCGGCGTCTCGCACGTCATCTACCGGGGCGTGGCGGAACGCCTGTCGACATCGATCGGCAAGGCCAACCCCAACACCCAGTTGTACGTACTGGACGACGAACTGCGCCCGGTCCCGGTCGGGGTCGGCGGCGAACTGTACGCGGGCGGCTTCCTCCTGGGACGCGGATACGTCAACGCGCCCGGCCTGACCGCGTCGCGCTTCGTGGCGAATCCGTTCGCGGCCGACGGATCCCGGCTGTACCGGACCGGCGACCTCGCCCGGTTCGCCGCGGACGGCTCCCTGGACTTCCTCGGCCGGGCCGACAACCAGATCAAGATCCGGGGGATGCGCCTGGAGATCGAGGACGTCGAGGCCGGTCTCGCCGAGCACCCCGGCGTACGGCACACCTGCGTCGTCGCGAAGAAGAACACGGCGGGTGGGACCTACCTCGTCGGCTACGTCATCCCGGCGGCCGGGAACGAGGACCTGCGCGCCGACGAGGTCAGGGCGTGGGCCGCCGCGCACATGGTGGAGTACATGGTGCCCGCCCACACCGTCGTGATGAAGGAGTTCCCGCTCACCGCCAACGGCAAGCTCGACCGGGCCGCGCTGCCGGAACCCGTGACATCCACCGGGCAGTTCGTCGCGCCCACCACCGAGAAGGAGCGCGTGGTCTGTGCGGCCGTCGCGGCGGTGCTGCGGCTGGACGAGGTCGGCGTCGACCAGGACTTCTTCCGGCTCGGCGGGGACAGCATTCTGGCGATCTCGCTGCTGAGCGCGTTGCGCGACGCCGGTCTCCACGTCACGGCACGGCAGATCTTCACCCACGGCGTCGTCGGCGCCCTCGCCGCGGTCGCGAGCCGTGAGGACGTGTCCACGGTGGAGGACGACGACATGGCGACCGGGCCCGTGGTGGGGTCGCCGATCGTCCAGTGGCTCGGGGAGACCACGGACGCGGTCGACGGCTTCGTACAGTCGGTGGTGCTGAACACTCCGCCGGAGCTGACCGCGGACGCCCTGGACGAGATCCTCACCGCCGTGGTCCGGCGGCACGACATGCTGCGGGCCGGGCTGGTGCGCGGGGAGCGCTGGAGCTTCGACATCCCGGCGGCGGACGGGGCGGTCGCCGCGTGGCAGGAGAGTGGTCTGCCGCTCGACGCCTGCGTCGATTCGGCCACCGCCGGACTCGACCCGGACAACGGCGTCATGCTGCGCGCCGTCTGGCGCCGAGAGGCGCGGCAACTGGTCGTGGTCGTCCACCATGTGGTGATCGACGGTGTCTCCTGGCGGATCCTGATGGACGACCTGGCCACCGCATGGCGGCAGTGCCACGCGGGCACGCCGGTCGAACTGCCTCCGGTGGGAACGTCGTTCAGACGTTGGACCGAGTTGCTCGGACGCACCCCGTTCGACACGGGCCGCACCTACTTCCAGCATCCCCTGCCGGGCGTGGACGGCCCCTTGGGCAGGCGTTCGCTGTCCGAGACGGACACCGTCGCCCATGAGCGGGAGCGCACCGTATCGGTGGGGGCCGACATCACGTCGGCGCTGCTGAGCGAGATCCCCGCCAGGTTCCACGCGGGCGTCAACGACGTGCTGCTGACCGCGCTCGCGGTCGCCCTCGCCCGTTGGCGCCGCGACCTCGGCCAGGAGCAGACGTTCGCGCACATCGAACTGGAGGGCCACGGCCGCGAAGGGCGGTTCGTCGCGGGCACCGCCGGCTTCGAACCGGAGCTCTCGCGGACCGTGGGCTGGTTCACCACTCTCTTCCCGGTGACCGTCGACCCCGGCACCGCAGCCTCCTTCACCTCATCCGAGTACCTGGCCGCCGCGCTGAAGGCGGTCAAGGAGGATCTCGCCCGCGTACCGGGCAACGGTCTCTCCTACGGCGCCCTGCGCTACATGGCCGGCACCCGCTTCGACACGCCCGCGCCCCAGGTGCTGTTCAACTACCTGGGCCGCTTCGACTCGGGCACCTCCGGGGACTGGCAGCTCGCCGGGACGGCGGGGCAGCTGGGCGAGAAGCGCGACCCGAGGATGCGCCTGCCGCGCGCCCTGGAGTTCAACCTCATCGCCGAACCGGCCGCGACCGGCGGGTACGAGCTGGTCACCACCATCTCCTGGCCCGACGGCATGTTCACCGACGAGGACATCGCCGTCGTCGGTGAGTACCTCCGGGATGCCCTGGCCGGGCTCGCCGCGCTCGACCGCGGCGGCCACTCGCCCAGCGACTTCGGCCCGCTTCCGCTCACCCAGGCCGATGTCGACGCCCTGGACGGCCCCGGGCTGTACGACATCCTGCCGTTGACCCCGTTGCAGGAGGGCCTGTACTTCCACTCGGTCTTCGACGAGGACTCGGCGGGCAGCTACGTGGAGCAGCAACTGCTGACGCTGGACGGCGAGGTGGACGCCGGACGGCTCGCGGCGGCGGCCACCCGGCTGCTGACGCTGTACCCCAACCTGGCCGCCCGGTTCGTGGCCCTGGCCGACGGCCGGGTGGTCTCCGTGCTGGAGAGTGGTGCCGAGGCACCCTTCACCACGCTGGACCGCCCCGGCATCACCGACGCCGAGATCCGCGAGTACGCCGAGCGGGACCGGCGCGCCGGGTTCGACCTGGCCACCGGCCCTCTCATGCGATACACGCTCCTGCGCGGCGGGCCCGGCCGGAACGTGCTGGTGCAGACCGTGCACCACATCATCGCCGACGGCTGGTCGGTGCCGCCGACGCTCCGCACGCTGCTGGCCGAGTACCACCGGCCGGGGGCCGCGTACGGGACCGGCGGCTTCGCCGACTACGTGCAGTGGCTCGCCGGGCGCGACGACGACGAGAGCGACCGCGTCTGGCGCGACGAGCTGGCAGGCCTTTCCGGCCCCTCGCTGGTCGCCGAGGGGCACACCCCGTCCGACCGGTTCGCCGACACGGCCATGGAACCGGCGGACGACATCGACGCGGCCGCCCGGACGGCCGGCGTGCCCCTGAGCGTGGCCGTGCACAGCGCCTGGGCGGTGACGCTCGGCGGCATCCTGCACGGCACGGACGTGGTGTTCGGCTCCACCGTGTCCGGGCGCGACGCGGATGTGCCCGGCATCGCCGACATGGTGGGCCTGTTCATCAACACGATCCCCGTACGTGCGCGCTGGACCGCGACCACGACGGCGTCCGGCCTGCTCGCCTCGGTACGGGAGCACCAGAGCGCCGTGCTGCCGCACCAGCACGTCTCACTGGCGCGGATCGGCCGGTCGGCCGGCGCCGGTGCCCGCTTCGACACCCTGGTCGTGTTCGACGTCGCGACCGACGTGGCCGCTCTGCGCGGACCCGACGACGAACTGGTCATCACCGGAATCGTGAACGAGGGAGCACCGCACTACCCGCTGACGCTGGTCGTGGAACGCGCCACCGACGGCCGGCCGCGCTTCAACCTGATCCACGACGGCGCTCTGCTCCGGACATCGGGCGCCGAGGCGATCCTGCGTACGTTCACCCGCACACTGACCGGCCTGCTCACCCGGCCGGACGCACGGGTCGAGGACCTGGCCTCCGAGGGCGACCAGCCTCCCGCACCGGTCATCCCGACGACCCTGGGCGCACTGTTCGACGCCGCCGCACTCCGCGACCCGGCCGCCGTCGCCGTCACCCAGTGCGCCCTCGACGGCGGCACCCGGTCGCTCACCTACGGCGAACTGACCGCAGCGAAGGACGAGTTGGCTCAGGCGCTGCGAGTGGCCGGTGTCGGGCCGGGCGCACGCGTCGCCGTCGCCGTGCCGCGTTCCCTGGAGCAGGTCGTCGCGCTGATCGCGATCGTCACCGCGGGCGGCGCCTACGTACCGCTGGACCTGGCGTACCCGGACGAGCGGCTGGAGTACATCCTCGCCGACTCCGGCCCGCAGGCCGTTCTCGTGGACCGTGAGCAGCGTGACCGCTTCACTGGACTCCTGTCCAGGGCCGGCGTGCAGGCCCAGGTGCTCGTGCTCGGGGACGAACTGCCGCAGGCGGACGGGCCGGTGCCGGAGACTTCGAGCCCCGGCCCGCACGACCCCGCGTACGTGATCTACACCTCCGGGTCCACCGGCCGCCCCAAGGGCGTCGTCGTCCCGCACGCCTCCGTCGTGGCGCTGCTCGCGAACACCCGGTCCGGCATGGGCTTCGGCCCGCACGACGTGTGGGTCCAGTTCCACTCGTACTCCTTCGACTTCGCCGTCTGGGAGTTGTGGGGCGCGCTGGCGCACGGCGGTGAGCTGCTCGTACCGGACTACGCGCTGACGCGTTCCCCGGTCGACTTCCACCGGATGGTCCGCGAGCGCGGGGTCACGGTGCTCAACCAGACGCCATCGGCGTTCTACCGGTTCATCGAGGCCGACCGGCACGCCGGTGAACCGGCCACCACACTGCGGCGGATCATCTTCGGGGGAGAGGCGCTGGATCCGGCGCGGCTGCGCGGCTGGGTCGAGCGGTACGGCACCGGCTCGCCCGAGCTGGTCAACATGTACGGCATCACCGAGACCACCGTCCACGTCACCCACCGGGTGCTCAGCGACGAGACCTTCGGCGCAGACGTCGGCGCAGGAACCGGTGTCAGTCCGATCGGCGGTCCGGTCCCCGGCCTCGACACCTATCTCCTCGACGACCGGCTCCGGCCGGTGCCGCCCGGCAGGGTGGGGGCCATCTACGTCGCGGGCGACCAGGTGGCGCTCGGCTATCTCGGCAGGCCGGGACTCACCGCGGGCCGGTTCGTGGCCCACCCGTTCGCGGGAGACGGCTCCCGGATGTACCACACGGGCGACCTCGCCCGGCGCACGCTCGACGGGGAGCTGGAGTTCGCCGGCCGCGCCGACGACCAGGTCCAGCTCAAGGGGTTCCGGATCGAGCTCGGCGAGGTGGAGACGGCGATCAGGGGACTCGACGGTGTGGTCGACGTGGCCGTCACCGTGGCGGACAGCGGCGACCACCTGGTCGCGCACGTCGTGGGCGGGGTGCCCGACGATCTCACGGGTCTGCTGAGCGCGAAGCTGCCCGTGCACATGGTGCCGGGCCGGGTGCGACGCGTCGACGCGCTGCCGCTGACGGTCAACGGCAAACTGGACCGCAAGGCGCTGACCGAGCATGCCGGGACGGACGCTCTCCCCGAGGCCGCGACCGGCTCCGCGCTCGCCGCACTGGTCGGTGTCTTCGGCGACGTGCTTCCCGGATCCACCGTGGACGCCGACACCGACTTCTTCATGGCCGGCGGCGACAGCATTCTCGCCATCACCGTGATCAACCGGGCCCGGGCCCTCGGACTTCTCATCGCACCGCGGGACGTTTTCCTGTTCAAGACCCCGCGCGCACTCGCCGAGCAGCTGGATTCGCGTACGCCGCAGACCGCGGCCGCCGAGCCGGTCCGACGTGAGGACGGCCCACTGCCCGCGACGCCGATCATCCTGCGCAGGCGCGAACTGGGCGGCTCGCTCGTCCGGTTCGCCCAGGCCCGAACGCTGGTGGTGCCGGAGGGCGCCGGATTCGCCGAGGTCGAACGTGCCGCGCACGCCGTCGTGGCCGCGCACCCCGTCCTGCGGCTCCGGCTGCACATCGAGCACGGCGTGTGGGGCCTGCGCACCGAACCCCGCCGCGAGGTCTCCGTCGTCCGGGCGGAGACGACGGACGCGACGGCCGTCGCGAACGAGGCCGCCGGGCGCCTCGATGCCGAGTCCGGGGACGTCATCGCGTTCTCCTGGATGCCGGAGAGCCGCACCCTCGTGGTCACCGTGCACCACCTCGCCGTCGACGCGGTGTCGTGGCTGATCCTGCTCGACGACCTGGCCGCCGCCCTGAGGGGCGGGGTCCTGGCGCCGCCGACCACCTCCTACGCCGAGTACGCCGAAGCGCTGAGTGCCCGTTCAGCCCGGGCGTCCGGCCTGGGGGACTGGATCACCACCCTCGGGGCGCCCGCGCTGCTGCCCTGCGTCGAGGGCCTGCGCGCGACCACCGTCGTGCTCGCGCCCGACGTGAGCGCCCGGGTGACACGTACCGCGCCCGCCGCGCTCGGCATCGGTCTCACCGAGCTGCTCTGCGGCGCCCTGCGCACCGCGCTCACCCGGGTCCAGCCGTCGCCCACCGATCTCGCGGTCGACCTGGAGCGCCACGGCCGGGTCCCTATGCGGGAACACCACGACTACACCCGTACGGTCGGCTGGTTCACCGCCATCGCTCCCGTCCGGCTCACCGCGCACACCGACCCCGTCGAGGCGGCGCGCGAAGTCGCCGCACGGCAGCCGGACGAGGACGGGCACGTCGCCTACGGCCGGCTCAGGTACCTCGACCCGCAGACGGCCCCGCTGCTGACCGCCCGCCCGCAGGTGCTGTTCAACTACCTCGGCCGGGGCAACGAGTCCCAGGCCCTGGACATCACCGGCGCGGACGAGGACAGCCCGTACGGCGTCGAGGTCAACGCCTGGACCGACGAGGCCACCGGAAGCCTGCACGCGGCCTTCACCCTCGCCGACGGCATCCCCGACGCGATCACCGGGCACTGGCTGGCCGCGCTGGAGCGCATCGCGGACGCCTCCACGACGGCCGAGCGCACCGCACCGGTCACTCCTCTCCAGCGCGGCCTGTACTTCCAGGCCCAGATGGCGGGCACGGCCGGACACTACGTCGCGCAGAGCTACTTCACCTTCGACCGGCGCCTGGACACCGACGCGCTGGCCGAGGCGATGGCGTACGTGATCGCGCGGCACCCGGGCGTGGGCGCCGGGTTCACCACGGACGACCGCGGAAACCCGGTCCAGGTCCTCCGGGCCGGCCGTCGCGTCGACGTCCGCACGGTCACCCTCGCGACGGAGGCCGAAGCCGACGCGCTGCGCGCCGAGGACCGCGACACCGGATTCGACCCGGGCGAGCCGCCGCTCGTCAGGCTGACCGTGGTACGTCTGCCCGGCGGGCGCGACGGCCTGCTGCTGAGCTACCACCTCCTGCTGTGGGACGGCTGGTCCCGCGAGATCCTGCTGCGTGACCTGTTCGACGCCTACCGGGCCGTCGTCGCGGGCGAACCACTGGACGCGCCCCCGCTCACCCCGGGCTTCGAGGACTACGCCCGGACGCTCGCCGCCAAGGACCCCGCCGTCGCGGAACGCTTCTGGGCGGAGCACCTGGACGGCCTGACCGGCCCGACGCTGCTCGCCGGGCCGCAGCCGGCCGTCACGGACGCAACTCCGCGCGCGCTCGTGCACACGATGTCCGCCGACCTGTCGGACCTGCTGCGGGACGCGGCCAAGTCGCACGGCGTCACGCTCAACTCCGTGCTGACCGGGGCGTTCGGCCTCCTGCTCGGAGCGCACACCGGCCGCAGTGACGCGGTGTTCGGGGTGACCGTCTCGGGGCGGGAGGGCGAGGGCCTGTCCGGCATCGTCGGCGTGCTGCTCAACACCGTGCCCATGTGGACGCGGGCCCGGCCGGACGACACGGTCGGCGCGTACCTGATGGCCGTCCAGGCGTCCCGGGTCGCGGCGATGGAACACGAGCACCTGGGGCTCGGCGAGATCCAGCGGGCCAGTGGACACGACACCCTGTTCGACAACCTGTTCGTGCTCCAGAACTTCCTGGACCTGGACGCGCTCGCCGGGATGAACGCCAGGCACGGCATCACCTCGGTGCAGGCCGACGACTCGACCCACTACCCGTTCACCTGGGTCGTCACGCCCGGCGACCGGCTCACCGTCAAGCTGGAGCACCGCGACGACGACCCCGTGGGCGCCCGCCGGCTCCTGGACGACTACCTGCGTGTGCTGGAGGACGTGGCCACGTCCACCGGCCCGGTCGGGGCCCTGCGCGGGGTGGGCGCACTGCCCGAGGCCGCCGCGCGTACGGACGTCGGTACGGACACGGTCGTCGACCGGTTCGACCGGGCGGCGGACCGCGACCCGCAGCGGGTCGCCCTCGTCGCCCACGGCTCGGCGCTGACCTTCGCCCAGCTCCGGGACCGCAGCCGTGCGGTGGCGGGAGTGCTGGCCGGTCGCGGCATCGGGCCGGAACGGACCGTGGCCCTTGCGATCCCGCGCTCCCTCGACTCGATCGTTGCCCTGTTCGCCGTGCTGCGCGTCGGGGCCGCGTACGTGCCGCTGGAGCTCGACCACCCGGACGAGCGGATCGCCGCGATCGTCGACGCCGCCCGCCCGGACGTGATCCTCACGGTGAGCGCGGTGTCGCCCCGGCTGACCGGTGACCTGATCGAGCTCGACCGTCCGTTGCCCGGGGCCGAACCGTACCGGACGTACGCGCCCGACGATCCGAACCGCCTGCGGCACCCCGCGTACACGATCTTCACCTCCGGATCGACCGGGAAGCCCAAGGGCGTGGTGACCGAGTACGCCGGGCTGACCAACATGCTGATCAACCATCAGCGGAGGATCTTCGAACCGGTGCTGGCGGAACACGGCCACCGGAGCTTCAGGATCGCGCACACCGTGTCGTTCGCCTTCGACATGTCGTGGGAGGAGCTGCTGTGGCTCGCCGACGGCCACGAGGTGCACATCTGCGACGAGGAACTGCGGCGCGACGCACCCCGGTTGGTGTCCTACTGCCTGGAGCACGGGATCGACGTCATCAACGTGACCCCGACCTACGCGCAACAACTGGTGGCGGAAGGGCTGCTCGACCACGCCGAACGGCGGCCCGCCCTGGTGCTGTTGGGCGGCGAGGCCGTCACCCCGGCCCTGTGGCAGCGGCTCGCGGAGACCGAGGGCACGGTCGGCTACAACCTGTACGGTCCCACCGAGTACACCATCAACACCCTCGGCGTCGGTACCTTCGAGTGCGAGGACCCGGTCGTCGGCGTCGCGATCGACAACACCGAGGTGTACGTGCTGGACCCGTGGCTGCGCCCCCTGCCGGACGGCGTTCCCGGCGAGCTGTACGTGTCGGGCGTCGGCATCGCACGCGGCTACCTCGGACAGCCCGCGCAGACGGCGCACCGGTTCGTCGCCTGCCCGTTCGGCGCACCCGGCGAGCGCATGTACCGCACCGGGGACCTGGTTCTCCGGCGGCCCGACGGCAACCTGATGTACCTGGGCCGCACCGACCAGCAGGTCAAGATCCGGGGCCACCGGGTCGAACCGGGCGAGGTCGAGGCCGCGTTCGCCGCGCACCCGGCGGTGCGGTTCGCCGCCGCGGTCGCCCAGCCGGACCCGCAGGTCGACGGAGCGTACCGGCTGGCCGCCTACCTGGTGCTCGAGGGCTCCGGCCTGGCGTCCGTCGCCGCCGAAGTGGCCGCCGCGCTACCGGACTTCCTGCGTCCCACGCACTACGCGCAGGTCGACCGCATCCCGCTGACCGTGAACGGCAAGGCCGACACCAAGGCGCTGCCGGAGGCCAAGCCGCTGGGTGTGCTGACCACGGTGTCCGAACGCGCACCGCAGACCGGCACCGAGATCACGGTGTGCGAGTTCTTCGCCGAGGCCCTGGACCTGGACGACGACGAGGTCAGCGCGGTGAGTGACTTCGTCGCCCTCGGTGGACACTCCATGCTGGCGGTGCGCCTGACCGGGCTGCTCCGCCGGGAGTACGGCCCAGTGATCACGATCCGCGACCTGCTCACCCTGCGTACCCCCGAAGCGATTGCCGGTCACCTCGATGCGAACTGCTGACACCCGCGGGCCCCTGCGAGGAGCCGGCATCCTGCGGAGCGCCCTGCGCCGCAATATCGGCGCCATGGCCTGGGGCACCGTCCTCATGGGCCTGTACCAGGCCGGTGAGACCGCCTTCCCCATCGCGCTCGGTCTGATCGTCGAGCACACCCTGCAGGACCGCAGCCTCGGTTCCCTCGGGGTGTCGATCGGCGCGCTGGCCGTGATCATCACGACCGTGTCGCTGTCGTGGCGGTTCGGGATGCGCGTCCTGCAGAAGGCCAACACGACCGAGGCGCACCGCTGGCGGGTGGAGGTCGCGGCGTGCGGACTCCAGCCGGTGGACAGGGACATCGACCTGAAGTCCGGTGAGGTGCTGACCATCGCCACCGAGGACGCCGACTCCACCGCCGACATCATCGAGGTGGTGCCGCTGCTGATCAGCTCGCTGGTCGCGGTGCTGGTCGCGTCCGTCGCACTGGGCCTGGCGGAACTCCGGCTCGGACTCCTGGTGATCATGGGCACCGTCGTGATCCTCACGATCCTGAGCGTGATGTCCAAACGGATCGGCGCCAGTACCCAGGAGCAGCAGGCCCGGGTGGCGCGCGCCGGTGCGAAGGTCGCCGACCTGATCACCGGCCTGCGCCCGCTGCACGGATTCGGCGGCAACCACGCGGCGTTCGTGTCCTACCGGAAGGTGAGTACGGAGGCGAAGCACCAGGCGGTCACCGTCGCCAGGGTGAACGGCGCGTACGCCGGCGCCGCACAGGCACTCAACGCGGTCCTTGCCGCCGCCGTGACCCTGACCGCCGGCTGGCTGGCATTCGAGGGGCGGATCACCATCGGGGAGCTGGTCATGGCGGTGGGCCTCGCACAGTTCATCATGGAACCGCTGAAGATGTTCTCCGAGATGCCCAAGTACGTGATGATGGCGCGCGCCTCGGCCGAGCGGATGGCACTGGTGCTGGCGGCGCCGCCGGTGACGACACCGGGGACCGGGCGCCCGGCCCCCGGCGGTGACCTGGAGATCGACTGCGTGCGCTACGGGACATTGCGCAGGCTCAAGTGCCGCGTGGCGGCAGGCGAGTTCGTGGCGATCACCGCCTACCAGCCGCGTGCGGCAGCGGACTTCGCGTCGATTCTGGCGGTGAGCGTCCCGCCGCACGCCTACGAGGGAGCGGTACGGGTCGGCGGGACGGAGATCGCCGACCTGCCGGTCGAAGCGGTCCGTGAGCACATGCTGGTGAACCCGTACGACGGGGAGATCTTCGCGGGCACCCTCCGTACGAACATCGACCCGTCGGGCACCAGCCGGATGGTCCCGGAGGCCGTGGAGGCGTCCATGCTGACCGACGTCGTCGCCCTGCACCGGGCGGGGCTCGACCACGGCGTCCGCGACCGCGGGGCGAACCTGTCCGGCGGGCAGCGCCAGCGGCTGTCCCTGGCCCGCGCCCTGGCCGCCGACACCGACGTCCTGGTGCTGCACGACCCGACCACGGCCGTCGACGCGGTCACGGAACAGCTGATCGCGCGCAATCTCGTGAAGCTCCGCCGGGGCCGCACGACCGTCGTGATCACCAGCAGTCCGGCCGTCCTGGACGCGGCAGACCGGGTTCTCGTCCTGGACGACGGCGTCATCACGGCCGAGGACACGCACCGCAACCTGCTGGCCACCGACGAGGCCTACTGCCGGGCGGTGGCGAGGTGAGTGGCTAGTGCCTCGGCGGGCAACGTTTGCCCGTGAAGGAGCGGCGTCCGGTGCGTGCTCTCGGCGTGCCGGACGGAAGTCCTCGTACCGGACGTACTCGGGCTTTCGGCCGGTGCGGCGAGAGTGCGTGCCGGGCGTCGCGACGGGGCAAACGTTGCCTGCCGTGGCACTAGGAGCTCTCGCCGAGTACCCAGGCGACATCCCTGAGCAGGGCGTGCCGCCAGCCGGCCCGGTCGTGGCCGGACGCCGACCGTGACACCCGTACCGTCGCGCCGGCCTCTGCGGTCAGGCTCTCGACCAGCTCGCAGTGGGGCAGCATCCGTGGCTCGTGCTCCCCGACGTCGAACGCGACCCGCAGCCCGGTCAGGTCGGGGCGTGCCCGCAGGCGTGCGGCCACGGAACCGCCGGGAGCGCCGCCCAAGGGGTCCGCCAGATCCCTCGCGGCAGGTGTCCACCAGAACGACCCCGACTGGCAGGCGACCCGCGACACCAGTTCCGGGAACTCCAGGGCCGCGTTGAGCGCGCTCAGCCCGCCGAGGCTCTGTCCGGCGACCACCAGCCGGTCCGGGTCCGCGCTCACTCCGGACTCCGTGACCAGCGGCAGCAGTTCGTCCCGGACCGCCTCCCACAGCCCGGACCCGGCCCGGAACTCGGCAGCCCGGTCCCTGGCGGGAAGGAAGAGGAGTGTGACGGGCGGAATCTCGCCGACGGCGACGGCCGAGTCGAACGCGGCCATGGCCGGATGCAGGTACAGCCAGTCGTCCCCGTCCAGCAGCAGGACCACCGGCCCGCCGCCGCCCGCCGGGTGGACGCGCACGGTACGCCTCCCGCCGAGCCGTTCGCTGTTCCAGCGGAGCCGGGTACCGGGGAGGGGGAGTACGTCGTCGGCGCCGACGAGCGGCCAGTGCGGCTGGGCAGGGGCGTCCGGGGCCGAGGCGACGGAACGGTCCGGGCCGGCACCGGCCGGGTTGAGCGGGTCCGCGTACGCAGTACCGTCCGCGAGGAACTGGTACGTCACCCGCAGTCGTGCGGGCACGGGAACTTCGGCGTACCAGCAGTCGGTGTCGCGCCACCGGCGCAGGGGGACCGGCTCCGACCAGCTCTCGAAGCCGATGCTCGCGGGCGAGCCGCGCCGGAGGAACAGGGTCACCCAGCCGCCGTCGCCGGCGGGCACCGACACGGGTGTGCGCGCCGCCGCCCAGAACGCGTCGGTGCCGGGTGCGCCGTGCAGTCCGAACGCGGCGAAGTCGTCCTCGGTGCGGATCCGTTCGGTCACCGGGGGCATGAACGTCTCCTTGTGAGAGGTAAGAAGGACCGGCTAAGCTCATGTCGATTAGGGGAGCCTAACCTAAGCTTGACTTCTCCTTCCATCCTCGACCCATGACCCGAGCGAGGTACCGACATATGAGCACCAACCCGTTCGACGACCCCGACGGCCGGTTCCTGGTCCTGGTCAACGGTGAGGGCCAGCACTCGCTGTGGCCTTCCTTCGTGGCGGTGCCCGGAGGCTGGACGGTCGCCCTCGACGAGAACAGCCGGCAGACGTGCCTGGACTTCGTCGAGGCCAACTGGACCGATCTGCGGCCGCGTTCCCTCACGGCAGCCACGGAGCTCTGACCGGCCCGTCCCTCCAGTCGCCCAGGGCGACCGCAGCGTCTTCGACGGGTGGTTCCACTCCGTTTGCAGAGCGGCGCACATGGGGTTTCAGTGGGAGGACCCCATGCTTGTCTGGAGCTGACATGTCGATGGCGTTCGGTTCACCCTTCGGTTCGTCCGATCCGTTCAGCGAGATGTTCGACCGGTTCTTCGGTATGTCGCCCTCCTCGTCGCCACCTGCCGTGCAACGTGTACCCATCGGCCGCCTGCTCACGGAGTCCTCGCACGAGCTCCTGGGCCTGGCCGCGGGGAAGGCGGCCGAGAACGGCACCGCCGACCTCGACACGGAACACCTGCTCTGGGCGGCCACCCAGGTGGACCCCGCCCGGAGGCTGCTCACCCAGGCCGGTGTCGACGTCGACACGCTCGCGGCCCGGATCGCCGAGGTGCTGCCCCGCGAGGCGGGCGAACCGTCCGCGGAGCCCGGGCTCACCCCGGCGGCGAAGCGCACCCTCGCCACCGCCTACGGCGACTCGCAGGCGGCAGGGGTGTCCTACATCGGCCCCGAGCACATCCTGAGCGCACTCCTGGAGGACCCCGACTCCGGCGCCGCGCGGTTCCTGCGCGCTGAGGACATGGACACGCAGAAGCTGAAGGGCCACACGGAGCAGGCGGCCCGGGGGGACGGTGCCCCCGCCGCCGGGAAGCCGCCGTCGACGACGCTGGACGAGTACGGCATGGACCTCACCGAGGAAGCGAAGGCGGGCAGGCTCGACCCCGTCGTCGGCAGGGCCGAGGAGATCGAGCAGACCATCGAGATCCTCTCGCGGCGTTCCAAGAACAACCCGGTGCTCATCGGGGAGCCCGGTGTCGGCAAGACCGCCATCGTGGAGGGACTGGCCCAGCGGATCGTGGCCGGCGAGGTGCCCGACACCCTGAAGGACAAGAGGGTCGTCTCCCTGGACCTGTCCGGAATGGTGGCCGGTGCGCAGTACCGCGGGCAGTTCGAGGAGCGGCTCAAGAAGGTCATCGAGGACGTCCAGGCGGCAAGCGGCGACATCATCCTCTTCATAGACGAACTGCACACGGTTGTCGGCGCCGGCGCGACGGGCGAGGGCTCGATGGACGCGGGCAACATGCTCAAACCCGCACTGGCACGCGGTGAGCTCCACGTCGTGGGAGCGACGACGATCGACGAATACCGCAAGCACATCGAGAAGGACGCCGCCCTGGAGCGCCGCTTCCAGCCCGTCCTCATCCCCGAGCCGACCGTCGAGGAAGCGGTGCAGATCCTCGAAGGGCTGCGGGACGCGTACGAGGCACACCACCAGGTCCGCTTCGCCGACGGCGCCCTGACCGCGGCGGCGGAACTCTCCGACCGCTACATCAGCGACCGCTTCCTGCCCGACAAGGCCATCGATCTCATGGACCAGGCAGGCGCCCGCGTACGGCTGCGCAGCGCCGGTCGTTCCACCGAGGTCGTCAGCCGGGAGGACCGCCTCGCGAAGCTGCGACGGGAGAAGGACCAGGCCGTGGCCGGCGAGGAGTTCGAGAAGGCCTCGGAGCTGAAGCGGCAGATCGCCGAGGTGGAGGGCGAGCTCGCGGGCATCGAGGAGCGCCGTGAAGGCGTTGTCTCGGTCACCGCCTCCGACATCGCCGACATCGTCTCGCGCCGCACGGGGATTCCCGTCTCCCAGCTCACCGCGGGCGAGAAGGAGAAGCTCCTCCGGCTGGAGGAGGAGATGCACGCCAGGATCGTCGGCCAGGACGAGGCGGTCACCGCGGTCTCCGAAGCCGTGCGCCGCAATCGCTCGGGCATGGGGGACCCCAACCGTCCGGTGGGCTCGTTCCTCTTCCTGGGGCCCACGGGAGTCGGCAAGACCGAACTCGCCAAGACACTGGCCGAACTGCTCTTCGGCGAGGAAGACCGCATGATCCGGTTCGACATGAGCGAGTTCCAGGAGAAGCACACCGTCGCCCGGCTCGTCGGCGCGCCTCCCGGATACGTCGGCTACGAGGAGGCCGGCCAGCTCACCGAGAAGGTCCGCCGCATGCCCTACAGCGTGGTGCTGTTCGACGAGGTGGAGAAAGCGCACCCAGACGTCTTCAACACGCTGCTCCAGATCCTCGACGACGGCCGCCTCACCGACGGACAGGGCCGCACGGTCGACTTCCGGCACTGCGTCGTCATCATGACGTCCAACATCGGCGCCCATCGCATCCTGGCCCACAAGGGTGACGCGGCCGAGCTCAAGGACGAGTTGATGGAGGACCTCCGAGGGCGGTTCCTGCCCGAGTTCCTCAACCGCATCGACGACATCATCATCTTCCACAGCCTCACCGAGGAAGACCTGTCGGCGATCGTCGAACACCTCCTGGACCGGAGCAAGCACCGCGTCCACGCACAGGGCCTGACCCTGGAAGTCACCGACGCGGCGAAGAAGTTGCTGGTCGCTCACGGCTATCAGCCGGAGTTCGGCGCCCGGCCGCTGCGCCGCACGATACAGACCGAGCTCGACAACCGCGTCGCCTCGTTGCTCCTGGGCGGCGAGACCGAGCCCGGGGACACGATCGTCGCCGACGTGCGGGACAACTCGCTGCACTGCACGGTTCGCGGCGCGGCCTGACGGCAGAGAGGACGCAGCCCCGGCGGATCTCCGCCGGGGCTGCGTCGTTCAGGCGGCGGGGTCGATGGTGACCTTGACGTGTTTCATGATCGGCTGGTCGCTCTGGGTGCTGTAGTCGCCGATCGCGCACAGCACGTTCATCTCCGGCATGTACCCGGCCGCGCAGCCTCGGGGGATGTCGTACGGGATCGCGAGGTAGCCGTTGAGGGAGCGCCGGCTGCCGTCCTTCGCGGTGCTCGTGATGTCGACGGGACCGAGGTCGGCGATGCCGCGCTCGCGCATGTCGGCCCGGTTCATGAAGACGAGTGCGCGCAGGTTCTTGATACCGCGGTAGCGGTCGTTGTCGGAGTAGATGGTGGTGTTCCACTGGTCGTGCGAGCGCATGGTCCCCAGGGCCAGGGTGCCGGCGGCGGGGACGACGTCCGGCAGGGCGGCGTCGGAGAACTCGGCGCGCCCGGACGAGGTGCGGAAGACCAGTTCGCGGGCGGGCTGCCTGAGCCGGAAGCCGAGGGGCAGGCGCACCCGGCGGTTGAAGTCCTCGAAGCCGTCGAGCGCCCGGGCCATGGTGTCCCGGATGCGGTCGTAGTCCTCGATGTACCAGTGCCACGGCGTGGCGCTGCCGGGGAGAGCCGCGCGCGCCAGGCCGGCGACGATGGCCGGTTCGGACAGCAGGTGCGGTGAGGCGGGCCGCTTCATCCCGATCGACAGATGGACCATGCTCATCGAGTCCTCGACGGACGTGCTCTGGATCCCCTTGCGCTGATGGTCCTTCTCGGTCCGGCCCAGGCACGGGAGGATCAGGGCCCGGCTGCCGTGGACGATGTGGCTGCGGTTGAGCTTCGTGCTCACCTGGACGGTGAGGTCGCAGGCGCGCAGCGCCTCGTAGGTGTACGGGGTGTCGGGCGCGGCAAGGGCGAAGTTGCCACCCATGGCGACGAACACCTTCACCTCGCCGCTGCGCATCGCGTGGATGGTGCGGACGGTGTCCAGACCGTGCTCACGGGGCGGTTCGATGCCGCAGACCTCGGCGAGGCGGTCCAGGAACGCGTCGGTGGGGCGGTGATCGATCCCGCAGGTGCGGTTGCCCTGGACGTTGCTGTGTCCTCGTACGGGTGAGGGGCCGGCCCCTTCCCGGCCCAGATTGCCGCGGAGCAGCAGCAGGTTGACGATCTCCCGGACGGTGTCCACGCCGTGCTCGTGCTGGGTGAGTCCGAGGCACCAGCTGACGATGGAGCGGTCGGCCTCGCGGTACACGCGGGCCGCCTCCAGGATGTCGGCGCGGCCAAGGCCCGACTGGGTCTCGATCTCCTCCCACGGCGTGGCCCCGCACACCGTGCGGTACTCCTCGAAGCCGACGGTGTGACGGTCGATGAACTCCTGGTCCAGCGCCTTGGGGTCGGTCCCCGACTGCTCCAGGATCGCCTTGGCCATGCCGCGCAGCAGCGCCATGTCGCCGCCGATGCGCGGCTGCAGGTTCAGGGTGCTGGTCCGGGTCGGCTTGAACAGCGCCATGTCCACGAAGTCGTGCGGGACGATGGTGCGCGTGGCGGCCGCCTCGACCAGGGGATTGACGTGCACGATCCGGGCGCCGCGGTCGTGGGCCTCGGCGAGGGCGGTGAGCATCCGCGGTGCGTTGGAGGCGGCGTTGACGCCCAGGATGAACAGCGCGTCGGCGGACTCCCAGTCCTTGAGGTCGACCGTCCCCTTGCCCGTGCCGAGGGACGCCTGAAGTGCGCGGCCACTCGCCTCGTGACACATGTTGGAACAGTCGGGCAGGTTGTTCGTGCCCAGCTCGCGAGCCATCAGCTGGTACAGGAACGTCGCCTCGTTGCCTAGCCGCCCCGAGGTGTAGAACGCCGCCTGATTCGGGTCGGCCAGCTCGCGCAGAGCCTGCCCGGCCAGTTCGAACGCGTCCTTCCAGCTGATCGGGACGTAGTGGTCCGAATCGGGGTCGTACACCATCGGCTCGGTCAGCCGGCCCTGGTTCTCCAGCTCGTAGTCGCTCCACCCGGACAGCTCGGTCACCGAATGGGCGGCGAAGAACTCGCGTCCGACCCGCTTGCGCGTCATCTCCCAGGTGACGTGCTTGATGCCGTTCTCGCAGATGTCCAGATGCAGGCCCTTGGTGTCGTCGGGCCACGCACATCCGGGGCAGTCGAACCCGGTGTTCTCATGGTTCATCCGCATGATCGCCCGCGGGCCGTCCACCAGCGCGCCCTCGCGTACCAGGAAGCGGCTCACGCTCTTGGCCGCGCCCCAGCCCGCCGCGGGGTGGTGGTAAGGGCGAAACTCGGGCTTTCCCTCCGGGGCGGGCCCGATTTCGGACTCCCGGGGCTCCTGGCCGTCACCTGTGGCGCTCAAGTTCCTCAACCCTTCAACCATGTGGGGTGGCTGACACATCGGTGCTCTCGGGCAGGCTATGCCCGGTCCTCCAGGCCCGCCATCCGGTCCCGGAGGCCCCGCAGCCCCGGATCCCGGTCCTCGGCGGCGGCCTGCTCCGGTACCTCTCGCGACGGCTTCGGAATCGCGTTGTACTGCCACAGGAGGACGACGCTTCCGGCCTGCGGGCGGCTCGTATCCGCGGAGGAAGTCCGAGACCTTCACCGAGCCACCGAGCCAACGAGCCACCGAGCCACCGAGGCGGTCGATCTTGAAGTTCGTCAGGCATGGACTGCCGCTGTCCGCGGTTTCCCGACTCGCGGGTTCGGCCGTCGTCGGAGCGGCGACCGGTGTGATCGTCGGCGCGCTGACCAACACCCCGCTGGGCCTGCTCGCCGGGATCGCCTCGGTGGAGACGGCCTTCGTCGTGGCGGGCTGGCTCGTCCTGTGGCCGATGGATGCCGCCACCACGCATCACAACGCCCGGCGAGAGGAGTTCCGCCCCGTCACCGAGGAACTCGTCGTCGTCACCTCCGCCCTGTGCGGGCTGGTCGGCATCGTGCTGCTGCTCCTGGTCGGCCGGTCGGACCTGGGTCACGCGGCGGCCGCGACGGCGCTGTGCGGCGTGTTCATGGCCTGGGCCGCACTCCACCTGATGTACGCCACCCGCTACGCGTACCTCTACTACCGGCCGCCGAAGGGCGGCATCGACTTCAATTCCGAAGCCCTGCCGCGCTACATCGACTTCCTCTACTTCAGCTACAACCTCGGAATGACCTACCAGGTCTCCGACACCAACGTGTCGAGCTCCACGTTCCGCGCGATCGTCCTGAGGCACTGTCTGCTGTCGTACGTCTTCGGCGCCAGCATCCTGGCCACCACGATCAACCTCGTCGCCGGGATCGTCACGGGCTGAACCGGCGTGGGCGGTCTGCGTGGCCCGGGGCGACGTCGACGAGCCGCCCCTCCCGGGACGCCGGACGGTATTCCCGCCCGGCGCCGCGGGGACGCGTTGCCGCTCCGGCTTCCCGGGGTGATGCTTGAGTGCATGTCTGACCAAGCGGAGCCCGAGCCCGTCGCGGCTGTCAGGCGTGCGCTCCGCCTGCTGGAGGCCGCCGGGGCGCACGGGGGCGGTGCCGCCGCCGAGCAGCTGGCCCGGGAGGCCGGGCTGCCCCTGGTCGTGGTCAGGGAGATGCTGCCCGCCCTGGTCCGGGACGGGTATGTGACGGAGCCGGCCGACGGCACCTTCGTCCTTGCCGACGCGAGTGCCGGGCCGGGCGGGGCGCAGGACGGCCAGGCCCTGCTGGAGCGCGTCCGGCCCGTGCTGACCGCGCTGCGCAACGATCTGTCGGCCGCCGTCTATCTGACGCTGTACGAGGACGGCGAGATCCGGGTCATGGAGATAGTCGACAGCGCCCGGACCCCCCGCGTGGACCTCTGGGTGGGCTTCGAGGACGCCGGGCACGCCACTGCCCTGGGCAAGAGCGTGCTGCGGGAACTCGATGCCGAGGCGCGCGCCGAATACCTGTCCCGGCACTCCCTGACCGGTCTCACACCCAGGACCATCACGCGCAGGGAGGAACTCATCCGGCAGCTCGACGCCCCTTCGGCCGCGCCGCTCGTCATGGACCGGGAGGAGTACGCCCGCGGCACCACGTGTATCGCGGTGCCGGTGTACAGCGGCGATCAGATCGGGTCCCTCGGGATCTCCTTCCGGTCGGACCGGATGTACCGGTCCGTCCAGGTCCGCGAGGGGCTGCTGTCATCCGCGATCCGGGTGTCCAGGGGGCTCTCGCTTCCCGACTGACCTGGCGGGGGCCCGGCGGAACGGGAAGGCGAGTTACGGCCGGTCGGCCCGCCGCGAGAGCGGGTGTGGCACAGTCGGGCCGTGGACGCACTGAGGCCCCGGGACCCCGCGCGAATAGGCGCCTACCAGCTGATCGCCCGCCTCGGTGCGGGCGGCATGGGGCAGGTGTACCTCGGCCGCTCTCCCGGTGGACGGCTGGTGGCCGTCAAGGTCATCCGTGACGAGATCAGTGACCATCCCGACGCGCTGGCCCGCTTCAGACGGGAGGCCGCGACGGTCGCGACGGTCCGCAGCGCGTACACGGCGCAGTTGATCGACGTCTCCCTCGGCTCGTCCCCCTACTGGCTGGCCACCGAGTACGTCGCCGGTCCCACCCTGCGTGGCGCCGTGGGTGCGGGCGGACCCTTTCCGCCGGACAGTGCGCTGCGCCTGCTCGCCGCGCTCGCGGAAGGGCTGGCCGCCGTCCATGTCCACGGCGTCACGCACCGGGACCTGAAACCGCAGAACGTCATCCTCTCGGCGCAGGGGCCGCAGCTCATCGACTTCGGGATCGCGCGGGGGCTGGAGCAGACGATCCTCACCCAGGAGGGGGCGGCGTCCGGGACACCCGGATTCACGGCCCCCGAGGTGCTGCTGCGCAACGACGCGGGACCGGCGGCGGACATCTTCGCACTGGGCGCGACCCTCGCCTGCACGGCGACGGGCCGGCCACCGTACGGCACAGGTGACGCGGCGGCCGTGAGCTACCGGACCGTGTACGAGGACATCGACCTGGAAGGAGTCCGGCCGGACCTGGCCGCGCTGATCCGCGCCTGTGTGGCCAAGGATCCGGCGGACCGGCCGGACCTTGCCACCGTGATCGCCGGATGCGCGGTGGACTCACCGCTGGCGTCGGATCCGCACTACCGCTCCGTGGCGCAGGCGGCCGGCCCCGTGCTCGTACCCGAGTACGAGGGCCCGCCGCCCCCGCCCGGTCCGGAGCCGGACACCGTGCGGGCGTCGGGAACGGGGGCCGGCACCCGGCCGGAGCCTCCCGGGCCGGGTGCGAGCAGCGCAGGAGGTCCGGCGAAGGACGGGGCCGGGCGGTCACCCGGCACCACGGCCCCTTCCGGCGGCCCCGAACGTCGGCGTCGCTCACCGCGGGGCACGACGTGGCTCGCCGTGTGCGCGGTGGCGCTCGCCGCACCGCTGACGGCCTGGCTGCTCCTCGGACCGGACGGCAAGGGGGCCGCCACGGTCACGCCCGACGCCGCCCGGTCCGGACAGCCCGCGGCGTCCGGGTCTGCGGGCGGGACGTCGCGGGGCCGGAGTCCTGACGGCGGAGGTACGACCGCCGGACCGCCGGATTACCTGGTGAACGACCGCGTCTCGCACGACCGCTGGACCCTGTCCGAGGATCCGGAGCAGGCCGCCCTCGGCAGTGGCTCCTGCGATCTCGACAGCCTTCCCGAGGACTCGCCTCCGAACGGCCTGTTCTCCTCCGTCTCGCACACCACCGGCTCGGACACGGCCACGGTGACCCTGCGTCCCAAGGACGTGGGGGAGGGCAAGCGCCCCAAGCCCTACTACATCTCCGTCGGGGTGCGGCCCCCGCACGAGACGGACCGTGCCACCGGCCGGCCGCTCACGTCCGTCAGCAAGGGCATCGGGTTCACCAGCAAGCCGGTCGACCTCTACGCGCGGTGGTCCTCGGGCGGCTCCGTCAGGCTCAGGTACCCCGACGACTTCCGGGGCCACTTCGGTGAACGCGCCGTCGACGCGCTCCCGGTGGGGGACGACCGGGGCGACTGGACCGTCGTGATTTATCACGTGGACGGCGGACCCTCGGCGTACGCCTCCGTCGTCTGCAACGGTTTCCACGCCTGACGCGGGGCCCGGCGCGGGGAGGGAAGCAGCCGGCGGCGGGGCCACCGCCGCCCGGACTCCGCCGCCCCGACTACTCGATGACGAGCTCGACCGGGATGTTGCCGCGGGTCGCGTTCGAGTACGGGCAGACCTGGTGCGCCTGCTCGACCAGCTTGCGACCGGTGGCCGCGTCGACCGACCCGGGCAGCTCCACCCGCAGCGTGACCGCGAGGCCGAAGCCCTCGCCCTGCTTGCCGATGCCGACCTCACCCGTCACCGCGGCGTCGGTGACATCGACCTTGGCCTGACGGCCCACGAGGCCCAGGGCGCTCGCGAAGCACGCGGCGTACCCGGCGGCGAACAGCTGCTCCGGGTTGGTGCCGTGCCCGTTTCCGCCCATCTCCACGGGGATGGCCAGCTGCAGATCCAGCGTGCCGTCGGAGCTGACGGCACGGCCGTCACGGCCGTGGGTGGCGGTGGCGACGGCGGTGTAGATCGATTCCATGGGAAACCGTTCCTCTCGGAGGTCATGTTCGGCGGGCGGTGTCCGGCCGCTTCCCCTGAAGTGAAGCACACAACTGAGTTGTGCACAATCAAATGGGGTGTCCGGCGTTATGCTGAATCCATGACCGCCACGCCCAGCCCCGCTCACCAGGCCCCGTCCGAGGCCGACTACCTCCGCCTCGACCAGCAGATCTGCTTCTCCCTGAACGCCGCGTCGCGCGCCTTCGGCAGTGTCTACCGGGTGCTCCTCAAGGACCTGGGACTCACCTACCCCCAGTACCTCGTGATGCTGGTGCTCTGGGAGCACGGCGAACTGCCGGTGAAGGCCTTGGGGCAGCACCTGAGGCTGGACTCCGGCACCCTGTCGCCGCTGCTGAAGCGACTGGAGGCGGCGGGTCTGGTACGGCGCGAGCGGAGCGCCCGCGACGAGCGATCCGTACAGGTGCACCTCACGGGCGACGGCACGGCCCTGCGCGAGCGGGCGCTGCTCGTGCCGCGCCGGATCGCCGCCGCGACCGGCTTCGACCTCGACGAGATCAGCGAACTGCGCGACCGCCTCGACCGGCTCACGGCCGCACTGGACGCGTCCGCGCTGGACGAGGGACCGGACGGCAGTGGCGGGGGCGCGGAGGAGTAGCACCGTCCTTCCGCGCCGGCCGGCCCCGCGGCTCGGATGACCGTTTCGTGGCGATCAGCACCTGTGCACGCCGTACTGCCGCCCGGCCGGTCAGGCGGCGTACGCGCTGATCGCCAGTGTTCCGGACAGCACCGTCCACAGCGCCCAGGCACCCGTACGGCTCGCCACCGCGCACAGTGCGCTCTCCGTGCAACGGGTCGGCCGGTCCTGCCAGGCGCTCACGACCAGGTAGTGGAAGCCGAAGGTGCGGGTGAACGAGAAGCGGATGTGCAGGCCGTCTCCCAGGTCGTGGCCGGGCAGGGTCGCGATCTGCAGATCGGTGGCACCGACGGCTTCCACCCGGACCGGGTTTCCGCCCAGCAGATCGCACTCGTCCGCCGCCCGGATCCGGGACGGACACCCACCGCTCACCGGGAACAGCCAGAAGTTGTCAGTGAGCTGCCGGCGTACGCCGTGGGGGCTGGTGAAGGGGTGAAAGCCCAGGGAGTAGTCGTACCGGTACAGCCACTTCACGCCGCCGTGGCACGACGCGGGTCCGTCGCCGCATCCCTCGGCGACGGCACCCCGGCTGCCCGACGGCCGGAAGGGCGGTGTGCCGGCGTACGAAGGCGGGGCCGGGGCGACAAGCACGAGCGAGACCGTGAGCACGACGGCCGACGCGCAACGCGCGGCCGTACGGGTGAACGCCGCTACGCGCCGGAGCCCCGGCGTGACCTTTCGGCCCACCGCCCGCCGAGCCGATCCGTGGGAGGCGCGGCCCCGGGTGCGATTCGTCTTCCGCATCAGCACCTCCCGATGTGCGGTACGAGCCACATGGACGGTATGTCCTCGTGCGGGGTTCGGCATCTCAGCGACAGGCGGCACCGCGCCGGGCGCTCCCGCACCGGCTCGGCCATCCTGGGGCCGTGCGGGTGCAACTGCCGTACAGGTGAGGCGCGTCAGACCAGACATACCCCGCCCGGTGGCGTGTCGCTGAACCGTGAACCGGGCGCGGGGCGGGTACCGAGGCGCTCGTGAGGAGTAGGGGTGGGGGAACCATGGTGAGCAGCAGGACCCGCCAGGCGTCCCTGGTGGCCCTTGTCGTCGGATGCCTGTCCCTCTTCCTGGGGCTGGCCACGTTCATCGGCGGTGGGGCCAGGTGCGGCGGCGACACCGGCGTGATGGCCGGGAACACCTGCGTCACGACGAACGGGGGAGACTACAGGTCCACCGCCCGCAAGGTCACGCAGGCCGAGGTCGACGACGTGAGGCGTTCCCAACGCGCGCTGGGCAAGGGGGGAATGGTCGTCGGTGCGTTGCTCGTACTGGGCGCCGCCGGGCTCGCCGCCAGGGACCGTCGTTCAAGGCGGCCGGTACGCGCGCGGGTGTCGCTGACCGCCGAGCAGGCTTGCGCGGGCGGTGCGACGCCCGTCCGCTTCCGGGCCCGCTCCCACTGCCCCCACTGCTCCGGCACCGGTGACCGCGCAGGAGGCGCGGGGCGCAGGTGCCCACGGTGCTGGGGCAGCGGCCTGGGCCGAAGCCGCCCCCGAACGGTCACGGTGCGCCTCCCCGTCGGCGTCCGGGACGGGAGCACTCTGCGGGTGCGCGGCCGGGGTACACCGGGGAGGGGAACGGAACCGGCGGGGGACCTGCTCCTGTCCGTACGGATCGCAGGGCCGGTGCAGCGCCCCGGGACGGGCGCTCCGTCGCCCCGGCGGCGGACAACCCCCGCACCGTCGCGCCCGGCGGCGGGCACCGCCCCGCCTCGTGGCCGGGCGGCCGCTCCGCGGGACGCGGGCAGCGGTCCCGTCACCATCGACGCCGGAGGCATCCGGATCACGGCGGGCCGGGAGGGCGTCACCGTGCGCGAGGAACGACGCTTCTCCGGAGGCCGCGACGCGTGGGTGACCACGCACGAACTGCGCTGGCCGGACATCGCCCTGCTGGTGTTCGACAGCGACCGGCACGATCCGGTGGTGGCGTTGTACGCGATCCCCCCGAAGGCGTCCCTGGCCGGCCAGGGACGGCAACACCTTGCCGACTCCCGGAAGTTCACGTCCGCGGACTGGGAGGCCCTTGCCGCCGGGATCGACCGGCACAGCCAAGGACGCATCGCCCTGGACCTCGCCTCCCGCCGCGAACCAGGAGGCCTTCGCGATTCCTGAACCGGGCCGCCGTCCGGTGGCCCGGAGCCGGGGTTCAGGCAGCGAGCCCCAGCACCATGGCCCCGACGACCGGCGCCGCGTACACCAGCGGGAAGGGGATGTGTGTGTACCAGCGGGCCCGGATCACGGTGACGACCGCCCCGGCGAAGTACAGCACCAGGCCCGCACCGGCCAGGAGGCCGATGACCGGTACGAACAGTCCGGCGACCAGGCCCACGGCCCCGGCGGCCTTCGCCGCACCGAGCCACGTCCACCAGGAGCGGGGGACGCTGTAGTCGGTGAGGGCCTGGACCACCCACTGGGCGCGGAAGAGCAGGGCCCCGGCGGAGTAGCCGGCCATGGCGGCGGCGACGAGAGTGACGACGACGTGGGCGAGGGACATGGTGGAAGCTCCTCATCGGGCGGGTGCCGGTGTGTTCTCGCCGGCCTCGGTGGCCGGTCCGGCACTGCTCTGAAACGCCCCGACGGGAAAACGTGACACGTCCGCGAAGATTCCTTCGGATTCTTTCCGTGCGGCGCCGCGGGGACTTCACGCCCCCGCGGCGCCGCTCCGTCAGGTCCGCCGTGCTGTCAGGTCCGCCGTGCCAGCAGGAACAGATGCGGTTCCGGTACGGCCGCCGGGTGGTCCGGGGTGAAGAGGGTGCTCTCCCTTTCCAGGACCGTGAATCCGGTCGCCGCGACCAGCGCGGTGAACTCCTCCTCGCCGAAACTCGTCACCTGCACCGCCTGGTCCATGAACGTGCCGCTCACCCCCTCCACGTCCAGCGGTACCGTCGCCACGGCCAGATGGCCGCCGGGCCGCAGCACCCGGGCGGCCAGTCGCAGTACGTCCCTCTGCTCGGCGCGGGGCAGCTGAAGGAGCGCGAAGTACACGCAGACCGCGTCGAAACTCCCGTCCTCCAGTGGCAGATCACGGACATCGGCGCAGCGGAACTCGGCCCCGGGCACCTGCCGGGACGCGATGTCCACCATGACGGGGGAGACGTCGACGCCGAGCACCTCGTGGCCGGCTTCGGCCAGGGTCTGCGCGGTCGGCCGCCCCGTGCCGCTGCCGACGTCCAGCACCCGGCTGCCCGGAGCGAGCCGCTCCAGCAGGTGTTCCAGCGAGGCCCGGTGTGCGGCCGATTCACCGAAAGCCCGTTCGTAGTCGGTACCGAGAGCGTCGAACACCGACGCGGCAGTGGGGTGCTGAGCCGAATCCATCGCGGATCCCCTTCTTCTCCTGTTGTTCTGTTACGGGACGCGGGCCACGGCCACGTACAGCCCGCTGTGCTCGGGCTCCGGTGCGGGCGTGCCACGGAACCACTCGGGGGCCGTCACCAGCCCCGGCTCGGCGATGTCCAGCCCGTCCAGGAACAGGGAGAACTCGGCCCGGGTGCGCAGCGCCAGTCGTATGCCGCCCTTGTCGTACTCGTCGGCCCCCTGCTGTCCCCGCTCCGGGTTGACGTCGGACGCGCCCTGGGACAGCACCACGTAGCTGCCCGGTGACAGCGCGTCCGTCAGCGTGCGGACGATGCCGATCGGGTCCACGTCGTCGGGGAGGAAGTGCAGCAGGCCGAGCATCGAGAGGGCCACCGGACGGCGGAAGTCCAGGACCTTGTGGGCGGCCTCGACGATGGTGCCCGGTTCGCGGACGTCCGCCGGGACGTAGTCGGTGGCTCCCTCTGGCCGGCTGATCAGCAGTGCCTCGGCGTGGCGCAGGACGATCGGGTCGTTGTCGCAGTAGACGACCCGCGAGGCCGGGTTGATCCCCTGGGCTATCTGGTGGAGGTTCGGCGCGGTCGGAATGCCGGTGCCGATGTCGAGGAACTGGTCGATGCCCTCCCCGGCCAGCCAGGCCGTGGCGCGGTTCATGAACGCGCGGTTCTGATGGGCGCCGATCTTCGCCTCGATGGGGAGCTGTTCCGCCACCGCCTGGTCGACGGGGTAGTTGTCCTTGCCTCCGAGGAGCGCGTCGTAGACGCGCGCCGACTGCGGCCTGCTGGTGTCTATCGGGGGCTGGGACGTCCCTGTCGTCATGGCGAACTCCGTTGCAGATGAGGTGAAACCGCTCCTGCGGCGAAGTCTGCCACAACAACGCCAGGATGATCATGTGGTGTTGCGGGGTGCCCGGGGCGCCTGCCGGGCGGGTGACCTGCACTGTCCGGGAACCCGGTATAACACGGCCCCTACTGCAGTGCGCGCACCGCCGCACCGAACAGGGCCGGAGCGCGATGCGCGGCGGGCACGATCATCTGTGCCGTGGCGGGACGCCGGGCCAGCGACAACAGCCCCTCGGTGAGGAGTCGATGACGTCGGGTCAGGCGTGCCCACCCGGCCGGGTAGTCCTGCGGTCGGCCTGCGGCGAGCGAGTCCACCGCCGCACCGGCCGTCGCCACGGCCAGAGCGACTCCCTCGCCGGTCAGCGCGTCCACATAGCCCGCGGCGTCGCCGACCAGCAGGACCCGTCCCGCCCGCTGAACCCGCGCCCGCTGACGCAGGGGCCCGGCGCCCCGCACGGCACCGGCCTCCCGGCCGAGAAGTGTGGCGGCCAGGCCGGGGAAGGCCGCCAGTTGGCTCTCGTACGCAAGACGCCCCCCGCTGAGCACGGCCACACCCACCAGGCCGTCCTCGAGCGGCGTCACATATGCCTCACCGTGCCGGGACCAGTGCACCTCCACGAGCTCCGTCCAGGGGGCGACGCGGTAGTGCCGGCGCAGCCCGTACCGGCGCACCGCCGTTCCGGGACCGTCCAGACCGAGCCCGCGGCGGACGGGGGAGTGCAGCCCGTCGGCCGCGATCAGCCAGCGGGCGGTGAGTCCACAGGCACCGACCCGGTCAGCGCTCTGCCGCACGTCCCCGACCTTCCCCGGCACGATCCGGACGCCGAGCTCCACCGCCCGCGCGTGCAACGCGGTGTGCAGTGCGGTCCGCCGCACCCCGAGCCCGGCCCGGCCGCGGAACGCCGCCGCCACGCTTCGCGCGCCCGCCACGTAACGGATCCCGCGCAGGGGGTGGCCTGACACCTCGACGCCCAGGGCGCGCAGTGCGGCCACCCCGCTGGGCATGATGCCCTCGCCGCACGCCTTGTCGACGGGGGCGGTACGGGGTTCGACGACGACGGCCTCCATACCGAGCGAGGCTGCCCGGATCGCCGCCGCCAGGCCGGCCGGGCCGCCGCCCGCGATCAGGAGATCGATCACGCCGGCACGCCCCCGGCCGAGGCAAGCGCCGCCTCCTCGCACCGGACCCGCACGGCCATGAGTGCCGTGTTGAGCACGGTGAAGAGCACCGCCGTCACCCACGCGCCGTGGACCAGCGGCAGCGCGATGCCCTCGGCGGCGACGGCGACGTAGTTGGGGTGGCGCAGCAGACGGTACGGTCCTCCGGTCACCAGGGGCAGCCCCGGCACCACGATGACGCGGGTGTTCCACCGGTGTCCGAGCGTACGGATGCACCACCAGCGCAGGGCCTGGGCGGCCACCACCACGACCACCATCGTCCAGCCGAGCAGCGGGACGAACGGCCGGTCCGTCAGCCCGGCCTCGGCCAGACACCCCGCCAGCAGCGCGGTGTGCAGGGCGACCATCGCCGGATAGTGACCGCGGCCCGACTCGGTTCCGCCCCTGGCCAGCGCCCAGCGCGTGTTGCGCAGGGCGACGGCGAGTTCGGCCAGGCGCTCGCCCGCCACGGCCAGCACCAGTGCCGTGTACCAGATCATGTGTCCTCCGACCTACCATCGCAGCAGCACCAGTTCGCAGCAGAAACCGGGCCCCATGGCCAGCAGCAGACCGGGAGAACCCCGCTCGGGCCGCCGCTGCTCCAGCGTGTCCCGCAGGACATGGAGCACGGAGGAGGAGGACAGGTTCCCCACCTCGGCCAGCGAACGCCAGGTGATGTCGAGGGCGCCGTCGGGGAGCGAGAGGACGTCGGAGACGGCCTCCAGGACCTTGGGGCCGCCCGGGTGGCACACCCAGTGGGCCACGTCCTTCGGCTTGAGCCCGTGCTCCGCGAGGAACTCGCTCACGTCGTCCGCCAGATGGCGGCGCACGACATCGGGGACGCCGGGATCGAGCACCACCTTGAAGCCCGAGTCGCCGATGTCCCAGCCCATGACGTGCTCGGTGTCCGGGTACATACGGCTGCGCGTGGCCACCACCTCGGGGCCCGTCTCCGGCGCCCGGCCCTCGCCGAGCGCCACCACGGCGGCGGCCCCGTCACCGAACAGTGCGGTCGCCACCAGGTTGGCGGGCGACGCGTCGCCGCGCTGGAAGGTGAGGGAGCACAGTTCGACCGAGAGCAGCACCGCCACGTCGTCGGGCCGGCCCAGCAGATAGTCGTGGAGCCGGGAGATCCCCGCGGCCCCGGCGACGCAGCCGAGCCCGAAGACCGGCAGCCGTTTCACGTCCGGGCGCAGGCCGAGCCGGCCCACGAGCCGGGCGTCGACGGAGGGAGCGGCCACGCCGGTGACCGAGGTGAACATCAGCAGGTCCACGTCGGCCGGCCGCAGTCCCGCCGTCCGCAGCGCACCGCGCAGCGCCTCGGCGCCGAGATCCACGGCCGCCTTGATGAACACGTCGTTGGCGTCCCCGAAACCGTCCAGCTCCGCGTAGCGCTCCAGAGGCAGCACCATGTTCCGGGTACGCACCCGGGCGTTCTCGTGCAGCCGGTCCAGGACGCGACGGTCGGCGCCCGGCGGCAGGCAGGTGCGGGCCACCATGTCGGTGACCTCGCGCTGGGTGTGGCGGTACGGGGCCAGGGTGCCGTGCACGGCTGCGATCCGGGTCATCCGGGGCCCTGCTTCTCAGGCGTCATGGCCCATCCCTGCCCCGCCTGAGGGACAAAACACCGCAAACAACCCGTGCGGCTGTCTGGTCCGCCGTATCAGGAGTACCTACGATCACGCGATGGGCACTCCGGATCCGTCCCGCGCCTACGTCGCGCCCGCGTGGCCGCTCCGCCGCACAGCGGGGGCGCTGGCCCGTTCCTGCCATCCGGGGCCGGTGGTCGCGGTGACGGCCATCGCGGGCGCCCTCGGCGCGGGCGTCGGCCTCGACGCCCTCCGCTGCGCTCTCCTCGTGGCTGCTGTGCTGAGTGGGCAGCTGTCCGTGGGCTGGTGCAACGACGCCTTCGACGCCCGGCGGGACGCCGCCGCCGGCCGCAGGGGCAAACCGGTGGCCGACGGATCGGTGAACCGCCGGACGGTCTGGACGGCGGCGTTCACCGCCGCCCTGCTGTGCGTTCCGTTCTCCCTGGCCTGCGGCCCGCTCGCGGGCGCGACGCATCTGACAGCCGTGGCCGCCGCCTGGGCGTACAACCTGAAGCTGAAGGCCACGGTCCTGTCCTGGCTGCCGTACGCCATCGGATTCGGCACCCTGCCCGCCGTGGCCGCCCTGACCCTGCCCGGCCGCCCCGGCCCGACGTGGTGGGCGGTGACCGCGGGCGCGCTGCTGGGCCTGGCGGCCCACCTGGGCGATGTCCTGCCCGACATCGAGGACGACCTGTGCCACGGAGTGACCGGCCTCCCGCACCGGCTGGGAGCCACCACCACCGCACTGCTGCTGCCGGTGCCCCTCGTGGCCGCCTCCGCGGTCCTGGCCCTCGGCCCGCCCGGTCCGCCCGGGCCCTGGGGAGCCGCGACGCTCGCCGTCGCGGCTCCGGCAGCACTCGCGGGACTCCTGTTCGCCCGGACCTGGCGCAAGGCGCCGCTCGCCGCGGCGGCCGTGGTCGCGGCAGCGGCGGTGACGCTCCTGCTGGTCCGCGGCACCGCCCCGGTGTGACCCGGCCCGCGGCCGTCACACGGTGCGCAGCCAGGTGTCGAGCAGCCGGAGATCGGCGTCGGTCAGGCCCGGCGCGGGATCGACGCGATGGAGCAGGGCCGGCCCGTTGTGGTGTGTGGCGACCCAGCGCCGGTCCCGGTCGGTGATCTCGTCGTCCACCCACGCGAAGGCCCGCCCCGCCGCCCAGCCGACGAGCGTGCGTGTCTTCCAGTGCAACCCGGCTCGGGCGTCCCGCACGTCCCGCTCGTCCTCATCGGAAGGGGCGGGCCAGATGACCACGGGGAGCTCCGGCAGCCCGAGCCGGGGTGCGACGACCGCGTTCGCCTCGTCCTGCCACGTCGTCGCCCAGACCGGCTCGCACGCGAGGGCGGCCAGCCGGGGCCCGAGCGCCGGGTCGATCCTGTCCAGCAGCGGGTTCGCCCCGGCTCCCGCCGGCCCCGGCCCTGCCGGGTACACCGGGTGCCCGCCGGTGCGCGGGCCGAACGGGACGAGGGGGCCGTCGACATCGAGGAAGAGCAGCGGGAGCCCGCCGGGACCGGTCACGGCTGCACCGTACGGCCGGAGGTCAACGGCCCCCCGCCACCCGCAGAATCGCTCCCGTGGCGTACGAGGCGTCGTCCGAGAGCAGCCAGGCGACGGCGCCGGCGATCTCCTCGGGCTGCCCGGGCCGGCCCAGCGGGATTCCGGCGGCGGCCTTGTCGGGGCGCTCCGGGTCCGCGTGGAAGCCGGTCCGGATGATGCCGGGGGCCACCGCGTTGACGCGGATGCCGGCCGGCCCGACCTCCTTCGACAGTCCGACGGTCATCGTGTCCACGGCTGCCTTGGCCGCGGCGTAGTGCACGTACTCGCCCGGACTTCCGAGCGTGGCCGCCGCCGACGACATGTTCACGATGGCCCCGCCGCCCGACCGGCTCATGTCGCGCACGGCGCGCCGCGCGCAGAGCAGATAGCCGACGACGTTGACGTCCAGCGCGCGCCGGAGGCCGGCCGCGTCGGCATCGGCGAGGGGGCCCGTCGGGCCGCTCACCCCGGCGTTGTTGACCAGACCGGTGACCGGGCCGAGCTCCGAGGCCGCCGTGTCGAACAGCAGGTCGACGCCGGCCTCGTCGGTCGTGTCCATCCGCACCGTGACACAGCGCCGGCCCGTCTTCCGAACGGCCTCGGCGACGCTCTCCGCCGCCGGGGCGTCGGAGCGGTATCCGAGCGCGATGTCGTGGCCGTCGGATGCCAGACGGGCGCAGACGGCGGCTCCGATGCCTCTGCTGCCGCCCGTGACGACGGTGACCGGATGACGGCTCATGCGGGGCCCCTCACTTCTGCGACGACGACATGACGTCCTCGGTGAGGCCTCATCGTAAGGAGCGCTGATCAACTGTCCTCCGGGCGGGCCGCGCCCGCGCGCACGCCGATGGGCTGCCACCCCCTCATGGAAGGGTGGCAGCCCATCGTTCGCGAGTGCGCCGCGAGTGACTACAGGGGGCGGTCGCTGCCGCCCCGGCCGGCCGGCTGCTCGCTCTGCTCGTGCAGCTTCCGGGCCTTCTCCTGGAGCCGGCGCCGCTGCTCCGGGTCGCTCGTGCGCTCCGCGGCCTCGGTCATGTGCTTGGCCTTCTCGCGCATCTGCTGGGCTCGGCCGGTTTCTCCTGCAACGCTCATCGTCGCTCCTTGAACGGTAGGGAAGAGCGGGCCCCCTCAGGGAAGCAGCGCTGCGTGAGCATCGCATTCCGAACCGCTACGTACGGTGAAAGTGCCAGGTGAGGTGGGTGCGGGGACCGGACCGGCGCGGTTCGGGCACCCGTTGCGGAACCGGCGTGATCGGGGCGGCCCGGCGCTGGCATGATCAGGGGTATGAACGAGCGCATGATCGCCGCGTGTGACGGGGCGTCGAAGGGTAATCCGGGACCGGCCGCCTGGGGCTACGTGGTGGCCGACGCGGACGGCAGGCCGCTGCGGTGGGAGGCCGGGCCGCTGGGCACCGCCACCAACAACGTGGCCGAGCTCACCGCCCTGCAGGAACTGCTGGAGTCGCTCGACCCGGCCGTGGCGCTCGAAGTCAGGATGGACTCGCAGTACGCGATGAACGCCGTGACCAAGTGGCTGCCGGGCTGGAAGCGCAACGGCTGGAAGACGTCGGCCGGCAAACCCGTCGCCAACCGTGACCTGGTGGCCCGTATCGACTCCCTGCTCACCGGCCGGGCCGTGACCTTCGTGTACGTGCCGGCCCACCAGGTGGACGGCGACCCGTTGAACGCTCTGGCCGACCAGGCCGCCAGCGAAGTGGCCGTCGCCCAGCGTGCGGCGGGCACCTCCCAGGGCTCCGCGGACCTGCCCGTCCCCGCACCCTCCCGCGCCACCGAGGGGCGGCGGACCGGGGGAGCGCCGAAGAAGAAGGCGGGGAGCACGGCCCGTTCCGGCGGCGCGACCATCCGCGCCAAGTTCGCCGGCCGGTGCCACTGCGGAAAGCCGTACGCGGCCAAGGACATGATCGCCAAGAACGACCAGGGCTGGGGCCACCCGGAGTGCCGGACCGCCACCGCCTGACGCGGCGCGCCCGCGCGCGGAGCCTGCGCTCCGCGCGCCGTCCGGGCCGGGTGACGGTGATCCCTCCCGCACGGGGCGGTGTGCATGCCATGATGCGGCTCCGGCGGCGAGGTCGAAACGCGGCCGGAGCCGATGGCGACACGCTGGGGGGCGTATGGAAAGCACGGTTGCGGTGCTGCGTGAGCTGCGCGGGGCGCAGAAGTCGGCCAAAGGGGTGTCGCTCTACTCGCGGTACGTGAACCGGCCGGCCGGCCGGATCTTCGCGGCCGGTGCGTACCGCCTCGGGATGACGCCCAATCAGGTCACCCTGGTGAGTGCGGCGTTCACCTTCGCCGCCCTGGCGGTAGTGGCCCTCGTCCGCCCCGGCTGGGGGCCGGCGGTCCTGGTCTACCTGGGGCTCGCCGTGGGGTTCGCCCTCGACGCGGCGGACGGGCAGCTCGCCCGGCTGACCGGCCGGGGCGGTCCCGACGGCGAATGGCTGGACCACGTCGTCGACTGCGCCAAGATGATCCTGGTCCACACCGTCGTACTGATCTCGTTCCACCGCTACTTCGGTCACGGCTCCGACGGCTGGCTGCTGTTGCCGCTCGGCTTCCTGTTCGTCGCGGTGCTCACGTTCTGCGCCGGGCTGCTGCGTGAGCAGCTGGGCAAGGCCGCGGCTCGTTCCGCACCGGAGGGCGGGGCGCCGGCCGCACCCGTCTCCCGGCTGCGGGCCGTGGCGCTGCTGCCGGCCGACTACGGCGTGTTCTGCCTGGTGTTCCTGCTGCTCGGCGACGAGACGGCGTTCCGGATCGGATACGCCGCACTCGCCGCCGTGCACGCGCTGTTCCTCGTGGCGTTCCTCGGCAAGTGGTTCAGGGAGCTGAGAGCGCTCCGGGCGGACTGACCAGCGTGTCCAGCGCCCGGCGCAGCTGGGTGCTGGACGTGTGCACGGTGTACGGGAAGTAGACGACCTCCACACCGACCTCGGCGAAGTCGCGCTCCAGGCGTTTGCCCTTCTCCGTGTCGCGCCAGTCGTCCCCCTTGAAGATGACGTCGAACCTGACCTGCTGCCAGGTCTCCACCTTGTCCGGGACGGTCTCGACGAACGCCGCGTCGACGTACCGCACGCTCCGGACGATCTCCAGCCGCTCCGGCAGTGGAATGACCGGCCCACGACCTTTGGCGAGTGCGGCCATCTCGTCCGAGACGACCCCCGCGACCAGGTAGTCGCACTGACTGCGGGCATGTCGCAGGATGTTGAGGTGGCCTATGTGGAACAGGTCGTAGACCCCCGGCGCGTAGCCGACCCTGTGCACCATCCGTTCTCTCCCCCCACGGTGTGAACGTGATGTCCGTGCCCCGCCGGAAGGTGTCCGGACATGGCATCCGGTCCGGTGGGATATCGGTATCGGTGTTGATGGTGCAACGACCTTACTGTGAAGACCACTTGCGCATCTCGTGAACGGATAAGCTCACTTTTGGGGCTGTTCCTTGGGGGGAACACAGGTGGCTCCGGGGGGAAGGCGATCGTCCGATGCCAGAAACTGAGCACCGCAAGCCGCTCGAAGGCCGCCGTCTGCTGGTGGTCTCGACGAACTACGCACCCGAGCTGACCGGCATCGGCCCGTACGCCGCACAGCTCGCCGAGCACTGGGCCCGCTCCGGGGCCGACACCCATGTGCTGACCGGCATGCCGCACTACCCCTCCTGGCGGACCGAGGCGGCGTACCGGGGGGTCTGGCGGGCCGAGGAGCAGCGCGCGGGCGTCACCGTCCACCGGCGAAGACACTATGTACCGCCCCGTCAGAGCGCCCTGCGCAGAGCCGTGTTCGAGGCGAGCGTGCTCGCGCACGGGATCGCCGCCCCGCCCCCGCTGCGGCCCGACGCGGTGATCTCCCAGCTGCCGAGCCTTGCCGGCGGCGTCATCGGTGCCCGGCTCGCCCGCCGCCACGGCGTCCCCTACATAACCGTCGTGCAGGACCTGATGGGCGCCGCCGCCGCGCAGAGCGGCATCCGGGGCGGGGGCAGGGCGGCGGCCCTGGCGTCACGGGCCGAGCGGTACGCGCTCGGGGCCGCGGCAGTGGTCGGCGTCATCCACGAGAGCTTCGTCCCCCGGATCACCGCCTACGGCGTGGACCCGGACCGCATCCGGCTGGTGCCCAACTGGTGTCATGTCCAGGCCCCTTCGGCCGACCGTGCCGCGACCAGGGCCCGCCTCGGCTGGCGTGAGGACACGCCGGTGGTCCTGCACTCCGGCAACATGGGACTCAAGCAGGGGCTGGAGGTCCTCGTCGACGCGGCGCGGCTCGCCCCGGAGATACGCATCGTGCTGATGGGGGACGGCAACCAGCGCGACGCCCTGCTGGCCCGCGCGTCCGGCCTGCCCAACCTCGACTTCCTGCCGCCCGCCGCCGCGGACGAGTTCACCGACGTCCTGGCCGCCGCCGATGTCCTCGCCGTGACCCAGCGCGCGTCCGTGCTCGACATGAGCGTGCCCTCCAAGCTGACCTCGTACTTCGTCTCGGGCCGCCCCGTCATCGCCTCCGTGGCCGACGGGGGCGGCACCGCCCAGGAGGTGCAGCGCTCCGGCGCCGGACTCCTCGTCGCCCCCGAGGACCCGGCCGCCGTGCTCGCCGCGGTCCGCAAACTCATCGAGGAACCCGCCGCCGCCGCCGAACTCGGCGCCCACGGACCGCGGTACGTGGTCCGTCATCTCAGCCGGGAAGCCGGTCTCGCCCGCTTCGACGCACTGCTCACCGAGGTCCTTCAGGACGCCGAAGGGAGAAACCGCCGATGACCCACCCGATCCGCGCCCTGGAGGACCAGGACGAACCCGCGCTGCTGAGGGACCAGTTCCGTCAGCTCCTGCGCTACCGCTCCCTGCTCGCGTGCGGCGTCGTCGTCGGACTGCTCGGCGCGGGCTGGCTCGCCCTGAGCGGCGAGGACACCTATACCTCCACCGGCGAGGTGTCGGTACGCTCCGCCACCTCGGACCCCTTCGCCGCGGGCGCCTCGGCCGACAAGGGCATCAACATCGGCTCCGAGCGCCAGACCGCCGTCAGCGACGCCGTCGGCACCATCGCCGTCGGCTCACTGGCCAAGTCCGGTGACGCCGTGGACGTCGGGGCGCTGCTCTCCGGACTCCAGGTCACCAACCCGCCCAACACCCTGGTGCTCAGGTTCTCCTACACCGGCCGCACTCCCGAAGAGGCGAGGGCCCGCGCGCAGGCCCTCGCCGAGGCCTATCTGGAGATACGCCGGGAACGCACCGAGAACAGCATCGACAACATGGCCGACGGCTACCGCGCCCAGCTGAAGCCGCTCACCGAACAGCGTGACCGGCTCGCCGAGCAGGAGACCGGCACCGTGGGCAACGACGTCACCAGCGCGCGGGCCAACCTCATCGTGTCCATCTCCGAACTGAGCCAGAAGATCTCGGAGTTGCGGGCCCTCGACACCACACCTGGCTATCTGAACAAGAAGCCCGTCGCACCAGAGACACCCAGCGGTGCCGGGCTGCCCCTGCTCCTGGGACTCGGCGGCGTCGTCGGTCTCGCGCTCGGCCTGCTGCTGTCCTGGGTACGGCTCGTCTTCGACCCCGCCGTCCGCTCCACCAGGGAACTCGTCCGCTCGCTCGGAGCCCCGCTGCTCGGCACCCTGCCCAGGGAACGCGCCGCGGCCGGAACCCTGCTCGCCATCGGGCGCGGCGGCAGCAGACTGGCCGAGGAGTACCGGGCGGTGGCCTTCCGGCTTGCGTACGACCCCTCCTTCACCGAACGCCGCCGGCTCCTGGTCACGGCGCCCCGCGGCGACAACCACATGGCGACCGCCGCGGCGGCCAACCTCGCCGCCGCCTTCGCCGAGATGGGGCGCGACGTCCTGCTGGTCGAGGCGGACCTGAGGGCCCCGACCCTGGCCGGGACACTCGGCGCGGCGGGCCGCGGCCGGCCGAGCTGGGCCGCCGAGCGCGACGAGCGCACCTGGCCCTCGGACAGCCGTACCAATGTGGACGTGCCGGGATCGGGGGCCTTCACCCTGGTCGCCGGCCGCCGTACGGACAACGTGCCGCGTGCCCTGACCTCCGCGCCCGTCGGCCGCATCCTCGCCGAGGGCGGCCGGCCGGGAGCCGTCGTCATCGTGCTCGCCCCGCCCGTGCTCTCGTACGCCGACGCCGTCGCGCTCATCGACCGCGTCGAGGGCGTGGTCGTGGTCTGCGACCCGCGCGAGGTGCACCGCAGCGACCTGGAGCGGATCCGCGAGATCATCGGCGCCGCGGGCGGCTCCGTCCTCGGCACCCTGCTGCACCCCGGCTACGGACGCGTGGAGCGACGGGCCCGCCGGAAGGCGGCCAAAGGCCGCGGCCGCGGCCGGTCGGAACCCCCGCAGGGGCAGGACGGCGCGGAGGCGGAAGGCATCGACCGGGCGGACGGCGCAGCCCACACCGGCGACCCCACCGAGACGCTCGGCCTGCGCACGCTGGACAGCGGCAACGGACACGGCGGCAGCAACCACAGCAGCACCGCGGGACACAGATGAGGTCACGTACCGCGGTAGTCTGCTCGGTCGCGGACCAGGGGGTGGCGGCGCTCACCAACATCCTGGTCCTGGTGGTGGCCGCCCGGCTCTCCACGGTTGCCGACTTCGCCCGCTTCTCCGCCGTCTACCTGGTCTTCTCCGTACTGCTGGGGGTGTCCGGCGCCTACACGGGACAGCCCCTGGTGCTGCGCCGGGGGGCGGGCGACGGGACGCGCGGCGCCTGCCGGTCCGCGGTCGGCTTCACGCTGCTCGTCTCGGCTGTCATCGGCGGCCTGCTCGCCGCCGTCTGCGCGGTGCTGCCGGGGGAGACGGCACGGGCCGCGGCGATGCTCGGACTCGTGCTGCCGGTCGTCCTCGCGCAGGACACGGCCCGGTACGCCTTCGCCACCCTGCACGCCCAGCACCTGGCGCTGGCCGCCGACACGCTCCGGCTGATCTGCGTCCTCGGTGCGCTGGCCGTACAGCCGCACGGCACCCCGGCGTCCCGGCTGGTCGTCGTCTGGGGCCTCTCCGCCCTGCCTGCGCTCCTGCTGTCCGCGGCCGTGCTGCACCGGAGGACTGCCGGCACCCCGGTGCGGCTGAAGCCCCTGCTCGGGAAGGGGCACCTCGGCCGCCGGTTCGTCGTCGAGTTCGGCGTGGGCAACGCGACCAGCCAGCTCTCCGTGCTCGGGCTCGGCACGGTCGGCAACCCCCTCGTCGTCGGCGCCCTGCGAGGCGCCACCACCCTCTTCGGCCCGCTGAACGTGCTGTTCTCCTCGGCCACCGGCTTCGGCCCCCCGCTCCTCGGGCGGCTCGCCACCGACCGGCTCAGGGTGCGGGCCACCGCGGCCCTGGCAGCCCTGCTGGCACTGACCGCGGCCTGCTGGGCCACGGTCCTCGCCCTGCTGCCGGGCTCGGTCGGCCGCCATCTGCTCGGCGACACCTGGCCGACGGCGGCGGCGCTCCTCCCGGCGACCGGCAGTCAGTACGCGGCCATGGCCGTCGGCACCTGCGGACTGCTGGCGCTCAGGCTGCTCGATCCGCGCACCACGCTCTCCATCCAGGTGGTGTTCTCCCTCGCCGCGGTCGCCTTCCTCGCCGGCGGCTATCTGGTCGGCGGGGTGATGGGCGCCGCCTGGGGCCTGTGCCTGGGATCCGTCTGCAAGGCGGTCGCCACCTGGACCCGGGTGGCCCGGCTGACCCGCCGCAGCCGGCCCGGACCCGCCCCGGTCAGTGCGACCGCCGTCGGCTCCGGTCCGTGAAACTCGTGACGAGCGCCAGGCACAACGCCGCGATGGCGAGCTTCCCGACGGCCTGGAGCAGCGGCCCGCGCAGCAGGATGAACGTGTATCCCGCGATCAGCGGCGCCGCGATCGCCAGAACGCTGCCGGGCCCCGGCCCGTCCCGCGACACCGCCCGGGCGTACCGGCGGTCGGTGCGCGCGGCCGCGTAACCGATCAGGGCGAGCCCGCCGATCAGGCCCGGCGCCCCGAAGTCCACCCACAGCTCGGTCCACAGCGGCGCGGAGAGGTTGGTCATGTTCATCCCCATCCACTGCCCCACGCGCACCCCGGTGTCCTCCGGCTTCCCGCTCCACGCCGCCCGCGGAACGAAGAAGAAGGCGGAGCCCGCCAGTTGGCGGCCGTACGTGTGGCCGCGGGTGTCGACCCAGGAGATGGTGTTGGCGAACATCACCGTCTGGTCGTAGTCCTTGGTGGCGAGCGGCTCGAACACGGACGACGACTGCACCGGCCGGTACCCGGAGTCGTCGTAGCGGAACCTGTCCGCGTACGGGAACAGCACCAGGGCGCCGATCACCCCCATGGCCAGCACCGAGCGGTACATCGCCGCGCTGCTGGGGAACGCCGTGAACAGCAGCGAGACCAGCACGGTCAGGAACCAGTAACGGGCGTTGGAGACCGGGTTGTTCACGACCAGGTTGACCGCTGCCAGCGCGATCCACACGAGGACGGTGGACGGCGCGCGCCGCGCCCGGCGCGAGGTCACCAGCCGGCGCGTGTAGAAGAGCAGCGCCAGGAGGGCCGGGACCGTGCCGAAGCCCTTGAGGAAGGCCGAGCCCACATTGGACTCCCCGGACGCGACGCCGCTCTCCGCGACCGACGCACTGATCTCCTGCCTGCTGGAGAAGAACACGGCGGGCCCGCCGAGCTTCAGCACGTAGTAGCCGATCGCCGCGAACGCGAGCAGCACCAGCAGCCGAAGCCTCACCGGGTGCGCCGTGGCGGGACCGCCACCACCCCCGCGGGCCGCGGTGCGCCGCCGCAGCGGGCGCCGGGACGCCAGCAGCGCCCCCAGGTCGAAGGCGGCGCACCCCACCAGGATCAGCGCGATCGCCGTGACCAGGTCGGAGCGCGGCCCGACCAGCGGCGTCGGCGTCTGCCCGATGACCGCCTGGGCGAACGGAGCCACCCCCATCGCGATGTACACGAACATCCAGAAGACGCCCTGGAGCAGCCGCCGCCGGGTGGAAAGGATCATGGTGGCGAGCCGGGCCCCGGCGTAACACGTCAGCACCAGCTGCAGCCAGTACGCCGTGTCCCGTGACCCGGTCCCGGGCTGGGCGGCGATCAGCGCAGGCAGGAAGCCGACCAGCCCCAGGATGAGCGGGACGGCCATCGCCCGCGACAGCATCGCCCAGGACATCGGCTTGGCGGGCGGCTCGACCGTAGGGCGCGGACCGCTGCCGCGGACGGAAGCGGACGGCGGCGCCTGGTGCACGGACGTCATCGTTCCCCCCCGTTCCGTGAACGTGTGAGCCTGTGAACACCTTAACGAATCAACCCACTTGAGGTGATGTGATGACTAGTCTGTGAACAGCCGGCCGAGGTCGAGGGGAACCCTGGTGAAGATCCTGCACATCGTCACACTGCACACCCCGGACCACGCCTTCGGCGGTCCGACCCGGGTGGCCCTGAACCTTTCGAAGGTCCAGCGCGCCGGGGGTGACGACGCTCGGATCATGGCCCTGGGCGACGGCTTCGACGGCCCGCTGCCCGACGAGGTGGAGGGGGTGCCCGTCCACCTATTCCAGGCCCGCCACCTGCTGCCGATGTTCGAGGTCAGCGGCATCACCTCCGGAGCCCTCCTGCGGACCGCGCGCCGCATGATGCGCGGCGCCGACCTCGTCCACGTCCACCTGATGCGCGACCTGGTGACGCTGCCGGCCGCTCTGCTCGCGCTGGCCACCCGCACCCCGCTCGTCGTCCAGACGCACGGCATGGTGGACCCCACCGAGAAGCGGGTCGCGCAGCTGACCGACCTGCTCGGCGTACGCAAGGTCCTGCGCGGCGCGGACGCGGTGCTCCACCTGACCGAGGCCGAACGGATCGATGTGAACGCCGTCGCGGCCCCCGTCGCGCTCACCAGGACCGTGCGCCTGGTCAACGGCGTGCGTCCGCAGGAGTTCAAGCCCGCCCGCGACCCCGCCCGTCCGCCGACCGTGCTCTTCCTCGCCCGGATCCAGGAGCGCAAGCGGCCGGAGGACTTCGTGGCCGCGATGCCCGCGGTCCTGGCGACCCACCCGGACGCACGGTTCGTCCTGGCCGGGCCGGACACCGGCGCGCTCCCCGGCACGCTGCGGCTGGCCCGCAGCCTGGGCGTGCTGGACTCGCTCGACCACGTCGGACCACTGGGCCACGAAGAGGTGCTGGCCGCCGGACGGCAGGCCGATGTGTACGTCCTGCCGTCGATCGAGGAACCCCTGGGCGTCTCGGTCCTCGAAGCGATGTCCGTCGGCACCCCTGTGGTCATCACCCGCACCTGCGGCCTCGGCCCGGACGTCGCACAGGCCGGCGCCGGCCGGGTGATCGACAGCCGGGTGGGTGAGGACGGGGCCAACGCGCAGAACGTCGCACAGGCGGTCCTGGAGCTGCTGGAGCCGGGAGCCAACGCCGAAGCGGGGCGGGCTGCCTGGGAGCTGGTCAACGGACACTTCACCATCGACGTCGTGACCCGGACGCTCCGGCGGACCTACGAGGACGTGGTCCGCCGGAAGCGCCGATCAGTCAGACAGCCGGGGACTCCCGCGACTTGAGAGCGATCTGCCACCGGTAGAAGCTCATCGCCAGGGCGAAGTCGAGCCCCGCCCGCCCGTCCAGGAAGCCCCGCCGGTACACGTACATGTACGCGAAGGACACCAGCGGCTTGAACGGTGCCTTGTGGAACAGCTGCCCCTGCCGGGACTTGACCCGCCGCACCTGCTCCTTGACGTCGGGGTGGTGCTCCAGCCACGCCTCCCAGTCCGAGTACCGGTTGTGCCGCTCGAACCAGGCGGTCACCGGGTCGAGGTCCTGGTGCTCGATCGGGTTGCGGAGCGATCCCGCACTCTCCGCGACGGGCTGGTAGTGCCCCTCCACCTCACCGATGCCGGGCGCGTCGAGATCGCCCACCTCCGGGTAGTGGCTGCGGGTGCGGTCGGTAAGTGAGCGCTTGCGGATGGTGTAGCCGTGCCGCAGCCGCTTCCCCGAGAACCAGTACCCGAGCGGGATGTCGTACGCCGCCGGCCTGGGCGCGTCCGGATCGGCGAAGACCTGCCGCAGCTCGGCCAGCAGACCGGGGCTGAGGCGTTCGTCCCCGTCCAGCAGCAGGATCCAGTCCAGGTCCGTGCGGACATGGTCCAGGCACCACTGCTTCTTCCTGGGGTGCCCGCCGTCCCAGGTGTACATGACGACCTCGGCCCCGCACTCCGCGGCGATCTTCGCCGTGTCGTCGGTGCTGTGCGAGTCGACGACGACGACCGCCTCGAAATGACCGAGGACCGACTTCACCGCCTCGGCGATGTTGAGCCCCTCGTTCTTCGTGGGAATCGCCACGGCTATCGGGAGCTTGCTCATCCGTTGTCCCCTTCGGGCAGCCAGGCGTAGCAGCCTGTGGAGGTGAAGGCGCGGGCCGCCTCCGGAATCGTGATCAACGTCCGCTTCCCGTCGTCGGACGAGCCCGACGCCAGGTCCTTGCCGTTGGCCCCCGTGATCTGCCAGCTGCAGTTCCTGGTGGGGGTGACGTCGCGGTAGCGCCCCGCACGGAGCTGCTTGCCCTCGTACGTGCCGTCGGCGTAGCCCCTGGACGCCCGCTCCACCAGGTCCTTGTGTCGCACGCACAGGTGCTCGACGGCGGGCTTCGCGTCGGCGATCTCACCGGTGACGATCGCGCCGACGGCCGTGTCCCGGTCCACCTTGACGAGATACGTCAGCCGGTCGCAGGTCTCCTGGCCGGTCTGGAGCACGGCCGCGGGGTCCATGCCCTCGGGGACCCGGTCGACGAGGTACTCCTTCTGCTTCTTCGAGAACGAGCCGGTGGCCGGGGTGAGTTCGCTCTGGGGAATCTTCGGGGTCTCGCTGGTGGGGGAGGCCTGTGGGCCCGTGGAGGAAGGGCTCCCGGATCCGGCCACCGGGCCCGACGCGGCCGCCGGACCTGCGCCGGCCGCCTTCTCCGTGTCACCGTCCGAGGACGAGCCGCAGGCGGCCAGCGCCGCCGTCATCACGATGACGGCGGCGCCGGCCAGGAACGGATACCTCATCCACCCGTCCTCAGTGCGTAGTGGGCGGCGACCTTGGCGCCGCTCAGCACGGTCGGGTAGACCGCCGTCTCGTCGATCTGCCCGGCGAAGAAGTTGCTCGTGGGGCGGCTCGGCCAGCCGGACAGATTGTCCCCGCCGACGCGCCAGTAGCCCTGGTAGCTCCGGTTGCCGGTGTACGACGCGTTGGTGGCACGGAGCTGCCCGTCGACGTACAGGGCCACGCCTCCCGAGCCCTGGGTGGCCACCACATGGTGCCAGGCCCCGTCGTTGTACGCGCCGGAGGTGGCCACTGCCCGGTAGCCACCGCTGTTGACCCCGAACGCCAGGCGTCCGTCGTTGCGCATGTACACGTGCTTGTCGTGCTGTCCGCTGTTCTCCATGGTCAGGTTGCCGAGCCCGATGATGTTTCCTCCCCTGGTGGTCGTGCTCCTGATCCACGTCTCCACCGAGAACGTGGCCGACGAGGGATATGGCGTGTTGCTGTACGCGTACTCGTCCGTTCCGTTGAAACCGATGGCGGTCGACGGACCGGCGATCGCGGCCGGAGTCTGCCGGTAGGAGGGCGCGTTGCGCAGGAAGCCGTTGTTCAGATTGCCCGAGGCGTCTGCGGCGAACGTCGAGGTGGCCTCGTCGTAGCGCCAGTACAGCGACGCGCCGTCGAGGATCACCCTGGCCGGGTACGCCTCCGGAGCGGATGCCACGAGCGCCGTCACCGCAGGCGACTTGGCACTGGTGTTGGTGCCGTCGCTCGCGCTGATCCGGTAGGTGTGCGTCTCACCCGGTGCCACGTCACGGTCCGTCCACGTGAGCTGCGGACGGTTCCAGAACACCGAGAATCCCGTGACGGTGTGTACGGGAGTGCTCGCACCGTCCTTGTAGATCCGGTAGGTCAGTTCCCCGTCGTCGGTGTCGAAACTCGTCTGCCAGTTCACGTCCACCTCGCCCGTGCGGACCGTGGAGACACTGGCGTTGGGCACCCAGGGCGCCCCCGTGTCGGGGCCGTCGGTGAACCGGGTCAGGCCCTGCTGTGCCGCACCGTTGACGGTGGTGAACTCGCCGCCCACCCAAAGGTAGTGGTGGCCGCCCTTGTCCGTCTGCGCCATCACCCGCGGGCCGACCGGCTCCCCGATGCCGTCATTGGTGTCCGGGAACCACGGCAGCAGCTTCGGGTCGTCGACCGACTGGGCCAGCAGGTGCTTGCGCGGCTGGTCCGGGAACTCGCCCATCGACGCGCAGTCATGGGCGTGACTGCCGCTGTACAGAACGCCGTTGTGCACCAGCAGGGCCTGGGTCGCACCCAGGCAGGTGTCCCGCCAGACCTGGGAGAAGGTGGTCAGGTCGAGCGCGATCCGGCCGTCGAAGACACCGCCCCCGGTGCCTTCGTTGGCGGTGTAGAACTGCGTGGCGTCCGAGGTCAGGTCCTGGACCGTCGAGGTGTTGGGAATGAATCCCGGATAGCTCTTGTCCAGGGCGCCCGTGGTGGCGTCCACCACGGCCAGCGCATGCGAGTTGGTCCCGTTGACGGTGAAGAAGTCGCCGCCGATCACCACGTGCGAGCCGTCGGGGGTGACCTCCACGGCCCGGCCGACCTCGTCCGTGTTCGCCGTGAACGGTGTGAGCTGGGCGCCGGTGGTCACGGCGGCGAACTTGTTCCGGGTCTGCCCAGCGACGCTGTTGAAGTCACCGCCGAGATACACCGTGTCGTCGGTGACGGCGAGCGCCCGCACGGTCGCCGAGACGGCGACCTTGAAGTCCTGGCGCGGGGTGCACGTCGCCGTGTCGACGGCCGCGATGTTGCTGACCCCGACCCCGTTGACCGCCCCGAACTGGCCGCCCGCGTAAAGGGTGTCACCGTCCGGCGACAGCACGAGGGACCGCACGGTCGCGGTTCCGGAGGAGAGGGTGAACGACAGGCTGCAGCCCGTCGGCGCGCCGGTCGCGGCGTCGAACGCGGCGAAGTTCACCGCGGGCTGTTCCGACGTCCCGGCCGCCGCGTCCGGGGGCCGGACGGTGGAGAAGGTGCCGCCCGCGTAGACGACCCCGTCGGCGGATGCGGCCATCGACCAGACGATGCCGTTGGTCTGCCAGGTCGACAGGTCGTCCGCGGTGAGCGAGACCGGCGGGGTGAGGGCCGCTGCCGGGGAGCCCCCGGCAGCGGCGCTCAGGGCCCCGGCGAGCAGGCAGAGCGCGGCGGCCACGGCACGCGTGCGGCCGCGTGCCCGTGGGCTGCGCCCCGTACTTTCGTTCATCATTCAGCTCCGAAGGTGAGAACGAGCTGCGGCCGGTAGGCCGCGGTTGCGACCTCGCCCGACCAGATGCGGAGACTGTCCGTCCCGCTGCTGGTGAGGGCGAGTGAGTAGGCGGAGCCCAGGGCCCCGCCCAACGCCGGCGCGTTCAGCTCCACCGCGTAGTCGGTGGAGACGGCGGTCGCGCCGGAGATCGTGCCCAGCACCGTTGTGGCGAGCGACGGGCGGGTGTTGTAGGTGACCGCCGACTCGGTCCACGCGCCGGTGACCGGCACGAGTGTGTGGGGATCGGCCGAGCCCGCCGTGGAGTCCGACGAGGTACGGAAGGCGAGGCGGGCGCTCTTGAGCTCCTGGCCGGCCGGGGCGTCGGGCAGGGCGAAGCGGAGGTAGCCGAGGTAGGGCGTGGCGCCCCGGGAGGCCAGCTGGTTGTCGTTGTAGTTGGTGTTCGCTGCGACCCCGTTGACGTACGCGTCCTCCGTCGGCGTCAGCGTGACCGTGCTGTCCCCGGGAGCGGACGGGGTGTCCGCCAGATCGTGGTGCGCGGCCACCTGAGCGGCGGTCAGCGCCGACGGGTAGATGGCCGTCTCGTCGACCTGTCCCGCGAAGTAGGTGCTGGTCGGACGGTTCGGCCAGGAGGTGGCCATGGCGTCCCCGCCCACCCGCCAGTAGCCGTTGTACGACCGGTTGCCGGTGGTGGTGTTCGTGCCGGCCTGTACGCCGTCCACGTACAGCCGCATGCCGGACGGGCCCTGGGTGGCGACTGCGTGATGCCAGGTGTTGTCGTTGTAGGACGCGGCCGAGGTGATCGTCGGCCGGCTGCTGGAGCTGCCGACCTGGACACCGAAGGCGAGGCGCCCGTTGTCGGTGAGGTAGAGGATCTTGTCGGAGATCCCGCTGGTGTGTCCCTGCGCGGTGCCGATGTTGCTGCCGTACCCGACGATCCGCCCGCCGCGCGTCGTGCTCGTTCGGAACCACGTCTCGATGGAGTACGGGGTCGGCGAGGTGTAGTGGTGCAGCCGGTCGCTGTAGACGTACTCGTCGGTGCCGTTGAGGGAGAGCGCCGTCGAGCCGGTCACTGCGGACGGCGTGGAACGGTACGAGGGGGCGTTCATGTACACCCCGCCGTCGTCGTTGTCCGAGGCATCCGCCGCGAACGCGCCGCCCGCCTCGTCGTAGCGCCAGTACAGATCCGCCCCGTCGGCGAGCACACGCTCCGCATACGGACTCGCCGAACCGGACGCGGTGACCGAGACGTTGGCGGAGAGGGCACTGGTGTTGGTGCCGTCGCTCGCGGAGATCCGGTACGCGTAACCGCGGCCCGCCACCACATCGGTGTCGGTGAAGGTCAGCTGCGGCCGGCTGAAGAACAGCGAGGAACCGGTCGTCGTGTGGACCGGCGTCGACCCGCCGTCGCGGTACACCCGGTACGTGAGCCGGCTGTCGTCCAGGTCCAGGCTCGTACGCCAGCTCACGCGCACCTCGCCGGCCCGCGGCGCGGAGAGGCTGACCACGGGTGCGGAGGGCGCCCCGGTGTCCGGGGAGTTCGCGAACCGGGTCAGCGCCTGCTGCGCGACGCCGTTGACCGTGGTGAACTCGCCGCCCACCCACAGGAAATCGCGTCCGCCCCGGGACGAGACGGTCAGCGTGCGCGGCCCCACCGGTTCGCCGATGCCGAATTTCGTGTCCGGCAGCCAGCCCAGCATCGCCGGATCGTCGACGGACTGCGCGGTCAGGTGCTTGCGCACCTGGTTGGGGAAGCCGCCCATGGTGGAGCAGTCGTGGACGTGGCTGCCCGCGTACAGCACCCCGCGGTAGACCCGCAGAGCCTGCGTGGCGCCCTGGCAGGTGTCGCGCCAGCGCTGGTCGAACGTGGTGAGATCCATCGCGAGCCGTCCGTCGAACGAGGCCCCGCCGGCCCCCTCGCCGCCCACGTACCAGCCACCGGACGCGGTGTCGGTGACGATGTCCTTGATCACGGCGGACGACGGGATGAAGTTGTCCGGGTACGCGCGGGTCAGGGTGCCCGCGCCGGCGGCGGTCACCGCGAGTGCGTGCGAGTTCGCACCGCCCACCGTGAAGAAGTCCCCGCCGATCAGCACGCTCTGCCCGTCCGGAGTGACCTTCAGCGTCCGTCCGGGATCATCGGCGTCCGGATTCCAGGCCGTCAGCGCACCGGCCGCCGTGACCGCGCCGAAGAAGCGCCGGGTCTGGCCGTTGACGCTCTGGAAGTCGCCGCCCGCGTAGACCGTGCCGTTCGCCGCCACGTCGAGCGCCCGCACGGTCGCACCGAAGTTCGGCGCGAAGCCCGGACGCACAGTGCAGGTGGCGGTGTTGATCGCGACCAGACCGCCCGCGGCGCTCCCGTTCACCGCGTTGAAGTAACCGCCCGCGTACAACGTGGACTTGTCGGGTGAGACCGCCAGCGCCCTTACCGTCGCGGTGCCGCTGGAACGCGTGAAGGAGAGCGAGCAGCCGGTGGGCGCCCCGGTGGCCGCGTTGAACGCGGCGAAGTTGACGGCGGAGGTGGTGTTGCTTCCGGCGGGGGAGCCGGCCGGGCGGACGTTGGTGAAGGTACCGCCCGCGTAGACGACCCCGTTCGCCTCGGCGAGCGACCAGACGATGCCGTTGGTCTGGTACGTGGCGAGGCTGTCGGCCGTGAAGCCGACCGGCGGGGTCAGTGCGGCGGCCGGGGGAGCGGTCACCGCGGAGGCGGTCAGGACCCCGGCCGCGAGGGCCAGAACGGCGGCGAAAACGCCGCTCCGGCTGCGTCTGAGTCGTCGGGGGCGGCTCATCGGTCCACCCGTACGGCCGCTCCGGTGAGCTGGTCGGTCAGCTGCCGGACATCGGCGTCGACCATGATCCGGGCCAGCTCCCGCGACTTCACAGCGGGCTTCCAGCCGAGCAGCTCCGCGGCCTTGGAAGCGTCCCCGATCAGCGCGTCGACCTCGCTGGGGCGCTCGTACTTCGCGTCGTATCGGACGTGCTCGCGCCAGTCGAGACCGGCGTGCTCGAAGGCGTACTCCAGGAACTGCCGGACGCTGACGCCCTCACCGGTCGCCACCACGTAGTCGTCCGGGGTGTCGCACTGGAGCATCCGCCACATCGCGTCGACGTACTCGGGGGCATACCCCCAGTCGCGCACCGCGTCCAGGTTCCCCAGGTGCAGGTGCGTCTGCAGACCCGCCTTGATCCGGGCCACCCCGCGCGTGATCTTCCGGGTCACGAAGGTCTCTCCACGGCGCGGCGACTCGTGGTTGAAAAGGATCCCGTTGACCGCGAACATCCCGTACGCCTCGCGGTAGTTGACCGTCGCCCAGTACGAGTAGACCTTCGCCACGCTGTACGGGCTGCGCGGGTGGAACGGGGTGTGCTCGTTCTGCGGCGGCGGGTTGGCGCCGAACATCTCCGACGAGGACGCCTGGTAGACGCGGGTGTCGATGCCGCTGGCCCGTACGGCCTCCAGAAGCCGGATCGTGCCCAGACCCGTCACGTCACCCGTGTACAGCGGGGCGTCGAACGAGACCCGCACGTGCGACTGAGCCCCGAGGTTGTAGACCTCGTCGGGCCGGATGTCGCGCAGCAGGTTCACCAGCGCCACTCCGTCGGCGAGGTCGGCGTGGTGCAGCACGAAGGAGCGGTTCTCCTCCTCCGGGCCCTGGTAGATGTGGTCGATCCGCTCGGTGTTGAAACTCGACGAGCGGCGGATGAGGCCGTGGACCGTGTATCCCTTCTGGAGCAGCAGCTCGGACAGGTAGGAACCGTCCTGTCCGGTCACGCCGGTGATGAGCGCGGTCTTCGCCACGTCTCCCCCTTCTGTGGTCGCCTGCGAGGCGGTCGGTCATCCGAAATTTCAGAGTTTGAGCGATCTGCGGTAAAACGTCACCGCGTCATGGAGCTGCTGGCACAATCCGAGCCATGACGACTGATCTCCCCGGCCCTCCCCAGGAATCCGTCCCGTCCCTGCTACGCCCCGGTGCCCGGGTGTTCGTCGCCGGCCACCGCGGTCTGGTGGGCTCGGCGCTGGTGCGCCGCCTGACCGCCGACGGCCACGAAGTGATCACCCGAGGGCGCGACCGCCTCGATCTGCGCGACGCCGAGCGGACCGGCGCCTTCCTGCGCGACGCGTGTCCCGACGCCGTGGTGCTGGCCGCCGCCAAGGTGGGCGGGATCATGGCGAACAGCACGTATCCCGTGCAGTTCATCGAGGACAACCTGCGCATCCAGCTGAGCGTGATCGCGGGTGCGCACGCGGCCGGGACCGGGCGGCTCCTCTTCCTCGGCTCCTCCTGCATCTATCCCAAGCTGGCCCCACAGCCCATACCCGAGACCGCGCTGCTCACCGGCCCGCTGGAGCCGACCAACGAGGCCTACGCCCTCGCGAAGATCGCCGGAATCGTGCAGATCCAGTCCTACCGCCGCCAGTACGGCGCCTCGTACATCAGCGCCATGCCCACCAATCTCTACGGGCCGGGCGACAACTTCGACCTGGAGACCTCGCACGTCCTGCCCGCACTGATCCGCCGCTTCCACGAGGCGGGGCAGCGTGACGCCCCGGCCGTCACGCTCTGGGGCTCCGGAAGCCCGCGCCGGGAGTTCCTGCACGTCGACGACCTCGCCGCCGCCTGCGTACTGCTGCTGGAGCGGTACGACGGTGACGCACCCGTCAACGTCGGCACCGGCGAGGACCTGACGATCCGTGAACTCGCGGCTACCGTCGCTGATGTGACGTCGTATCAGGGACGGGTCGAGTGGGACACGACCAAACCGGACGGCACGCCGCGCAAGCTTCTGGACGTGTCCCGGCTGTCCTCCCTCGGTTTCGAGCCGCAGGTCGCGCTGCGTGACGGAATCGCGCGGACCCACGCCTGGTGGCTGGAACAGCGGGGCTCCCAGGTCTGACCGGCCCCTGGGACCGGACCCTCGGGCCGGGTGGGCGGCCGCGGCAGCGCGACCCTCCACCCGGCCCGCTCTCTTCCCCCTCATCCGACCCCGCCCGCTCTCAGTACGCCCCGCGGCCGTCGGTGACGGCGCGCAGCGTTCGGGCCATGAGTCCCACGTCCGTGGCCACCGACCAGTTGTCGACGTACCACAGATCCAGCGACACGGTCTCCTGCCAGGACAGGTCGGACCGCCCGCTGACCTGCCAGAGGCCGGTCAGCCCCGGCCTGACCGCGAGCCGCCTCAGCTCACGCTCGTCGTAGCGGGACACCTCGTCCGGCAACGGTGGCCGTGGGCCGACCAGGGACATGTCACCCCGCAGCACGTTGAAGAGCTGAGGCAGCTCGTCGAGGGACGAGCGGCGCAGCAGCCGGCCGATGCGGGTCACCCGGGGATCCCGGCGCATCTTGAACATCGGACCGTCGTTCTCGTTCGATGTCACCAGCTGTGCCTTGTGCTGCTCGGCGTCCACCACCATCGTGCGGAACTTCCACATGGTGAACGGCCGGTTGTGCTGCCCCTGGCGGATCTGCCGGTGGAAGACCGGCCCGGCCGAGGTGAACCGGACCACGGTCGCGACCATCAGCAGCAGGGGCGCCAGCGCGATCAGGCCGAGGACGGCGCCGGTGCGGTCCACCGCCGCCTTGAGGGCTTGCTGCGGCCCGCGCCGCAGTGGCGGCACGATGTGCAGCAGGGTCAGCCCCGCCGCCGACGAGGGGCGGACCCGGCTCTCGGCGATCTCCGAGAGGTGCGACAGCACGGACAGGTCGAGCCCGCCGTCATGCAGCCCCCAGGACAGTCGGCGTAACCGCTCCTCGGCGAGCTGCGGTCCCGGCACCACCAGCGCCAGGTCCGCCTCGTGGGCGAAGGCGGCCCCCAGCACCGTGGAGGCGTCGTCGTCGGCGGGCTGGGGCGCGAGCCGCCCCGGCACCGGTGCCTCGCAGGTCAGGGCCGCTGTTCCCACGGGCACGGCGGCCACCACGAGGTAGCCGTGGTCCTCCCGCGAGGCGAGCAGCCGCACTGCCCGGTCCACCGCCACCGCCTCACCGACCACCAGTACGCGGCGGACGGTCCGGCGCCGCCCGGCCCACGGCAGGCGGCGCGCGCCGGATGCCGCCGCGGTCGCCAGCAGCCCCGGAATCAGTGCCACGACGGCCGTCGCCGGGTCGATGGTGCCGTCGGCCACGGTCCAGAGCACCGCCATCAGCCCGATGAGCAGCAGCCAGTCGCCGGTCGCGGTCAGCGCACCCGGTGGCCGGGCCGCGGCCCGCACCGCGTACCGGCCGCGCGCGGCCCGTACGCCGGACCACACCAGCGCGGCCGCCACCGCACCGGCCAGGGCCCTGGGCTGTCCGTCGGTGCGCAGGACGAGCCAGGCGGGAATCCCCAGGCCGAACAGGTCGAAACCGATGACGAGTGGCAGATACCGGCCGGGTCTGTACTTCGGCCCGGGCCGGGCGGAACGGTCGCGCTGAACGGTCGGGCCCTGCCGCAGGCGGTCGAACTCCTGGCTGCGAGGCCGCTTCGAAGCAGTCCGTGGACGAGGCGCCCCCGCCAGTCCCACGGGTCCTGATATTTCGGATTCGGGTAGCTCGACATGCCCCATGAACCCCCCAGTCACAGTTGCATCTCCACAAACGGGGCGCATCCGCCGATCCTGTGGACTGACGGATGCGCCCTCGCTCGGTGCACGATATCCACACACGTGCCATTTCGCTGGAGTTCCAGTGAAGTTCAGACAGCCGGATCGACCCGGAACTCGTCCCGTTCCGTACTGGATCTCAGGTTCTGTGGGCGGCTGTTGGTATTTGGGACGTGCGGGAATCGGATGGTGTGCGGATATGTACGTCTGCCCGCCAACTACCTTCCGTGGCGGCCCGGTTGATCGTTCCGGCCCGCTCGCCGTCGAGGTCACCGCCGCCGTCTGGGAGAATGCGGTGCCGGATGACAGTGCCCGGCACGAGCGAAAGAGGGAACGCACGGTGACTCCCGCGGAGACGAACTGGGCCGGCAACATCACGTTCGGTGCGAGGCGGTTGTGTGTACCCCGTACCGAGGCCGAACTGCGGGAGACGGTCGCCGCCTCCACCGAGGTGCGGGCCCTGGGTACCCGGCACTCGTTCAACACGGTCGCCGACACCGCCGGGGACCTCGTCTCGGTGGCCGGACTGCCGCGGGTGGTCGACATCGACCGGGCGGAGCAGGCGGTCACGGTCAGTGCAGGGCTGCGTTTCGGCGAGTTCGCCGGTGAGCTGCACGAGAACGGCTTCGCCCTGCACAATCTGGGCTCGCTGCCGCACATCTCGGTGGCCGGTGCCTGCGCGACCGGAACCCATGGCTCCGGGGTCGGCAACCGCTCTCTCGCGGGGGCCGTCCGGGCCCTGGACATGGTGACGGCGGACGGCGGGACGCTCACCCTGCGGCGCGGCGACGCGGACTTCCCCGGCGCGGTGGTGTCCATGGGCGCTCTCGGTGTGGTGACCCGGCTGACTCTGGACCTGGTTCCCGCGTTCGACGTCCGGCAATGGGTCTACGAGGACCTGCCCGAGTCCGTGCTGACCGGCGGATTCGACGAGGTGATGTCGGCCGCGTACAGCGTCAGCGTCTTCACCGGCTGGCGGCCGGGACCGGTCGGTCAGGTGTGGCTCAAGCAACGCGTGGGGGACGAGGGGCCGCAGCAGGCGCCTGCCGACTGGCTCGGCGCACGGCTCGCCGACGGCCCGCGCCACCCCATTCCCGGTGTGCCGGCCGGGAACTGCACCCGTCAGCAGGGCGTCCCCGGGGCCTGGCACCAACGGCTGCCGCACTTCCGGCTGGAGTTCACCCCCAGCAACGGCGACGAACTGCAGTCCGAGTACTTCGTGGCACGTGAGGACGGAGCCGCGGCGTACGAGGCCGTGGGCCGGCTCCGCGAGCGGATCACCCCGCTGCTCCAGATCTCCGAGATCCGTACCGTGGCGGGCGACGACCTGTGGCTGAGTCCCGCGTCCGGCCGGGACTCGGTGGCCTTCCACTTCACCTGGGTGCCCGACGGCGCGGCGGTCGCGCCGGTGCTCGCGGAGATCGAGGAGGCGCTGGCTCCCTTCGGCGCCCGACCGCACTGGGGCAAGGTCTTCGGCACCGGCCCCGACGTCCTGCGCACGCTGTACGGGCACTACGAGGACTTCGAGAAGCTGACGGCCCGCTACGACCCCGCAGGCACCTTCCGCAACGACTTCCTGGACATGCACTTCCGGCGGTGACCCGGACACGTCTCCCCAGGGATCAGCGGCTCTCGCGTTCGTCCCTCGACCGGAACGGCCAGGCGGCCGCCGCTCTGCCCGGGGCGAGCTGGTCGACCAGGTCGGCCAGCTCCTCGCAGGCACGCTCGATCCGGCGGCGGACGTTCTGCTGTTCGGCGACGAGGGCGGCCAGCAGGAGGGCGGTCAGCGCGACGGCCCCGTTCATGATCGTGAGATTGACCATGACCTCGAGCATGGAGTGGCCGGCGAACGGGCCGACCCGGTCCGTCCCCGCGAGGATCGCCAGGACGGACATCAGCAACGCGCACGGCGCGCTGCCCGCGAGCTGGAAGCGCAGCGCCGCCCAGATGAGGATCGGGAACACCAGATAGAGCATCGACAGCGAGCTGCGGGTGGCGAGCAGCGTACCCACCACCGCGACGACCAGCAGCGCACCGCCCTCAGCCCACCGGTCGGTCAGCCGCGGCATCCGCAGCCTGCGCAGGACGAGCAGCAGCGGGGTGACCACCAGCACACCCATCACGTCCCCGGCCCACCACGCCGCCCAGGCCGACCAGAACCCGCTCGCGGGCAGTTTGCCGTCGAGCAGCAGCACAAGGGTTCCCGTGGTCGCGCTGACGATCATGCCGGCCAGTGCGCCGAGGAAGACCAGGACGATTCCGTCGCGCAGCCGGTCCAGCTCCGTACGGAAGCCGACGCTGCGGAGCAGCAGGAAGGCGCAGACGGGCGCGAGCGTGTTGCCCGCCACGACGAGGGTGGTGGACGCCGTCACCGCTCCGCTGAGCGTGGCGATGACGAGCAGGGAGCCGAGTGCGATCCCGGGCCAAACGCGCAGTCCCATGTAGAGCAGGGCGCCCAGCGCGATCCCGGTCGGTGGCCACAGCGGTGTGACCACTGCCCCGTGGACGTCCACCTGCCGCAGGAGGCCCAGGTCCGCGGCCGCGTAGTAGGCACCGGCGACGGCCAGGATGCGCAGTGAAGCCATGGCCCTGCGTCGGTTCTTCTCGCTGTGGATCACGGTTCTCATGAGACACCGGCCGTGAGGGGAGGCTGCTGCGTGACACGCGCCGGTGCTGCGGCCTCATCCGGCGGCGGCGGGAAACGCTGCGTGCCGCAGGACGAGTACGGCGGCGTCGTCCTCGTGCCCGGTACGCTCCGCCGTCCCCAGGATCGCGTCCGCCAGTTCGTCCGCGTCGTCGCCGACGCGCGAGCGCACCAGCCGCACGACGGCGTCGAGCCCCTCGTCGATGGGGTACGAGGGTCCTTCGATCACGCCGTCCGTGAGCAGGACGAAGGCCCCGTCGGCGGTGAGCCGCCGGGTGGTGACCGGGTACTCCTCACCGCTCTGGATCCCGAGCGGCAGACCACCCTCGTCCTCGGCGACGCCCGACTGCCCGTCGGCCGTCGCCCACACCGCACCCACATGACCGGCGCGGGCGCTCTGGAACTCCCGGGTCCGTGGATCGAGCCGGACGAAGGTGCAGGTGGCCAGGAGGCCGGAGTCCACGGCCAGCAGCAGGTCATTGGTCCGGCCCACCACCTCGCCCGGATCGGCCGTGGTGGCCGCGATCGCGCGCATCGCGATCCGGATCTGGCCCATGAAGGCGGCCGCCTCGACGTCGTGGCCCTGTACGTCCCCGATGGCGAAGGCCAGCGAACCGTCCGGCAGCTGGAACCCGTCGTACCAGTCACCGCCGATGTCCAGGCCGCTGCGCGCGGGGGTGTACCGGGCGGCGGTCTGCAGACCGGGCAGGGACGGCAGTGCGGAGGGGAGCATCCCCCGCTGCAACGCCTCCGCCAGCTCCACCCGCGCCTGATGCAGTTCCACCTCCCGGCGGGCCCGCGAGGTCAGGTGCTGGAGCGTGGTGAGCAGTTCCTCGGCACTGGCCGGGCGGGGAGGACGACGCCGGTTCATGGGCCGCTCCGCAGGGCAGGTGGTGGCCATCCGCACCACGGGGGTCCGTCGTGGCGGGGTCGATCCGGGAGGCCGACGCCGGCGACCCGGAGGGCGAGGGCCGCGGCCCTGCTGCTGCGGGCCCGGCCCCTGCATCCTATTTCGGTCCGGGGCTCCGCGCAGGCCGAGCCGGACCCGGTGGACGGGAACGGGCGTGCCGGGCCGGTTGGGTGGATGCTGGAGACGGACCCGTACGGCGGCGGGCGCCTGCCTGCCGGTGCGAGCCGGGAGGTGCGCGATGAACCGCACGATGGAGTGGACGGTCCACGTCGATCTGTCGGAGGGTGACGGGACGACGAAGGCGGAGGCGGTGCTGGACACGGGTACGGCGAAACTCACCGGTCACGGGGTCGCCCGATGCAGTCCGCAGGACCCGGACGTGCCCACCATCGGTGACGAGCTGGCGGCGAGCCGCGCGATGCGGGATGTGGCGGGTCAGCTGATGAGTGTGGCCGACCGCGAGCTGGGCCAGGCCGGCGCGGGGCCGGGGGGCGGTCCCGTTCCACCGCCGTACGCGTGGTCGGATGCGACGGCCTGAGGCCGCGCCGGTTCCTGCGGGCGGGTCACGGCCGAGGACCCGCCCGCCCCGGTGTCCGGGACGGGCAGCCCCGGCGCGTCACCATCGATCAGTCGACATAGGTGATGTCGGAGGTGGCGTACAGACAGTTCGTGCTGTCCGGGCCGGTGCCCGTCTTACTGGGCTCGCCGCTGGTCACGCCCTTGTACGTGGTGCAGATGTCGATGTCGCGGTCGCCGTCGTCGTAGGCCGTCACGCCGGAGAGGCGGGCCGTGTCACCGTAGTTGGGGTTGATCCCCACGAGGCCGTCGCCCGGCGCGGTGACCCAGACGTTCTGCACCTGGACGTGCCTGCAGTACTGGGTCGAGCAGTTGCCGCACGAGCGGTAGAGCTTCCCGAAGTCCCTGACCTGGAAGTTCTTGATGATCAGGGTGCCGCCGCCGTTGTGCTGGAACACCTTGTCGTCCGCCAGCTTCGCGCCGCCGCAGTCGATCGTGCGCACCAGCGAGGAGGAGCTGCCGAGGAAGGTGGCGGCGTCCTCGCCCACGTCCTCCCACCACACGTTCTTCAGTGTGCAGGCGCCCAGGCAGTGCACCCCGTCCGCCGCGGGCGAGCCGAGGATGACGTTTTGCAGCGTGGCCCCGTCCGCCAGTTCGATCAGGGCCGGCTGGTCCTCGTCCTGGCCGTCACTGCCCAGGTCGCCGCTCCCGTAGCAGCCCTTCAGGCCCCCGTCGTAGGTGCCGGAGACCTTCATCGTCGAGGTCACGGCCTGGCTGCTGCCGGCCGTCGGCCGCGGTCGAACTGTCCTTCACGTTCAGGCACTTGCCGCCGTTGGCGTTGACGACCTGGTACGTGCTGCCGCTGACCTGCGCGAGCGTCCACACCTGGCCGGCGCCGCCGGAACAGCTCTGCTGCTCCACGGCCTTGCCCGCGCTCGTCGATGCGCCGCGGACCCCGGCGCACTTGGCGCTGTGCGCGGCGGCCAGGGTGTAGCCGGCGCCGGAGGTCCTGAGCTGCCACGTCTGGTTCGCGGCGCCGTTGCAGGACCGCTGGCCGAGCTGGACGCCGTCGGAGGTTCCCGCGCCGGGAACCTCCAGACACAGTCCGCTTCCTGCGTTCGACAGGCTGTACGAGCCGGCCGCGGGGGCCGCCGTCGCGGAACCGGTCGCGAAGAGGGCCGTGAGCCCCGCGAGAACGAGCGAGGCGATCGCGACGAACGCGGCGGCTGCATGGCCGCCTCTGCGTCTGGCATGCTGATTTCTGGTACGCACTGGGGTGTTCCCTTCACCGCCTGCGGTGTCCTCCACAGGCACCAATGAGTGGTTTGGTGCGGTGGCAGGCAATCCCTCGACCATCGGAACGACGTCCCATGATGTTCCGTATGGTGAACTGAGTTCTTGTGTGCGAACAGCGGTGACGGTACGTCAACGGCATGGACCGGTCAAGAAGTGGGAGTGTCATGGTTCGGTGGCCGCCGGAGCGGGCCGTAGCGTGACCGGGGGAGCGGCCGTGGCGGAGACCGGCTGCCAACGGACGAGAAACCCCGGGTGACGCCATGTGCTGGAGTGCGACCGCCGACCTCGTCGCGGGTACGGCGATTGCGGCGGTCGGTGCGGCCTGCGTGGCCCGCGCCCGCCGGGCCCGGGACCTCCCGCTGGCGGCGCTGCCGCTGCTCCTGGGGGCCCACCAGATCATCGAGTCCGTGGTCTGGCGGACGGACGGCGGGGCCGGACCGGCGACCGTTGCCTGGGCGGTCATCGCCCTGCCGGTCCTGGCGCTGTGGGTGCCGCTGGGCGTGCTGTGTGCGGCCCCGCCGCAGGCCCGGCGCCGGCTCGCGGTGCCGCTGGCGGCGGGGGTGGCGACCTCGGCCGCCCTCGCGCACAGTCTGGCGACCCGGCCGGTGACGGCGCAGGTCCGTGGGCACACCCTCGGGTACGTCCTCGAACTGCCGCGTGCCGAACTGCTCGTGGCGGGCTACCTCCTGGCCACCGTCGGAGCGTTGCTCCTGTCCGGTGACCGGGTGCTGGTGTGGCTCGGCGTGCTGGCCGCGGGCGGGGCCGCGGTCTGCGCCGCGCTGTGGCGCCTGGAGTTCATCTCCACCTGGTGCGCGTTCGCCGCGGTCTGCTCGGTGGTCCTGCTCGGCTGGTCCGGGAGGCGTCCGGACGGACGGATGTGACGGTCCTCGGCCGGTGTTCGAGGGAACTTTCGTGCTGCTTTCCCGGGGTAGCGGAACGGGTGTTCAGATCTGGCCGGGCGGCTGCTGTTACGGATTCCGGGGCCCGGCCGGCCGGGCCCCGGCGGACGCGTGACGGGCGGTCGGCGGCGCCCCGGCTTCCGTCAACCCGGCGTCGTAGGGGTGGGTGCAGCGGGCAGCGATTGACAGGTACCCGGAGGTTTCGGTGGATGTCGCTTACAACCGCGTGTGACGGAAATGTCTGCATCTTGTAACACGACTCCGGGGCACTTTCCGGCCACCGGGCAACCGGGTCAAAGTATGCCTTCCCGGCACCACGCCGGGGCCGAACAACGCCCGGACCACAGGCCCGGGCCTGCACTTGAGGGGTCTTCATGTCCCGTTCCGCACGACGGATCACCGCCGCCGTTCTCGCCTCCGGCGCACTGGTCGCTGCCGCCGCCCTCCCGGCGGTCGCCGACGGCCACGGCCACGGCCACGGCCACGGCAACGGCCACGGCCACGGCAACGGCCACGGCCACGGACGCGGTCACGCCCAACACTCGGCCGTCGTTCTGGGCAAGATCCAGTACAACAGCCCCGGCCGCGACAACGGTTCCAACCGGAGCCTGAACGGCGAGTGGGTCACCGTCACCAACACGAGCCGCCACTCGGTCAACCTGCGCGGCTGGACCCTCCGCGACGAGAGCCGCCGCACCTACCGGTTCGACCTCCGGCTGCCCGGCCGCTCCTCGGTGCGTGTGCACACCGGCGTCGGCCGCGACACCCGCACCGACGTCTACCAGGACCTCCGCCGCTACGTCTGGGACAACAGCGACACGGCGACCCTGCGTGACACGAACGGCCACAAGGTCGACTCCAAGTCCTGGGGCCACCGCTACGGCGGCCGCCGCTGACCCGTCGGCAGCCGCCCCCTGAACCCTGGGCGCCTGCCGACGCCCTGACCGCGGCGCACCACGGCCCGACCGCCGTGGTGCGCCGCACCCATGTCCGCGTCAGGATGCGCCGGCCGCCTTCACCCGCTCTTCGTTGAGCGCTGCCACCGCCCCGCGCACATCCCCGATCGTCGTGTAGTCGACGGCGACGAAGTTCACCGGACTGCCCCGCTCCCGCTCGCACCGGTGAGCCCGGTCAAGCACCCAGTCACGGGCGTTGATCTTCCCCGCGTCCAGCCGGCTGCCGCCCGCGACCGTGATGAAGTGGTTCAACAGGAACAGCCGCTTCCCGGTGTCGCCCCGGTGCGGGACACAGTTCATCGCGGCGGGGGAGCGGAACGCGAACGGTGTCTCCATCCCGTACCGGTAGAAGTTGCGGTACCAGGCCGCGGGCCCGTCGGCCTGCTCGGCGAAGACCACGAGCCGCCGGCCGCTGTCGACCATCTCGCCGAGCGTCGGCCACGGCTTGTCCGGATCGGCGTCCGGTGTGTGGAGCAGGTCCTCGATCCCCGCCTGCCGGAAGGCCTCTTCGGTCTCCTCACCACTGATCGCGTCCTGCACGATCAGCGTGACCACCTCGCTCGGATGCTCCCGCATCCAGGTGCCCAACACGGTGAGGGCGGGCACCAGCTCGATCGCCCCCGCCCGGCAGACGGCGTGACACAGCCACAGGCCCTCGCGCGGCGGATTGAGCCGGTCGATCGCCGAGGCGATGAGCCGCCGCTGCTCCGGGGAGAAGTCGGGGATGCCCAGCCGTTGCGTGATCTCCTGCGACGTCTCCCAGTGGTACGTGTCGATCTGCAGCGCCCGCGCACCCGCGTCGAGCTGAGCCGTGATGCCGGGGTCCTGCAGCGGACCGATGAAGCGGTCGTACGTAGTCGAGTTGGCGTTGTGCGAGGTCACGTAGGCCACCTCGTCGTACCGCATCTCGCACAGCCGGGCGCTGCCCTGGCAGACGCGCGGGACGGACCGGTTCACCCCCAGGGGTACGAGCAGCACCCCCGCCATCGCCGCGCAGCCGGCCCCCGCGGCCAGCCCGCGGACGCGGGGCGCGGTGAACGAGGGCCGGGGCCGTGCCCGGACGGCCCAGCCCGCCGCCACCAGGAGCGCTCCGGTCACGAGCGGGACCAGCGCGGCGGTCAGCGCGGTGACGGCGATCCGGTCGAAGGCGGCATGCTGGAGGTCGTCCACCAGCCCCGTCACGCTCGACGGCCAGGAGTCCGGCGGGGTCACCACCCGTCCGCCGGTGACCAGGCGCGCGATCAGTACCGCGAGTCCGGTGAGGACCGCGCCCGAGGCGAGGGCCCAGCCCATCACCATCAGCCTCCTGCCGGAACCGGCCGCGGAGGCGAACCACAGCACGGCGAGGGACGCCACGCCCAGCACGGTGGCGATCGCCTCGACCAGACCGAGGCCCTCGTGCGTCACCGCCCGCGCCCGGTGGACGGCGTCCAGATCGTTCCCCGAAGCGGCGAGCGCCTGGGTCACGTCCCAGGTGCCGTCGCCGACCGTGGCCCGCAGCTCGGCCGCCGATGCGCGGGTCCGCTCCGACACCGCTCCGGGGGCCACCGCCGCCAGCGCCGTGGCCACATCGCCCTCGGCCAGTGCGACCGAGACCTCCGGGCGCAGCGCCGCCCGGCTGTCCGCCGGCACCGACCGCAGCAGTGCGTCCGTCGCCTGCTCGGCCTGCCCGGCCGACAGCGGCAGCGCCGGCAGACCGTCCGGGATCCGCCCGGCCACCAGACCCTCCAGCGCCCGGTCGAGACCGGCCGAGAAGGCGGCGAAGTCGGGCTCGGCCCGGTTCTGCAGCGAGGCGACGAGATCACCGAAGTAGATCTGGGTGAGGTCGCCGAGGTTGTCGGCGACCGGCCGCAGGTCCACGGTCAGGCGCAGCGTGTCGACATCGCCGCGCAGATAGCCGACCACGCTGTCGATCTGCTGATGGGTCAGGTCGCGGACCTTCTCCGGCGGCAGCACCACCTTGAGGTTCGAGGTGATGATCGCCTCCGGGACAGGCAGTCGCGCGAGGAGATCCCTGGTGACACCCGACGCCTCGGGATCGACGAGCACCTCGTCGTACAACCGGTCGTAGGCCTCCTGGTCGTCGAGCACCGACTGGTAGAAGGACGGTGAGACCAGCGTGCTGCGCGCGGTCGCGGTCAGGGCCATCGCCAGCGTGCACAGGGCGGCCAGCACGAACGCGACGGTACGCAGGGGGTGCGGTTCCCCGCGGAAGGTCTCCGTGCCCGTGCGCATGTCCTCATGCTCCGTCTCCCCGGGCGATGCTGCGAGCGGAGCCGCCCGCGGCCCGTGCCGGCCCGTCAGGAACCGTCGTCGGCCGGGACCTCCTGCTCGGTCCACAAGGCCTTCCCGCCGGTGCTGTACCGGGTGCCCCAGTGCGTGGCGAGCTGCGAGACGATGAACAGGCCGCGGCCGCCCTCGTCGACGGTGCGGGCGTGGCGCAGATGCGGTGCCACCGGGCTGGTGTCGTGGACCTCGCAGGTGAGGGTGCGGTCCAGCAGGAGCCGCAGGTGCAGCGGCGGCGTTCCATAGCGGACCGCGTTGGTGATCAGCTCGCTCACGATCAGCTCGGTCGCCTCGATCGTCGCCTCGTCGAGGTTCCAGCCATCGAGCCGGTCGCGGACCAGGGTGCGCGCGATGGCGGGTGTGGTCCGGTCGTGGGCGAGCTCCCAGGTGGCGACCCGGTCGGGCGGGACGACGCCCGTCCTGGCGAGCAGGAGCGCGGCACCGTCCGGGTGGGCTTCGGCGGGCTGGTTGTAGACGACGGCGTCGCACAGGTCCTGGAGCGGGCGGTCCGGATAGGCCAGAGCGTCCTGCACCCTGGTCACCGAATGGTCGCCGGACAGCAGCGAACCGGTGAGGAAGGCCAGCACACTGCCCTCGTCGAGCGTGATCGTCGCCGTGGCGAACGGGGCACTGTCGTCGGAGAACAGCGGCGGCCCCTCGGGCACGTCGAGGGCGACCGGACGGCCGTCCGGAGCGACGGCGACCGGCGCCGGATGCCCCGCACGCGCCACCGTGCAGGTCCGGGTGAAGGGGTCGTAGACCGCGTACAGACAGGTCGCCGTCAGCGGCTGGCGGTGCAGCGAGTCACCCGGTGGAAGCGACCGGCGCTCCCGCGCGAGGCGGTCCGCCGTGTCGTTCAGGCGGGCCAGTACCTCGTCGGGGTCCAGGTCGAGACCGGCCAGGGCGTGAAGGGCCGTCCGCAGTTGCCCCATGGTGATGGCGGTCTGGAGTCCGTGCCCGGCGACGTTGCCGATGATCAGCGCGGTCCGGGCGCCGGACAGCCCGATGGTGTCGAACCAGCAGCCGCTGTTGCGCCCCGGGAGCAGCACGTGCGCGGTCTCGACGGCGATCCGGGCGCCGTTGTGCTGGGGCAGGAGCCTGCGCTGGACGGTCGAGGCGATCACATGGTCGTGCGCGTAGCGGCGCGACGTCTCGATGCTCAGCGCCGTATGGGCGGCGGCGGTCAGCGCGAGGGTGAGGTCCCTCTCGTCGAACGGCTCGGATCCGCTGCAGCGGTACAGGCTCACCAGGCCGAGGAAGGCCCCGTGCAGTTTCAGCGGTGCCACGATCAGGGAGTGGGCACCGGTCGCCGTGACCGTGTGCGCGGTGACCGGATCCGCGTCCAGCCACGGGGTGTCCGGGCGGAGCTGGACGAGCCGGGGACGCAGGTCGTTGGCGACGAGTGCGTACGGAGTGCCCTCGGGCAGTTGCCGGGTCACGCCCACGGGCGTGTCCCCGTCGGTACCCAGCTGGGCCGCGCGGCGCAGGGGGACATCGGGCCGCACCGGGCTGAGCGGTGCGCGCGTACCGCGCAGTACCTCGTCCACCACCTCGACCACGGCGAAGTCCGCGAACGGGGGCACCATTGCCCCCACGAGCCCCTGGCAGATCGCCTCCATGTCGAGGGAGTGGCCCACATTCCTGCGGACCGCGGCCAGAACGTCCACCCGGGCCCGCGACTTCTCCCGTTCGTTGACGTCGACGACGGCCAGCAGCAGCCCGAGCGGCCGGCCGGCCGGGGAGTCGAGGCGGTGGATGGTGACCATCAGACTGCGGTCCGGCCCGGGCGCCTCCATGAGCTGCCCGCGGATCACGCGGTTCAGGACGGGCACACCGCTCTCCAGCACGCCGCGCAGCAGCTCTTCCGACCCCTCCGGGTCCTGGAGCCGGTACGCCTCGGTGAAGTGCAGTCCCACGATCTGCTCGGGTGCGACCGCGTCGGACAGGGCGTTGACCCGTTCCACCCTCAACTCCGTGTCCAGCACGTGCAGTCCCACCGCGGACTGGCTGAACAGTGTGTCCAGGAGCGCGCTCGCCATCCCGTCCGCCGGGGGCGTCCCCGGGACCGGTGCACCGGCGTCCGGCACGTCGCACCCCCATCTGGCTCCGCCACCCCTGCGAATCGGCAGCTCTGCGGACAGCCTGCGCATACCCCTCCCGGCCCGCCACCGCGCTGCGGCAGACGGGTGAATCCGGACCGCGCGGCCCCACCGCGGATCCGGTGCGCCCCGACGGCAACCTTTGCGGCCCCGGCGGGCACTGAGGTGTACCCACCCACCCCCACTCCGGAAGGCACGCACCGTGGCTCCTGAGCATCCCCGATCCCCCCGCAGACGCCGCACCACCCGCACCCGTACCCTGCTCGGCGCCCTCACCGCGGGTCTGCTGGCCGCCGCGGGACTGGTCGTCACCGGCCAGACCTCGCACGCCGCGACCGCGCGCCAGGCGGAGGCGCTGGACCGCGGCGTCGTCAGCGTCCACACCGACGCCGGCAACCTGATCAGCTGGCGCTGGCTCGCCACCGACGCCGACAACGTGTCCTTCAACGTCTACCGGGCCGGCACCAAGGTCAACGCCTCGCCCGTCACCGGCTCGACGAACTACTTCCACGCCGGGGCCCCCAACTCGGCCGACTACACGGTGCGTGGAGTCGTCGGCGGCGTCGAACAGGCCGACTCGGTGCACGCGATCCAGTTCCGCAGCGGCTACAAGGACGTGCCGATCAGCCCGCCCGCCGGCGGCACGACCCCGGACGGTGTCGCCTACACCTACGAGGCCAACGACGCTTCCGTCGGCGACCTCGACGGGGACGGCGCACTGGACTTCGTACTGAAGTGGCAGCCGACCAACGCCAAGGACAACTCCCAGTCCGGCTACACGGGCAACACGATCGTCGACGGGATCAAGCTCGACGGCACCCGGTTGTGGCGCGTCGACCTGGGCCGCAACATTCGCTCGGGCGCGCACTACACCCAGTTCCAGGTGTACGACTACGACGGCGACGGCAAGGCCGAGGTCGCGATGAAGACCGCCGACGGCAGCGTCGACGGCAGGGGCACGGTGATCGGCAGTTCGTCGGCCGACCACCGCAACTCATCCGGCTACATTCTGTCCGGCCCGGAGTACCTGACGATGTTCAACGGGCAGACGGGCGCCGCCATGGGCACCGTCGACTACTTCCCCGCCCGCGGCACCGTCTCCTCCTGGGGCGACAGCTACGGCAACCGCGTCGACCGCTTCCTCGCCGGCACCGCGTACCTCGACGGTTCCAGGCCCTCGCTGATCATGGCCCGCGGCTACTACACGCGCACTGTCATCGCCGCCTGGGACTGGCGGAACGGAGCGTTCACCCGGCGCTGGACCTTCGACACCAACAGTTCGACCAACTCCGGCAAGGGGTACGACGGCCAGGGCAACCATCAGCTGTCGGTCGCCGACGTCGATGCCGACGGCAAGGACGAGATCGTCTACGGCGCCATGGCCGTCGACGACAACGGCAACGCCCTGTGGACCACGAAGAACGGCCACGGCGACGCCTTGCACGTCGGCGACCTGGACCCGTCCCGCCCGGGACTGGAGGAGTTCAAGGTCGACGAGGACAGCTCGAAACCCTCGTCCTGGATGGCGGACGCGAGGACCGGCCAGATCATCTGGTCGACTCCCGCCGACGGCGACAACGGACGCGGCGTCAGCGACGACATCTGGTCCGGCAGCGCCGGTGCCGAGTCCTGGTCGTCGGCGGCCGACGGGGTACGCAGCCCCAAGGGCACCGTCGTCGCGAGCCGTAAGCCCTCCAGCGCCAACTTCCTGTCCTGGTGGGACGGCGACACCACCCGGGAACTCCTCGACGGCACCCACATCGACAGGTACGGCACGTCCGGCGACACCCGGCTGCTGACCGGGGCGTCGGTCCATTCGAACAACGGGACCAAGGCCACCCCCGCGATCTCGGGCGACCTGTTCGGCGACTGGCGCGAGGAAGTGGTCTGGGCGACCACGAACAACACTGCTCTGCGCATCTACTCCACGCCGTACGAGACGGGCACGAAGATCACCACACTGCTGCACGACACCACTTACCGCACGGCGCTGGCATGGCAGAACACGGCCTACAACCAGCCGCCGCACCCGGGCTTCTTCATCGGCAGCGGGATGGCGACGGCGCCCAGGCCCACTGTGTCGACGCCCTGAGGGCCGGCGGCTGCGGGCGGCTCACCCGCAGCCGCCAACCGGCCCCCGACGGCGACCTGTCGTCTGTCCGCCGGCACACTGACGATCGTCATCCGCCGAGCAACAGTGCGGCGACCGCCTCCGGGGCTTCGTGCATGGCGTCGTGGCCGGTGGGGAGATCGTGAACCTGCCACTCCGGGTCGGCCAGGAGACGTGTGCGGAGCCCGGCGAACGGTGTCCGGTCCTCCCATCCCGAGCAGTAGACGAACTCCCGACGTGGGACCCGGGCGCCCGCGCCGGTGAGCCGGATCGTTTGCAGGAACGAGGCGAGGGGATGGGGGCGGCGTCGGGGATCGCCGCCGGCACCCGGAGGCCGGACGGCGTAGCCGGTGGCCGCAGCGCCGGCGGCGAACACGTTCCGGAAGTGCTCGTTCGTCGACGACCAGCACGAATCGCCATCGCGTGGCACGTAGGCGTCGAGATGCACCAGCCGTGAGATCCGGCCGCCGGCGCGGTCCGCGGCGGCGGCGATCACCATCCCCGCGTAGCTGTGGCCCACCAGCGTCGCGCCGGTGATGTGGTGGCGGTCGAGGAGCCGCAGGACATCGTCGGCGTGCGTGTCGAGGTTGGCAGTCGCGACCGTCCGGTCGTCGTCGTCCGGCCGCAGACCGGTCAGGGTCAGGGCGTGAACGGTATGGCCGGCACGCTCCAGCAGCGGAACCACCGCCTCGAACGCCCAGGAACCCTTCCAGGCGCCGGGCACCAGGACGAACGTCGCCATGTGTCTCTCCCCCTCTCGTGCTCCGGCACCGAGACGCGCCGCCTCGCAACCGAAGACCCGTGCACGAAGGAGTCTCACCGGATCCAGGGGTGGCTCGCTACCTCTCGTGCAGCCCCATCCGGCTCAGGGGCAGGTCTCGTCGAGCTTCACGGCATCCTGCCGGTGCCGAGCCCTACGCCGTACTGTCCGCGGTCCCGTCCGCCGTCCCGTCCCGTCCCCGGACGCCGGCGGCGCCGGTGGTGCCTGCGACTCCGCGGTCTGCGGAGTCACAGGCTCGGGGGCCGACTCCGACGTCGGCGGTGCCTCGGAGGAGGGTGGCGGGGACGGCGGCGGTTCCTCGGACGACGGGGGCGGCGAGGGCGGCTGCGTCGGCGGCTCACCGGACTTGGTCGTGGGCGACGACGGCTCGTCGGACGACGGGGAACGCGAAGAGGAGTCCGAGGGGCAGGACTTCCCCGGAGTTCTATCGACCGGTACGGTTATGTGCCCGGCCAGTCGCGTGTGTGCAGGCCCCACGCGCCGAGCCCCCCGCACCCGCCGGTGCGAGGGGTGACGCGTCCTGTCAGGCGTCCAGGGCCGCCGAGACGACGGCCTTGGCCTCCTCCTGGACGCGGGCGAGGTGATCGGCGCCCCGGAAGGACTCGGCGTAGATCTTGTAGACGTCCTCGGTGCCCGAGGGCCGCGCCGCGAACCAGGCGTTCTCCGTCGTCACCTTGATGCCGCCGATCGCGGCCCCGTTGCCCGGCGCCGAGGTGAGGACGGCCGTGACCGGTTCGCCCGCCAGGGTGTCGGCGCTGACCTGCTCGGGGGACAGGCGGGCCAGTACGGCCTTCTGGTCGCGGTTCGCGGGGGCGTCGATCCGGGCGTAGGCCGGCTCGCCGAACCGGGAGGTGAGCGCGGCGTAGTGCTCGGACGGGGAGTCGCCCGTCACGGCGAGGATCTCGGAGGCGAGCAGCGCCAGCAGGATGCCGTCCTTGTCCGTCGTCCAGACCGATCCGTCGCGGCGCAGGAACGAAGCCCCGGCGGATTCCTCGCCGCCGAAGCCGAGCGACCCGTCGGCCAGGCCGTCCACGAACCACTTGAAGCCGACCGGCACCTCCACCAGCTCCCGGCCGAGATCCGCGGCGACCCGGTCGATCATGCCGGACGACACCAGGGTCTTGCCGATGCCCGCACTCGCCGGCCAGTGGTCCCGGTGCGCGAAGAGGTAGTTGATGGCCACGGCGAGGTAGTGGTTCGGATTCATCAGCCCCCCGTCCGGGGTGACGATGCCGTGCCGGTCCGCATCGGCGTCGTTGCCGGTGGCGATCTGGTAGCGGTCGCGCTGCCCGATCAGCGAGGCCATCGCGTACGGCGAGGAGCAGTCCATCCGGATCTTGCCGTCCCAGTCCAGCGTCATGAACCGCCAGGTGGGATCGGTGAGCGGATTGACGACGGTCAGGTCGAGCCGGTGCTGCTCGGCGATGCGGCCCCAGTACGCGACCGAGGCACCGCCCAGCGGGTCGGCGCCGATGCGTACCCCGGCGTCGCGGACCGCGTCCAGGTCGAGCACGGACGGCAGGTCCGCCACATAGCTGCCCAGGAAGTCGTACGTCCCGGTCGACGGCGCAGCCAGCGCCCGGACGTACGGCATGCGGCGCACGTCCTTGAGGCCGCCGGCGATGATCTCGTTGGCCCGGTCCTGGATCCAGCCGGTCGCCTCCGAGCCGGCGGGGCCGCCGTTCGGCGGGTTGTACTTGAACCCGCCGTCGCCCGGCGGATTGTGCGACGGGGTGACCACCACCCCGTCGGCGAAGTGCGAGGTGCGGCCCCGGTTGTACGTGAGGATGGCGTGCGAGACCGCGGGCGTCGGCGTGTATCCGTCGGCGGAGTCGACGAGCACGGCCACGTCGTTCGCGGCGAACACCTCGATGGCCGTCACCTTGGCCGGCTCCGACAGTGCGTGCGTGTCGGCCCCGAGGAAGAGCGGCCCGTCCGTGCCCTGCCGTGCCCGGTACTCGCTGATCGCCTGGCTCGTCGCCGCGATGTGGTCCTCGTTGAACGCGGTGGCCGTCGACGACCCCCGGTGGCCCGAGGTGCCGAAGGCCACCCGCTGGCCCGGCTCGGAGGGATCGGGGTGCAGCGTGTAATACGCCGTCACCAGCCGCGCCACATCGGTCAGGTCCTCCGGGCGGGCCTGCTGCCCGGCTCGTGTCTGCGGCATCTGCCACTCCTCCGTATCGGTCGGTCGGTACGATCTGCGCGCCCCGTCATTTTCGCCCGTCGCCGTCAGGGGCGGGCGGCCGCCCCGCCGCGCGAACGGCGACCGCCGCCGCGTATCCGGCGGGGACCTCGACATCGGTGACCATCCAGCCTGCGGGGCCCGGAAGGGGCCGGGGGCCGGTGCCCACATGCTCGGCGGCCAGGCCCTCGGTCAGGCCGATGCCCTCGCCCTTCAGATAGGCCTCCTTGCGGGTCCAGACCCGGCCGAAGGCGACCGGCCGCTGTTCCTCGGGAAGTCCCGCCAGCTCGCGCGACTCCGCCGGATGCAACTGACCGGCGATCTCGGATACGACCGCGGGCTTCGGGAGATGCTCGACATCCACTCCCACCGGCACGTCCGCGAACGCCAGCAGCGCCACACCACGGGTGTGCGACAGGGAGAAGTGAACACCGCCGCCTGTCGCGGGACGGCCGTGCGGGCCACCGCAGGACGGGCACGGCTCCCGGGTGAGAGGGACGGCCCCGGGGGCGACCCCCAGCCGCGCTCCGAGCAGCAGCCGCAGGGCCACGTGCGCGGCGACGTAGCAACTGCGGTCGGCCGCGACGACCAGGCGTGCCGCCCTGTCGAGTTCGCCGTCGTCGAGGACCTCCGGCGCGATCCGCTGCGCATGACGTCCGTGCCGCACCGGGTCCACCAGCCACAACGAGGGACCGCCGGGCGGGTTGAGCGGGGCCGGGGGCCGGTGGCCGTCCTCGGGGAACGCGAACACGTGGGGCTGATACACCGTTGCGTCATTTCCTTCGCCGGGCGGGCGCCGTGAGGACGGGTCACGGCGGAGGGCGCTCCCATCTTATGGAGGACCGGCACACGGGTTCGCCGCGGTGGTGAGCGACGACGGCCGCCTCGACGGGGAGACCGAGCCGGACGCCTCCCCGCTCCCGCGCACCGTTCGGCCGCCCCTGCGAGCTGGCACCTTTCAGTGCCTTGCATATCTGCGCAAATTCCTTGCGTGGGCTGGGGGCTGGGTGAGGGTCAGGCGATGGGCGATTAAATGCCGTACGAGGTGCGCTAGTTGTGCGCAGCGAGGGCGCGCGTCGGAGTGTTGTCTTCTGTCACAACAGTGGACTCGACCTCACTTCTCTGCAACTCTCTGACCGCAAAACGCAAAAGCCCATTCCGCTGGTGCAGAAAATCGTGATCCGGCGGTACGCAGACTGAGTCGCGCCTTGGCCGCGCCCTGCGCCGAGGCCGGAGATCGGGGACACATGAGAACGCGAAGCCGTCGGTGGCGGGTTCTTTCCGCCACCCTCACCACCAGCCTTCTGATGGTCGGCTGGCCGGCGCTCAACGCGTCGGCCGCCGGCGGGCCGAACATCGCCGCCGGTCACAGGACGACGGCGAGCAGCGCCGGGAGCGGAAGAGCCGCCGGGAACATCGCGGACGGCGACCGGGCGACGTACTGGGAAGGAGCGGGCAGCGCCCTGCCCCAGTGGGTGCAGAGCGACCTGGGCGAGGTCACCCGCATCGACCAGGTCACCCTGAGGCTTCCCGAGGACTTCAAGACCCGCCGTCAGACCCTCTCGCTCCAGGGCAGCGCCGACGGCACGAGCTTCACCACGCTGAAGACCTCGGCCGCCTACACCTTCGCCCCGGGCAGCTCCAACACGGTGACCATCGACGTCCCGGCGACCCGGGCACGGTTCGTACGGGCGAACATCACCGCGAACACCGCGTCGAAGAACGGCCAGCTCGCCGAGCTGGAGGTCCGGGCGGCCGCCGAGTCGTCGGTGAACCTGGCGGCAGGCCGCACACTTACGGCCGCCAGCTACACCCAGACGTACGTCGCCGCCCACGCCAACGACGGCAACACGGCCAGTTACTGGGAGAGCCGCAACAACGAGTTGCCGCAGTGGATCCAGGCTGACCTCGGTTCCTCCGTCCGGGTGGACCGTGTGGTGTTGCGCCTGCCGGACGGCTGGGAGACGCGCAGCCAGACGCTGAAGATCCAGGGCAGCTCCAACGGCACGGACTTCCAGGACCTGACGCAGTCGGCGCCCTACACGTTCAGCCCGACGGCGGGCGAGTCGGCGACGATCTCCTTCGACGCCACCACCACCCGCTACGTGCGCGTGCTCGTGAGCGCCAACTCCGTCCAGCCGGGCGCCCAGGTCTCCGAGCTGGAGATCTACGGCCCCGAGTCCGGTGACACCCAGGCGCCGACCGCGCCGACGCAACTGGCGTACACCGAACCGGCCTCCGGACAGATCAGGCTCACCTGGAAGGCGTCGACGGACGACACCGCCGTCACCGGCTACGACATCTACGCCGACAACGCGCTGCTGACGAGCGTGGCCGGTGATGTCACCACGTTCACCGACACCCGCCCGGCCGGTACCACCGTGTCGTACTACGTCCGCGCCAAGGACGCGGCGGGCAACGTCTCGGGGAACAGCAACACCGTGACCCGGACGGGCGCCACCGGCGACACCCAGGCGCCGACCGCCCCGGCCGGCCTGAGCTTCACCGAGGCGACCGCCGGGCAGATCAAGCTGGTCTGGCAGGCGTCCACCGACAACAAGGCCGTCACCGGGTACGACATCTACGCCAACAACGTGCTGCGCAAGAGCGTCGCGGGCGATGTCACCACCTACACGGACACCCAGTCCGCCGGGACCACGGTCTCCTACACCGTCCGGGCCAAGGACGCGGCGGGCAACGTGTCGGGCGACAGCAACACCGTCACCCGCAACGGCAGCACCGGCACGGCGTCCAACCTCGCGATCGGCAAGCCCATCACCGCCTCGTCCGTGGTCCACACGTTCGTCGCGGAGAATGCCAACGACAACAGCGTGACCACCTACTGGGAAGGTGCCGGGGGCAGCTACCCGAACACCCTGACCGTGAAGCTGGGTGCCAACGCCGACACCGAGAGCGTCGTCGTCAAGCTCAACCCGGACAGCAGCTGGGGCGCCAGGACCCAGAACATCCAGGTCCTCGGCCGGGAGCAGAGCGGCACGTCCTTCACCAGCCTGGTCGCCGCCAAGGACTACGCGTTCAGCCCGGCCGGCGGCAACACGGTGACCATTCCGGTGAGCGGCCGGGTCGCCGACGTCCAGCTGAAGTTCACCTCCAACAGCGGCTCGGGCGCCGGTCAGGTCGCGGAGTTCCAGGTGCTCGGCGCTCCGGCGCCCAATCCGAACCTCCAGGTCAGCGCGGTGACGGTGGCCCCGGCCGCGCCCGTCGAGTCGGACCCGGTCACGCTCACCGCGACGGTGCGCAACAGCGGTTCGGTCGCGGCACCGGCGAGCAAGGTCGAGTTCCGGCTCGGCGGCTCCAAGGTCGCCACCGCGTCCGTGGGCGCGCTCGCGGGCGGGGCCTCCGCCCAGGTCAGCGCCGACATCGGGCCGCGCGACGCGGGCACGTACGCACTGAGCGCGGTCGCCGATCCGGGAGGCGAGGTCATCGAGCAGAACGAGACCGACAACACCTACACGAGCACGACCGGCCTGGTCGTGAAGCCGGTCGCCAGCTCGGACCTGGTCTCCACGGGGGTCAGCACCTCCCCGTCGGCCCCGGCCGCCGGCCAGAACGTCACCTTCTCCGTCGCCCTCAAGAACCAGGGCTCGGTGGCCTCCGCAGCGGGCGGCCACGCCATCACGCTGACCCTGCTCGACTCCACGGGCGCCACGGTGAAGACCCTCACCGGCACCTACACCGGAGCGATAGCCGCCGGTGCGACCGGCGCCCCGGTGAACCTGGGCAGCTGGACGGCCGTCAACGGCTCGTACTCCGTGAAGACGGTCATCGCGGACGACACCAACGAACTTCCGGTGAAGCGCGAGAACAACACCACCACCAGCTCGCTCTTCGTGGGACGCGGCGCGAACATGCCGTACGACATGTACGAGGCGGAGGACGGGGTCACCGGCGGCGGCGCCCAGGTCGTCGGACCGAACAGGACCGTCGGCGACGTCGCGGGCGAGGCGTCAGGACGTAAGGCGGTCACCCTCAACAGCACCGGCAACTACGTCGAGTTCACCACCAGGGCGAGCACCAACTCCCTGGTGACCCGCTTCTCCATCCCGGACTCCGCGGGCGGCGGTGGCATCGACTCCAAGCTGAACGTCTACGTGGACGGAACCTTCCTCAAGGCGATCGACCTCACCTCGAAGTACGCGTGGCTGTACGGCGCCGAGACCGGTCCGGGCAACTCCCCGGGTTCGGGTTCGCCGCGGCACATCTACGACGAGGCGAACATGCTGCTGGGCAGGACCGTCCCGGCCGGCAGTAAGATCCGGCTCCAGAAGGACGGCGCGAACACCAGCACGTACGCGATCGACTTCATCAGCCTGGAGCAGGCCACGCAGATCCCGAACCCGGACGCGTCCGCCTACGCCGTTCCCGCCGGGTTCACCCATCAGGACGTCCAGAACGCCCTGGACAAGGTGCGGATGGACACCACGGGCAAGCTGGTCGGGGTCTACCTGCCGGCCGGTGACTACCAGACCGCGAGCAAGTTCCAGGTCTACGGGAAGGCCGTCAAGGTCGTCGGCGCGGGTCCCTGGTACACCAGGTTCTTCGCCCCCTCCGGCCAGGAGAACACCGACAACGGTTTCCGGGCCGAGGCCAGTGCGAAGGGGTCGTCGTTCGCGAACTTCGCGTACTTCGGGAACTACACCTCGCGCATCGACGGGCCCGGCAAGGTGTTCGACTTCTCCAACGTCTCGGACATCGTGATCGACAACGTCTGGAACGAGCATCAGGTGTGCCTCTACTGGGGCGCCAACACCGACAGCATCACCATCAAGAACTCCCGCATCCGGAACACGTTCGCCGACGGCATCAACATGACCAACGGCTCGACGGACAACCACGTCGTCAACAACGAGTCCCGGGCCACCGGCGACGACAGCTTCGCGCTGTTCTCCGCGATCGACTCGGGCGGCGCGGACATGAAGAACAACGTCTACGAGAACCTCACCTCGCTGCTGACCTGGCGGGCCGCGGGCGTCGCCGTCTACGGCGGGTACAACAACACCTTCCGCAACATCCTCATCGCGGACACCCTGGTGTACTCCGGTATCACCGTCAGCTCGCTGGACTTCGGCTACCCGATGAACGGCTTCGGGACCGATCCGACCACGGTCGAGAACGTCTCGGTGCTCCGCTCCGGCGGCCATTTCTGGGGGACGCAGACTTTCCCCGGCATCTGGCTGTTCTCCGCCTCCAAGGTCTTCCAGGGCATCCGGATCAACCACGTCGACATCGTCGACCCGACGTACAGCGGCATCATGTTCCAGACCAACTACGTAGGAGGACAGCCCCAGTTCCCCATCAAGGACACGATCCTGACCGACATCTCGATCTCCGGCGCGCGTAAGAGCGGCGACGCCTACGACGCCAAGTCCGGATTCGGGCTGTGGGCCAACGAGATGCCGGAGTCCGGCCAGGGGCCGGCGGTCGGTGAGGTCACCTTCAACGGGCTGAAACTCAGCGACAACGCCCAGGACGTCAAGAACACGACGTCCACCATGAAGATCAACATCAACCCGTAACCGGCACCGCTGCCAGGGCGCCGTCCGGTCCGCCGGACGGCGCTCCGTGCTGCGCGCAAGCCGGGCGCCGCACGCCGCGTGCGGAGCGCTGTCAAACTTTTACGAAAACTGCGCGAGATATTGCGTTCACATGTCGCCGCTGGTTGAGTGTGGCTCGCCCCGGCAGAGAGTCGGCCGAGGGCCATCCACGCTCATGCCCAAAGGGGACCATCGATGAGAAGTGCTGGGTTGCGCCGCACACGCCGTATCAGCCGAGCCTCCGCGGCTGCCCTTGTCACCGCACTTGCCCTGACCTCGCTCGCCTCCTGCGGCACGAGCAGCAGCAAGGACGAGGACTCGAACAGTGCGTCCAAGGGATCGTCCGACCCTTCCGCCCCGCTCGACCCGAAGGCGAAGGTGACGATCTCGATCGACTGCATGCCGCCGGCGGCCAAGGCCGCGGAGCTGCGCGAGTGGAACGAGGACATCAAGACGTTCAACAAGACCTACCCGAACGTCACGATCAACGGAAAGTCCACCCCCGGGCAGTGCAACGAGCCGCCCCGCTTCACCGCCATGCTGAAGGGGAAGTCGCAACCCGACGTCTTCTACGCGTACTTCACCGATCTCCAGCAGGTGCTGGACAACGACGGGGCCGAGGACATCTCCGCCTACGTCAACGACAAGTCGGTTCCCGCGCTGAAGGACATCCAGCCCCAGGTCATCGATGTGGCCCGCAAGGACGGCAAGCTCTACGCCCTGCCGACCAGCAACTACACCATGGGCCTGATGATCAACCGGAAGCTGTTCACGCAGGCCGGTCTCGACCCGGACACCCCGCCCGCCACGTGGGACGAGGTCCGTACCGCGGCGAAGAAGATCGCGGGCCTGGGCAAGGGCATCGCGGGCTTCGGCGAGTACAGCGCGGGCAACAACGGCGGCTGGCACTTCGCCGCCACCCAGTACGGCCTCGGAGGGGACGTCGTCGACGCCTCGGGCAAGAAGGCGGCCTTCAACGACGCCACCGGCAAGCAGGTCCTCCAGCAACTGCACGACATGCGCTGGGAGGACGACAGCATGGGCAAGACCCAGCTGCTGAAGTGGGGCGACCTGCAGAAGCAGATATCCAGCGACAAGCTGGGCATGTTCCTCGCCGCACCCGACGACATCGCGTACATGGTGCAGCAGCTCGGAGCCCAGTACGAGACCTTCGGCCTGGGACCGATCCCCGGCGCCAAGGGCACCCTGTTCGGCGGCAACAACTACATGATCAAGAAGGGCAGTTCGCCCGACCAGATCAAGGCCGCCGTCGCCTGGCTGAACTTCAAGAACCTCACCCCGGGCAAGGGGCAGTTCGACTGGGCCCGCACCAAGGCCGACAAGCTCCCCGTCGGGCTTCCGCAGCCGAACTTCTTCCTGGGCGACAGCAAGACCAAGGACGACGCGTCACGCACCACCAACGCGTCGATGCCCGTCGAGAACTTCAAGGCCTTCATGGGCAACCCCGTCCAGGGAAAGGCCGAACCGCCGAAGGCGCAGGAGATCTACAAGATCCTCGACAACGCCATGTCCGGCGTGCTGACCAACGAGGACGCCGACATCGACAAGCTGCTCTCCACCGCCGAGCAGCAGGTCAACCAGGTTCTGGCGAACCAGTAACGGACGCGCGGGACCGGGTCACGCGGACCCGGTCCCGCATCCGGACCCGTCCGACTGCGCTCGAAGTTCACCGGCACCGAGGAGACACACCATGTCGGCCCCTACCCTGTCCTCCCACAAGGCGACCAGGCCCGGCCCAGGGCAACCGGGCCCCGCCCGCCGGGACTCCGCCCGCGAGGAGTTCCTGCGCGCCGTGCGCCGCAACATCTCCGCACACGGCTTCCTGATCGGAGCGGTGCTCTGCTTCTCGCTCTTCTCCTGGTATCCGATGGTCAGGGAATTCGTCCTGGCCTTCCAGAAGACCGAGGACGGCAAGACCACCTGGGCCGGCTGGTCCAACCTGACGTACGTCTTCAACGACCCGGCGTTCTGGCAGGCCTGGCGCAACACCGCGCTGTTCACCGTCCTGGCGCTGCTCCTCGGCTTCCTCGTCCCGTTCGTCGTCGCCGTCGTGCTCAATGAGTTCCGGCACGGGCAGGGCTACCTGCGGCTGCTGGTCTACCTCCCCGTGATGCTGCCCCCGGTCGCCTCCGTCCTGCTCTTCAAGTACTTCTACGACCCCGGATACGGACTCTTCAACCGCATCCTGGACGTCTTCCACCTGCCCGCCCAGCAGTGGCTCCAGGACACCGACACCGCCATGCTCTCCGTCGTCATCGCGGCCACCTGGATGAACATGGGCGGCGCGACCCTGATCTACCTGGCCGCACTCCAGGGCATTCCGGGGGAGCTGTACGAGGCGGCGGAACTCGACGGCGCGGGACTGCTGCGCAAGGTCTGGCACGTCACCATCCCGCAGACCCGGCTCATCCTCTCCCTGCTCCTGCTCATGCAGGTCATCGCGACGATGCAGGTCTTCACCGAACCGTTCCTGCTCACCAACGGCGCCGGCCCGGAGGGCTCCACCACCACCGTCGTCTACCTCATTTACCAGTACGCCTTCAACTTCAACAACTACGGCAGCGCGGCGGCACTCGGCCTCGTCCTGCTCGTCGTCCTCGCGGGATTCTCCGCGGTGTACGTACGACTGAGCCGCAGCAGCGAAGACTAGGAGGGGAGCACGACCATGGCATCGAACACGCTTGTCTCCCGGCGCGGGAGCGAGGGGCGCGGAGCACGCCGGCGCAGGGCCGGACGCCCGGCCGACCTCGGGCGCCAGCGGACCCTGATCTCACCGGCCCAACTCGGCAGACCCCGCGGCAAGGCCGTCTACTGGATCGTCTTCGCCCTGGTGATCGCCCTGTTCACGGTGGCCTTCCTCGGGCCGCTGTACTGGATGGTCACCGGCGGTCTCAAGACCACCCAGGAAGTCGTCCAGAGCCCGCCCACCGCCTTCCCCAGCTCGCTCCACACCGAGAACTACAGCCAGGCCTGGACCGTGATGGACCTGTCCAAGCTGCTCTTCAACACCCTGTACTACGCCTTCGGCGCGCTCGCCTTCCAACTGGTCTTCGACGTCGCGGCCGCCTACTCCCTGTCCAAGCTCCGGCCGGTGTTCGGCAAGGTCATCCTCGGCATGATGCTGGCCACCCTGATGATCCCGGCCACCGTGCTGGTCGTCCCGCAGTACCTCACGGTGCTGGACGTGCCGGTCTTCCAGCGCAACCTCGTCAACTCGCCCTGGGCGATCTGGCTGCCGTCGGTCACCAACGCCTTCAACATCTTCCTGCTGAAGCGGTTCTTCGACTCCATCCCGCGCGAACTCCTCGACGCCGCCGCGATCGACGGCGCGTCACCTCTGCGCACCCTGCGATCGATCGTCCTGCCGATCTCCCGGCCGATCCTCGGCGTCGTCTCCATCTTCGCCGTCGTCGGGGTGTGGAAGGACTTCCTCTGGCCGATGCTCACGCTGCCCGACCCCAGCAAGCAGACCCTCAACGTGGGCATCTACTCACTGGCCAGCGGCGTACCCGAGAACGTACTCATCGCCGCGCTCACCATCGCGTCCATCCCGACGCTGCTCATTTTCCTGCTCTTCCAGCGCAACATCATGAGCGGTCTGACCGCGGGCGGCCTCAAGGGCTAGCGCCCCTCCAGGACCGCGCCCCGCCTGATCGGGGCCCCGTCCGGCCGCCTTCCCCTCAGCACTCCGCCGCCGGTTCTCCCATCCTGCCCCGCTCGCCGGGCCGGCGGCGGAGTACCACCTGCCCGAAAGGAACGTCACGTGGCAGCCAACCGTCCGTCCGAGGCCACCGCGCACTGGTGGCGGGACGCCGCCATCTACCAGATCTACGTACGCAGCTTCGCCGATGGCGACGGTGACGGCACCGGCGACCTCGCGGGGGTCCGGGCCAAGCTGCCCTACCTCGTCGAACTGGGCGTGGACGCCCTCTGGTTCACCCCCTGGTACCTCTCACCGCTCGCCGACGGCGGCTACGACGTGGCCGACTACCGCACCATCGACCCCGCGTTCGGCACCCTCGCCGAGGCCGAGAAGCTGATCGCCGAGGCCCGCGATCTGGGCATCCGCACCATCATCGACATCGTGCCCAACCACGTGTCCGACCAGCACGCGTGGTTCCGCGCCGCCCTCGAAGCCGGCTCGGGCAGCCCCGAGCGCGACCTCTTCCACTTCCGCCCCGGCCGCGGCGCCGACGGCGAGATCCCGCCCAACGACTGGGTTTCCGAATTCGGCGGCACACCCTGGACCCGGCTGGACGACGGGGAGTGGTACCTCCACCTCTTCGCCACCCAGCAGCCCGACCTCAACTGGGCACACCCGGCGGTCCGGCAGGAGCACGAGGACGTTCTGCGCTTCTGGTTCGAGCGTGGCGTCTCCGGCGTACGGATCGACTCCGCCGCCCTGCTCGCCAAGGACCCCGCACTGCCCGACTTCGTCGTCGGCCGCGATCCGCACCCCTTCGTCGACCGCGACGAACTGCACGACATCTACCGCTCCTGGCGCGCCATAGCCGACGCGTACGACGGCGTATTCGTCGGCGAGGTGTGGCTCCCGGACTCCGAGCGGTTCGCCCGCTACCTGCGCCCCGACGAACTGCACACCGCCTTCAACTTCAACTTCCTGGCCTGCCCGTGGGACGCCGGGCTGCTGCGGACCGCCATCGACGACACGCTCGCCGAGCACGCCCCCGTCGGCGCGCCGGCCACCTGGGTCCTGTGCAACCACGACGTGACCCGCACCGTCACCCGCTACGGGCGTGCGGAGACCGGGTTCGACTTCGCCGCGAAGACCTTCGGCACCCCCACCGACCTCGCCCTCGGCACCCGCCGGGCCCGCGCCGCGGCTCTTCTCTCGCTGGCCCTGCCCGGCGCGGCCTACCTCTACCAGGGCGAGGAGCTCGGACTGCCGGAGGCCGACATCCCGCTGGACCGCATCCAGGACCCGATGCACTTCCGCAAGGGCGGCACCGACCCGGGACGCGACGGCTGCCGGGTACCGCTGCCCTGGTCGGCGCGGGAACCGCACGCCGGATTCGGCGCCACCGCCGCACCCTGGCTGCCGCAGCCGGCCGGCTGGTCCGCGTACGCAGCCGACCTCCAGAGCGGCGACCCGGACTCGATGCTCAGCCTGTACCGCCAGGCCCTGCGGCTGCGCCGGACCGAACCGGGTTTCGATACGGCGGGGGAGCCCGGGATACGCACGCTGACCTGGCTGGACACGGCGCCCGACGTGCTCGCCTTCGCCCGGGCCGATGGTCTGGTCTGCGTCGTCAACCTGTCCGCCGAGGCCGCCGAGCTGCCCCCGTACACCGGGATTCTGCTGGCCAGCGGTCCCCTCGACGCCACGGGGAGGCTGCCGCGGGACACCGCGGTCTGGCTGCGCGTCTGACCGCCGGCCCCCGGCCGCGTGCGACGCGGCCGGGGGCCGGCAGGTTCGCGGGGGAGCGAGGGCTGCGGCACAGTAGGGCATATGGACGCACCGAACGATCTGAACGCCCTGGCCGACGAACACCTGGCCGCAGCCCGCACCTCCCCGCACGGCCGCAGTGCCCACCTCCTGCTCCGCGAGGACCCGCTGCGCCAGACCGTCATCGCGCTGGCCTCGGGCCGCTCCCTCGACGAGCACAACGCCCCGCCCGCCGCCTCCCTCCAGGTGCTGCGCGGCACGGTCCGGCTCACCGCCGCGTCCGGCGACGTGGAACTGGCCGCCGGGCAGCTTCACCCGATTCCGCAGGAACGGCACGGGCTGCTCGCCCTGGAGGACGCCGTGGTGCTGCTGACGGCCGTCAACGACTGAGGGACCGGCTAGCCGTCGGGCAGCGCGTCGCGTCGGCGCCGCAGGAAGTCCTGCTCGGCCCGGTTGCCCGTGAGCCCGGCGGCCGCCTCGTACGCGGCCGCCGCCTCGGCGACACGGCCCAGCCTGCGCAGCAGATCGGCCCGTACGGCGTGGAACACGTAGTAGCCGCCGAGCTCCAGCCCGTCCAGGAGTGCGAGCGCCTCCCGTGGCCCCGCCACCTCCGCCACCGCCACCGCACGGTTCAGCGCCACCACCGGACCCGGTGCCACGGCCAGCAACTGGTCGTACAGCCGCAGGATCTGCGGCCAGTCGGTGTCCGCCGCGACGGCCGCGTCGCTGTGCACCGCGTTCACCGCGGCCTGGATCTGATACGGCCCCGGGCTGCCCCGGCGCAGACACCGCCGGACGAGCGCCTGCCCCTCGGCGATCAGCTCCCGGTCCCACAGGCCCCGGTCCTGCTCGTCCAGCGGCACCAGTGCGCCCTCCGGGCCCGAGCGGGCGGGGCGGCGCGACTCGGTGAGCAGCATGAGGGCGAGCAGCCCCACCGCCTCCGGCTCGTCGGGCATCAGCCCCACCAGCAGCCGGCCGAGGCGGACGGCCTCCGCGCACAGGTCCTCGCGCACCAGCCGGTCCCCCGAACTCGCCGCGTACCCCTCGTTGAAGACGAGGTAGACCACGGCGAGGACCGAGCTGACCCGCTCGGGCAGATCGGCGTCCGCCGGCACCCGGTAGGGGATCCGGGCATCGCGGATCTTGGCCTTGGCCCGCACCAGCCGCTGCGCCATCGTCGGCTCCGGAACGAGGAACGCGCGCGCGAGTTCGGCGGTGGTGAGGCCGCCCAACAGCCGCAGGGTCAGGGCCACCTGGGCGGCCGTGGAGAGCGAGGGATGGCAGCAGGTGAATATCAGGCGGAGCCGGTCGTCCTGCACGGGGCCCTCCTCGGCCGGTTCGTCCCGGGCGTTCAGGAGCGCGGCCTGGGTGTGCCGGCCGGCCCGTGAGGCCTCCCGGCGCAGCCGGTCGATGGCGCGGTTGCGGGCGGTGGTGATGATCCAGCCGGCCGGTGCGGGCGGCACCCCGGCCTCCGGCCAGCGGTCGAGCGCGGTGGCGAACGCCTCCTGGACCGCTTCCTCGGCGATGTCGATGTCACCGAAGGCGCCGACGAGCACGGATACGCACCGTCCGTACTCGTCGCGGAAGAGACGCTCGACCGCCGAGGCGGGCACCGCCGGTTCCGGTCCGCCGCTCGGGGCGGTCGAGCCCGGCATCAGCCCTCCACTTCACCCTCGAACGGCCGGACCTCGATGGGCAGTCCGATGGCCGACGCGGCCTTGCGGCCCCAGTCCAGCGCGGCGTCCAGATCGGGCGCCTTGATGATGCTGAGCCCACCGAGATACTCCTTGCCCTCGATGTACGGGCCGTCGGTGAGCACGGTGTCGCCGTCCTTCGCCCGCACGACCGTGGCGGTGCCCGGCGCGCTCAGCCCGCCGTCGAAGACCCAGGATCCGGCCTCCTGGAGTTCCCGGTGAAAGCCCTCGACCCTCCGCATGATCTGCCCCAGCTCCTCGGGGGCGGGCGGAACCCCGTCGGCCGGTGTGACCACGCTGAGCAGGTAGTGCTTCATGGTGTGCCTCCTCGGGTGCGGAGCCGGCGCCGTGCCGGTCTCTCACCCTCTATACGAACGGCTGACCCCCGGATCGACACGGAACACGCCGTGCTCGGCGAAATCTTTCCCACCGTCTTGTGGGAGCGCTCCCACACTCGGCAGGATGAGAAGGTGACCTTGCTTCCCGGCCTGCGGGCCTATCAGTCGGGCGACCGCGCCGCCCTCGCCGACATCTGTGTCCGGACGGCCGACAACGGCGGCGGCTCCCGGCAGCTGTACCCGGACCTCGAGCTGATGCCGTCGATCTTCGCCGCGCCGTACGCCTTCCTCGAACCCGACCTGGCGTTCGTCATCGACGACGGGACGGGCCGGGCGGTCGGATACATCCTGGGGACGGCCGACACGCCGGGCTTCGTGACGGAGTTCCGCAAGCGGTGGCTGCCCCTGGTCGAGGACCGCTACCCGCGGCCGGACGGAGCACCTCGGAGCCCCAGCGACGAGATGATCGGGCTCCTCCACAACCCGGAGCGCATGGTCCTGCCCGAACTCGAAGGCCACCCGGCCCACTTGCACATCGACCTGTTGCCGGACTGGCAGCGCAAGGGGTACGGGAGGGAGCTGATGCGTACCTTCCTCGCGACCCTGAACGCCAAGGGGGTCGACGGCGTGCACCTGTCCATGCTCACGGCCAACACTCCGGCCAGGGCGTTCTACGACCGGCTCGGTTTCGCCGAGATCGAGGTCCCGGATCCCGGCCCCGTCACCTACCTCGTGCGCTCCACGGCGGCCGACCTCTAGGGCGTGTTTCGAAAGTAGCGCCGTCCGCCCGGCAGGCGGGACTTTCGAAACACGCCACAGGCCCTGGTCCGTCACCGGTGCCATGGGTGCCACGCGGGTTCGCTGGGCAGGTAGTCCTGGACGAGACCGCGACGGGGGCGGGCAGCCGGTGGCGAGAGGTGTGTGACGTGAGCGAGCGGACCGTGTGGGAATTCTCCGACGACCGTGGTCAGGTGTCGGCTGCCGGGAGGCGCCCGACGAGGGTCCTCGCCTATGTCCAGGCAGGCGCGACCTTATGGGACCACGGCATCCGTCCGAGCGGGATATTCGGCTCGGGGCACGACGACCCGTCGGTGCCCGACGCGGCGAAGACCGGATCGCTGCCCCTGGCCGACGTCCCGTACGCCGGGGCGGGCGCCACGCTGGACGCGGACACGCTGCTGAGCGGCGGACCGGACCTCGTGGTGGCCGTCAGTTACGGCGGCGGCCAGGTCTACGGCCTCGATCCGGAGACGGCCAAGCATCTGGAGGGGCACGTCCCGGTCGTCGTCATCGACGTGGGCCAGGCCCGCACCCTCGCGGAGATCGGTGACCGGTTCGCCGAACTGGCCCGTTCGCTCGGTGCCGAGGAGCCCGCGGCGGCGACCCGGGAGCTGGACGCGGCCCGGGGCCGGCTGCGCGCACTCACCTCGGGGCCGGACGGGGCGCGGGTGCTCGCCCTGTCACCGGCGGGCCAGGAGCAGGCGCATCTGGCGCGCCCCCGCATGTGGCCCGAACTGCGGGTGCTGACCGAGCTCGGCGTCGGCCTGGTGGAGCCCGCCGAGGGCCCCGGGGCGAACTGGTCCACCGTCGGCTGGGCCCAGGCCGCCGCACTGCGGCCGGCCGTCGTGCTCGCCGACATCCGGGCGCACGCCACCGCGCTCGACGAGCTCCGGGCCGACGGGCCGTGGGCGTCGTCGGTGGAGCGCTCCGTGCGGGTGGTGCCCTGGAACCCCGAGCCGGTGTGCAGCGCGCGGGCCCATGCGCGGTTCCTGGCGCTCGTGGCCGACGCGCTGGAGGCACGGGCTGGGTGACGTGGGGCGGGCCCGCCGCGACCGGGGCCGCCGCGACCGGGGCGGGCCGGGTTCCGGTCGGAGCCGGTCGCGCACGGCAGGATCGGACTCGACGCGTTCGCAGACGGTGCCGTCTGCCAGGATGCCCACGTCCTCGCCCAACAGGAGACACACCCTCATGCTCGACAGACTCGACCTGCTGGTCATCGGCGAATGCGTCGCCGACATCGTCCGGCTGCGGGGCGCTGCCGACCGGGTCCACCCGGGCGGCAGCCCGGCCAACGTGGCGTACGGCCTGGCCAGACTCGGACACGACGCGACCCTGCTGACCCAGCTCGGAGCGGACGAGAACGGGCGGCTGATCCGTGACCACCTGACCGCGGCCGGGGTCGAGGTCCGTACGGACGGGTCCGCAGCCCCCACCCCGTCAGCCGCCGTGGCCCTGGACGGCGCGGGGCGGGCCACGTACACCTTCGACATCACCTGGACGCTCGGTCCGGTCTCCCTGGAGCGGCCCCCCGCGCATGTCCACACCGGCTCGATCGCGACGGTCAGGGAACCCGGTGCGGCCGCGGTCGTCGCCGCCGTCGAATCGCTGCGTGCCGCTACGACGGTCAGCTACGACCCCAATGTGCGACCGGAGCTGATGGGGGACCACGAGGCCGCCGTGCGTAAGGCCGAGCTCTGTGTGGCGCTCAGCGACGTCGTCAAGGCGAGCGACGAGGACCTGGAGTGGCTGTATCCGGGCGAGGACCCGGTGAAGGCCGCCGAACGGTGGCTCGCCACCGGCCCGGCCGTCGTCCTCGTCACCCGGGGCGGCGACGGAGCGTTCGCGGTCCTGCCCGAGGGACCGGTGACGGTCGACGCCCTGCCGGCCGAGGTCGTCGACACGGTGGGGGCGGGGGACGCGTTCATGTCCGGCACCCTGCACGCGCTCGCCGCGCACGGACTGCTCGGGCCGGCCGGACGGGAAGGGCTGCGGGCACTGGACCGGGCCACCATGACGGACGTCCTGCGCCACGCGTCGGCTTCGGCGGCCGTCACGGTCGCCCGGGCCGGCGCCAGCCCGCCCGACGCGGCGGAACTGGACGCGGCACTCGGCCGGATGTAGCGCGCGACGGTGCAAAGGGGGCCATGGCGATCCCGTGCTACCCCGGCGCCGCCAGATGCGGAGAGCTGTCGTCGTCGAGGAACTCGACGACGGCCAGGACGAACAGGGCGCACAGCGCGATCCACACCGTGACCAGCCCGGTCGGCCGGTCCCACGCCAGCAGCACCGCGACCGCCACCACGACCACCGTCCAGTTCAGCGGGCGCCGGGCCCGGTGCACCCACCTGCCGACCGGGCCGCCGGTGAAACCGGCCGCGTCCCGTACGGCCCCGATGCCGCCGCTCCACATCGCCGCGACCTGCCTCGCCGCACGGCCCCGGCCCGTGAGCCAGGCGGCGAGCGCCACCACCACGCCGACGGTCACCACCAGCCGGACCCCGGCGCGCAGATAGCCGGCCAGCGTGTCGAACACCGCTCGCGCCGCCGGCTGCGAGACGTCCTGGGGCAGGCTGTCGAGGTAGAACGTGCGCCCCGCCCACAGCCCGAGCCCGAGCAGTACGGCACCGACCGCGACGGCCAGTGCCGCGGTGACCAGCGCCCGTCGGCGGCGCACCGCGAGCAGCACCCCGCCCGCCGCCACCACCAGCGTGAACACGGGAAGCCAGAATCCGAGGAGTTCGAGCGCCCGGAATCCCTTCTTCGCCTTGCCGACCGAGTCCGAGGTCAGGATGGTGAAGTCGGTGTGGATCTCGGGAATCCTTCCGGCGACCTTCAGACCGCGGTCCACGAGACGCTGTTTCACCCGGTCGATGACCGGGGCGAGGTCCAGGGTGACGGTGTCGCCGTTCAGCTTCACGGCGCCGCCGCCCTCACCGGTCAGGGCCTTCACGACGGAAGCGTGGGCTTGCCTGTTGAGGCTGCTCCACACCTGCTCGAAGGCGTCGCTGGTGACGAATCGCTCCACCGTGCCGTGCACGAGGCCGGTGACACCCGCGGTGAGCGGGTCGCCGAGCTTCCCGAGCGCCTTGTCGACGACCGGGCGGTCGGCGGGCGCCACGTCCGCCAGCAGCGCGTCGATGTTCAGATGCGTCATGACGGCGTCGGTGACGCGGGTGGTCACCGCCGCCTGCACATCGGGGTCGGAGGCCAGCGGCTCCATCATGTCCACGTAGCGGTCCGTGTCCCCGGCGACGCCGCTCGCCCAACTCGACAGGATGCTCAGCGGGGTGAGCACGGCCGCCACCAGGATCAGCAGGACCGCGAAGAACGAACGCAGGCGCAGCCGGGAGCGGGCCGGGGCACGGGTCTCCAACTGCGCCACCCGGGCACGCAGGGCTTCCAGTTCGGCGTGCTCGTTCTGTGCCGCCGGCTCATCGGGGTGCCGTTCCATGCCCCAAGGGGATGTCCTCGCCGCCCGCACAGCGCGGCTGATTGCTGCATACAGGTGACGGACAGCGGCCGTACATCGACCGCGCCGGGCGTTGCCGGGAGACGGGGAACGCCGGGACGCCGATCGTGGGGGGTGTCCTGGACGATTCCTGATCGTTGCCGCTTTTATGAACACCATTTTCGACAGTGCCGATTCCTCGGGAGCCGGGACCGGGCCGGTCGCCGGCCTGCTCAGCACCGTGCTCCTCGGCCCGGACGCCCGCCGCGAGCACGGCTTCTGGCGCCGGCTCGTGGCCACCGAGCCGTTCCGCCGGCCGCTCTGGCCGTCACCCGGAGCCACCCCCGACGAGCGGCTCGCCCTCGCCCACGCACGGCTGCGCACACTCAACAACGCACTGGACAGCGCCGCCCGGCCGGCCGCCGACCCCCGTGCCCTGGCCGCTCTGCACGAATGGCTCGCCCCGGTGGACCCGGCGCTCACCACCGTCGCGGGCATCCACTACAACCTCTTCCTCGGCAGCCTCCTGGACCACGACGCCGACAGCCCCCGTGATCTGTCGGACTTCCTCCGGCTGCGACGGATCGGCACCTTCCTCTGTACGGAGGTGGCGCACGGCAACGACGCGGCATCCCTTGAGACGACCGCCACCTACGACCCCGGCCGGGACGGGTTCGTGCTGCACACCCCGCATGCCGGTGCGCAGAAGTTCATGCCCAACACCAGCCCGGCCGGCGGCCCCAAGTCGGGGCTGGTCGCCGCCCGGCTGATCGTCGACGGCTCCGACCACGGGGTCTTCCTGCTGCTGGTGCCGCTCACGGACGCGGCCCGGGCCCTGCCCGGGATCCGGGTGCGCCGGCTTCCCGCCCGGATGGGCAGTCCGGTCGACCACTGCCTGACCTCCTTCGACCAGGTCTTCGTGGGCCGTGGGGCGCTGCTCGGCGGCGCGCAGGGGCGGGTCGGCGACGACGGGGTGTTCCGCAGCGACACCGAGGGGCGCAGGCGCCGCTTCCTCGCCTCGATCGGACGAGTCACCACGGGCCGGATCTGCATGAGCGCCAGTGCGGTGGGCTCCGCACGCGCCACGCTGGCCGTCGCCGTCCGCTACGGAGGCCACCGCCTCGTCTCGGGGGGCCGCTCGGCGCCGCCGGTGCCGGTCGTCGCCCACCGAAGCCACCACGGCCCCCTCGCCGAGGCCATGGCCACCGTCTTCGCGATGAGCCTGCTGCACCGGCGCGTACTCGACCGGTGGGAGAAGGCCGCTGCGCGGCCGCCCGCGGAGCGGGAGGCGGCCGAGCGGCTGGTCGACATCGCCAAGGGATGGATCACCTGGCAGGCCCGGTCCGTGATGGTCGAGTGCCGGGAACGGTGCGGCGCCCAGGGTCTGCTGGAGAACAACGGCATGACCGAGCTCGTCACCGGGATCGAGGGCGCCATCACCGCCGAGGGCGACAATCTGGCCATCCACTCCCGGGCGGCCGCCGGCCTGCTCTTCGACGCGGCACGGACCCCGCAGGAGGAGCCCGCCGCCGGCCCTCCGAGCGGTGACCTCGCCGACCTCCGGTTCCTCGGACGGCTTCTGGACCAGGTGGAGCGCATCTGGTTCGCCCGGGCGGCCGCACGGATGGCGCAGGTCCCCGGCGGCGGCCCGCTGGAGCGCTGGAACGCGGCGTCCGGCCCCGCGCTGCGGGGCGTCGAGGCCCATGCGTACCGGCAGGCGGCCCACGCGTACGAGAACGCGCTCGCTGCTCTGCCCGGCGGCGGGGCCCGTGAGCGGCTGGGTGAGCTGGCCCGGCTGTTCGCGCTGCGCTGGGTCGCCCGGAACAGCGGCGACCTACTGGCCGCAGGCCACCTGACCGCCGGTCAGGTCGATGGACTGACCGAAGCCACCGAGCAGCTGGTCGCCGCGGTGAGCCGCCATCTCCCGGAACTGGCCGCATCCTTCGCACTGCCCGGGGAACTGCTCGCCGACTGGCCCATCGCCGGAGCCCACTACACCGACGCGTACGACGACCCGGGCGCCGCCTGGCACACCACCGTGGCCCGGGAACCGGCTGGGGGCGCGCGATGACGGGCACACCGCACCGGACGGCGGACGCGGTCCGGCGGCTGGGTCTGCGTGTCGTCCTGCTGGCCTTCTGGGGCACCGCCGCCGCGCTCTCACGGTGGTGCGGGGGGCCGCTCACCAGTGGTGGCGAATCGGTTCGCCGCAAGGCGTAACCGGAGCGAGGGCCTCCCGGACACCCCGCGGCCGGGGTGGTGCGCGGCACGCGGCCCCGGCCGCACCCACCGCCCCGTACCGCCGGGGTGCACTGCCGCTGAGCTGCGCGGAGGTGCGTGGTAGCGTGCCCGGAGCCAGTCGAACTCCACGTAGGGGTCAGGGAATCCGGTGCGAATCCGGAACTGACGCGCAGCGGTGAGGGGGACGGGCGGGGCCACGGCCACTGGGAGACCCACGGTTTCCCGGGAAGGCGTCCCGTCCGCATGAACCCGAGTCCGAAGACCTGCTGGCGCCCACGGTCCGGTACCGGGCCGCGGAACTCCGTACACCGGGCCCCGCGCATGGGCCCAGAGACGCCGAGGTACTCCGTGCCGCCCATAACCGGCCGCGCCCGCTCCGCCGCCCTGCTCACCGCCGCCCTGATCCTGCTGACGGCCTGCGGCGGCGGCAAGGACGGCACCGCCGCCAAGTCCCAGGGAGCCGACGGCTATCCGGTCAACTTGAAGAACTGCGGACGCACCGTCACCGTGGACGCGGCGCCGAAGCGCGCCGTCCCGGTCGACCAGGGATCGACCGAGATCCTGCTCTCGCTCGGCCTCGCCGGCCGGCTCGCCGCCACGGCCACCTGGACCGATCCGGTACTGAAGGGGCTGGAGAAGGCCAACGCGGGCGTCCCGAGGATCTCCGACAACCGCCCCTCGTCGGAGAAGGTCCTGGACCAGGAGCCCGACTTCGTCAGCGCCTCCTTCGAATCGACCCTCGCCAAGGGCGGTGTCGCCCCCCGCGAGCAGTTCGAGAAACTGGGTGTCCCCACGTACGTCTCGCCCGCCGACTGCACCGCCAAGGACAACAGCAAGGACGGCGACGGCGTCCGCACCGGCGCCCTGACCATGGACAGCGTCTACGCCGAGGTGCGCGACCTGGCCAAGGTGTTCGGCGTTCCCGGGCGCGGCGAGAAGCTCGTCGCCGAGCTGCGCGCCCGGGTGCGGAAGGCGACCGGGGGCATCGACGCCTCCGGCACCTCCCTGATGTACTGGTTCGCCAACTCCGAAGCCCCGTACCTGGCCGGCTGCTGCGGTGCGCCCGGCATCATCACGCGGGAACTCGGCGCGGAGAACGCCTTCGCCGACACCCACGAGGAATGGCCGCAGATCAACTGGGAGACCGTTGCCGACCGCGACCCGGACGTGCTGGTCATCGGTGATCTGACCCGCAAGTCGCAGACCGCCGAGAGCGCCGCGAAGAAGATCGCCTTCCTGGAGTCCAACCCCGTCACGAAGAACATGGACGCCGTCCGGCACAAGCGCTACGTGCTGCTCAGCGGCCAGGCCATGAACCCGACGATCCGGACCGTCGAAGGCGTGGAACGCGTCGCCGCCGGGCTGCGTACCTTCGGGCTCGCGGGGTGACGGACAGCGAACAGGCCGCGCCACCGCGCGAGGACGCGGCTGGGTGCACCCGGGGTGTCCTGTCCACGCGGGGCATCCGCAGCGGGCTCCTGTGGGCCGCCGGACTCCTGCTGCTCGCCCTGTCCGTCGCCCTCGCCGTCACCATCGGCCCGGCCCGGATCTCCGTCGCCGACGTCTGGTCCACGGTCGCCTCCCACCTCGGAGCCGGTGAGTCGCGGCTCAGCCCGATCCGCGACGGCATCATCTGGAACCTGCGCATGCCGCGCACCCTGCTCGCCGCGGTCTGCGGCGCGGGGCTCGCGGTCTGCGGCACGGTCATGCAGTCGCTGCTGCGCAACCCTCTCGCCGACCCGTTCGTCCTCGGGGTCTCCTCCGGAGCCTCGACCGGCGCGGTGGTGGTGGTCGTCCTCGGCGTCGGCGGGGGAGCGGTCTCCCTGTCGGCGGGGGCGTTCATCGGGGCCCTGTGCTCCTTCGCCCTCGTCATGCTGCTCAGCCACACCCTCGGCGGCAGCACCGACCGGGTCGTCCTGTCCGGGGTCGCGGCCATGCAGCTCTTCTCCGCGCTCACCTCCTTCGTCGTGATGACGGCCGCCGACGCCGAGCAGACCCGCGGGGTGCTGTTCTGGCTGCTGGGCTCGCTCGGCGGCGTCGGCTGGAGCGACGTGTGGATCTGCTCCGCCGTGCTCGCCGTGACGCTGCTGATCTGCCTCGGCCATGCCCGTACGCTCGACGCCTTCGCCTTCGGGCAGGACGCGGCGGCCACCCTGGGCGTTCACGTCGGCCGTACCCGGATCATCCTGTTGTGCACGACCGCGCTGCTGACCGCCGCACTCGTGAGCTCGGCCGGCGCCATCGGGTTCGTCGGACTGGTGCTGCCGCACGCGGCCCGTGCGCTGACCGGTTCCGGACACCGCAGGCTGCTGCCGGTCACCGCGCTTGCCGGGGCCGTCTTCCTGGTCTGGGTCGACACCCTCGCCCGGACCGTCCTCGACCCGCAGGAGGTTCCGGTGGGAGTCGTCACCGCACTGATCGGGGTGCCTGCCTTCGTGCTGGTCCTCTACCGCACCCGGCGGTCCCCATGACCCGGACCGTCCCCGGCGGCCTGCGGGCCGACCGGGTCAGCAGGGAGGCGGGCGGCCGCCTCATCCTGGACGGAGTCTCACTCGCTCCGCCGCCCGGCGCCACGATCGGGCTGATCGGCCCGAACGGCTCCGGTAAGTCCACCCTGCTGCGGATACTGGCCGGGGTCCTGGCCGCGGACGCGGGAACGGTCTCCCTCGATGACGACCTGCTGGCAGCCGTCGGCCGCCGCACCGTCGCCAGACGCGTCGCGGTGGTCGACCAGCACGCCGTCACCCAGGTCGAGCTGAGCGTCGTGGACGTCGTACGCCTGGGCCGCATCCCGCACCGCCGTGCCTGGTCGGCGCCGACGGCGGCGGACGAGGCGGCGGTGCGCGAGGCGCTGGAACGGACCGGTCTCGCCGGACACCGCGACCAGTCCTGGCACACGCTCTCCGGCGGTGAGCGCCAGCGCGTCCAGATCGCCCGCGCCCTCGCCCAGCAGCCGCGGGAACTCCTGCTGGACGAACCGACCAATCACCTGGACATCCAGCACCAGCTCGAACTGCTGTCCCTGGTCACCTCGTTGCCGCTGACCGCCGTCGTCGCTCTGCACGACCTCAATCTGGCCGCGATGTTCTGCGACCGGATCGTGGTGATGAACGAAGGACGTGTGGTCGCGGGCGGCACCCCGGAGGAGGTGATCACCGAGGCGCTCATCGCCGACGTTTACCGGGTGCGGGCCGTCGTGACACCGGACGGCCCGCAGGGCAGGCCCTCGGTGCGTTTTCGTCCGGAGCGTCCCTGAGTGACGCAGTGCGGCCGCCGGGGCGTGCTGTCCGGTGGGGCGAGAGGGGCGGACCCCGGTGCGGGGTCCGCCCCTCTCGTGTGCGGTACGGCCGTCCGGCGCGGTGTGCCGGGGGGTCAGCGGCGCCGCCCCTGACCGAACTCGCCGCCCATGTCCTTGCCACCCATGTCCTTGCCGCTCTTGGTGGTGCCGTCCGCGTAGTCGATCTGCTCCTTGCGCAGTTCGGCGGAGACTTCCTTCTGCTCGGTCACCTTCTTCGTTTCCATCCGGACCCGTTCGACCGGCACGGTCTCCTTGCGCATCGTGGCGCGTTCGGCGTGGAGGGTGACCTCCACGTCCTGCTCGTTGATGTCGGACCGGGCCGCCTTGTCGCCCGGCGTGAGCGGTTCACGGACCACGCGCACCTCTTCGTGCGTCACGGGGACGGTCCTGGTGACGTTCTCGGTGACGACGTACTTGTGCAGGCGGGCCTTGCCGCTCTCGTACTCCTCGGTGCCCACACGGAGCTGTTCCTCGGAGCGGATGAGCTCCTCCTTGCCGCTCAGGTCGGCGCTGGAGCGTTCGGCGCCCGCACCGGCTCCGACCAGCGGACGGGCCGTGCCCGAGGTCTCGGTGTCGCGGTGCCTGCCGGTCCCGGTGCCCGCACCGGCCATGCCGGCCGAGGTCCCGGAGGTGGTACCGGCCGACGTGGTCCGGTCGGTCGTGCGGCCCGTGCCCGCGGCGCCCATGGCCCCGGCCCCGGCTGCCGCACCGGCTCCGGCCCCGGCCCCGGCCGCGGCCGCGCCCATGGTGCCGGTGCCGGTCGTGGTCGGTGCGTCGGCACTCGTGGTGCCGTCGGCCCCGGCGGGGTCGCCGAGATTGGCCTTGGTGTTCCGGCTCAGGCCGTAGTGCCGGTAGAGCTCTTCCTCCTCGGAGACGGACAGATGGGCGTCCGCGTCCACCCGGGGCGCTTCCTTGACCCGGTCCTTCGGATGCGAGATGTGCAGGTCGGAGCCCACGCGACGGGCTCCGGCGAGGGGCACGAAACTCTCCTTCATGCCGAACAGGCCGGTCTTCACCGTGATCCAGTCCGGTCGGCCGGTGCTGTCGTCGACATACACCCGCCCCACGTTGCCGATCTTCTCGCCCTCGGTGTCGTACACCGTCAGGCCGTCGAGCTCTCCGGAATCCGTGAAACCGTCAGCGGCTCCCATGACCGATTCCTCCTCGCCCGGGCGCGTCCTGTAGGTGGGTCCAGCAGGGGAGGCGCGTCCGGATTCCATCGCGCCTCACCCGGATGGACGCTGCAACCGCCCGGCCGCCGGAGGGCGGGTGCCGTACCCGCCCCACGTCGGTGCAGGCCCCGTGCGATGCCGCTGCGGGGCTGTCGGAAGAATTAGGCCAATCGAGTGAACGGGGCCCTTGGTGTCCGCTCTCCGCGGCAACGGGCAGGGCGCCCCGGGAGGAGCCCTGCCGCGGCACTTATGATCGACGGGTCCACGCCGACCACCCGTCCTGCCGCACCACCGGAGGCACCTCATCCCTTCCGTACGCATCCGGTTGCCCGAACAGCGTGGTGAACTGCTGGCCCGGCGCGAGGACGGCCTGGAGCTGCACCATCTGGTGTGGCGGCTGGGGCCCGGGTGGAGGGTGTGCAGCAGCGCGGTACTCGGCGGAGGCATCGGCCCGCGCGACTGGATCCTCAACGCCCAGGTGCCCGGCGGATATCCGCGCATGGACCCCGACCGCCACCTCGCCGAGATCGCCGACGCCGAACGGCTCACCGGGCCCGGCGCCGGACTGATGACGGCCGCCGATGTCACCGCGTACACCGTCGCCGCCGACGAGGGTGTCACCGCGACCGTCACCAGCGGTCTGGGCGTACGCGGCTGGGCGGCGGCGCCCGTGGAGGACGCGGTCGGACCGCCCCGGCCGGGGACGGTCAACATCGTCGTCACCCTGCCCGTGCCCCTTACCGATGCCGCACTCGTCAACGCCGTGGCCACCGCCACCGAGGCCAAGGTGCAGGCGCTCCTGGACGCCGGACTCGACTGCTCCGGCACCCCCACCGACTCCGTCTGCATCGCCGTTCCTGTCACGGAGGCCGGTGTGGGCGAGCCGTTCGCCGGGCCCCGCTCGCGCTGGGGCGCACGACTCGCCAGGGCCGTGCACGCTGCCGTCCTCGAAGGCGCACTGCGGCAATCCTGACCATCCGAAGCGCCGCGAGAGGCATTCTTCGCGGCCGACGAAGGGTAGAGCCCTCATGACCTCAGCAGCCGACGCAGTCCCGCAGCGGCCCACCGTCGCCGTGCTCGGCACCGGAATCATGGGCTCGGGCATGGCCCGGAGCCTCCTCAGGGCCGGTCTCGACGTCCGAGTCTGGAACCGCACGCACGAAAAGGCGGCGCCGCTCGCCGCCGACGGCGCCACCGTCGCGGACACCGCGGCCGAAGCCGTACGTGGCGCCGACGTCGTCCTCACCGTGCTCAACGACAGCACCGCCGTCGCCGCCGCGCTCACCGCCGCGTCCGACGGAGTGCACCGCGGCCAGATCCTCCTGCAGAGCTCCACCGTCGGGCCCGAGGCCACCGCCGAACTGGCGCAGCGCGCCGCGGACCTCGGCCTCGTCTACCTCGACGCCCCGGTCTCCGGCACCAGGCAACCCGCGGAGCAGGGCACACTGACCGTCTTCGTCTCCGGACCGTCCGCCGCCCGCGCGGTGACCGCACCCGTGCTCGACGCGATCGGGCAGCGCACCGTGTGGGTGGCGGAGGAACCGGGAGCCGCCTCCCGGCTCAAGCTCGTGGTCAACACCTGGGTGATCACCATGGTGGGCGGCGTCGCGGAATGCCTGAACCTCGCCGAGGGCCTCGGCGTGGACCCGCAGACGTTCCTCGACGTGATGAAGGGCGGGCCGCTCGACACCGCGTACCTGCAGGGCAAGTCCGCCGCCGTCCTGTCCGGCGACCTCACCCCGAGCTTCGCCCTGTCCACGGCCCTCAAGGACACCCGGCTCATCCTCGAAGCCGCCGAGCACTCGGGCGTCCGGCTGGACCTGACAGAGGCGTCGGCCGCCCGCTTCGAACGCGCCGAGGCGGCCGGGCACGGCGGCGAGGACATGATCGCCACCTACTACGCCGGACGGCCCCCGGAGAAGGACAACGGCTGATCCGGGGCGCGCGCCCGGCGCCGCCCCGTCAGACCACCCGCACCTCGTGCCGGACCACCGCGTCGAACAGATAGCCCTGCGTGTTGTGCACGGCGACGTCCGGCTGGGTGCGGCCCGACCGGTCCGTGGCCCGTGCCAGCAGGACGGCGGGCCCGCGGTCCCCGGGCACCCAGTCGGCCGACCAGCGCACCCAGCTTCCGTTCCGCGGCTCGTCACGCAGCCGGGCCCGCCGCCACCGCGCGCCCCCGTCGGTGCTGACCTCGACCGTGCGCACAGGAGCCCCGCCCGACCACGAGCGCCCCGTCAGCACCTGGCGCCGATGCGCGGGGAACGCCGCACCCGGCGCGAGTTCGAAGGCGCTCTTCAGTGTCTGCCGGGTCAGCGGCGCACTGCCCTCGGCCGGGTAGCCGGGGCCGAACAGCCGGTAGAGGCCGGTGTTCCACGGAGAGACCAGGGGCTGGGCGCTCACCTCGATGTCGCCGAGCCACTTGATGTTCGCGATGCCGATCCAGGACGGGACGATCAGCCGCACCGGATGGCCGTGGTCGGGCGGCAGCGGTTCGCCGTTCATCCCGTACGCGAGGATCACGTCGTCCAGCGCCTTCGAGACCGGCAGCGGCCGGCGCACATGCCCGAGGTTGATCCCGTCGCTGATCACCTCGTCGTCCAGGCCGCGCGGCAGCACGTCGACCGCGTGCCGGGCGATACCCGCGCGGTGCAGCACATCGCCGAGCCGCACCCCGCGCCAGCGGGCCGTGCCGATCGCCCCCAGGGTCCACGCGGTCCCGCTGACCTGCTGGTTCTGCTGCGACGTGTAGTAGCTGCGGGCGTTGCCCGCGCACTCGACGAACGAGGTACGGGTCACCGCCGGCAGCGCGCGCAGCTCTTCGTACGTGAACTCCACCGCCGGGCCCTTCAGCCCGTCGCCCCACACCTTCAGCCGCCAGTCGGCCGCCTCGATCCGCGGGGTGACCGTGTGGTTGCGTACGAAGAAGCGCTCGGCCGGTGTGAGCAGCCCGGTCTCCCGCAGCGCGGCGAAGTTCGTCTCCGCGTTGGTGCCCCGCACGGTGAACACCTCGGGCGGCAGCGGCTTCACGATTCCCGGGGCGGCGGACGCGGTCGCGGACGCCGCGTCCGCGGGAGCGGCGAGCCCGGCCAGCGGGGCGGCCACCGAAGCCGCCGCGACCAGCCGCAGCAGATCACGCCGCTCGATCCCCGCGGAGCGCGCGGCACCGCGCGACCACTGGCGCAGCCGCATTCCGTCGTAGGTGGCCTCGGACGGCGGAACGGATCTCATGGACAACTCCAGGGGAGACGAGCGGATGGGACGGGTACGGGTTCGGGACAGCGGGGGGGGCGGATCAGCGGTCCGGGTCCGGCAGCAACTCCCGCACGAGCGCGCCGACCTGGTCCGTCTCGGTCAGGAACCCGTCGTGGCCGTGGGGCGACTGCACGGTCCTGTGCCGGTCGGCTCCGGGCAGCAGCGCGGCCAGCTCCGCCTGCTGCGCGGGCGGATAGAGCCGGTCCGAGTCGATCGCGGCGACGAGCGCGGGCATCCGGGCCCGGCGCAGCGCCTGCCGGACACCACCACGTCCCCGCCCGACATCGTGCCCGTTCATCGCCCCGGTCAGCGTCACATAGCTGCCCGCGTCGAAGCGGTGCACCAACTTGGCCGCGTGGTGGTCGAGATACGACTCCACCCCGTAACGCCCGCCGTGCCACGGATCCTCGCCCGGCTGCGCCGCGCCGCCGAACCGTGCGGCGAGCTCCGGTTCGCTGCGGTAGGTGACGTGGGCGATCCCGCGTGCCAGTCCGAGGCCCCGGTGTGGTCCCGCGCCCGGCGCCGCGTCGTGGTAGTGGCCGCCGCGCCAGCCCGGGTCGGAGCGGATCGCGGAGATCTGCAGCGATCCCCAGGCGATCTGCTCCGCCGACGCGGCGGCGGGCGCGGCCAGCACCAGCAGCGCTCCGGTGCGTTCCGGCCGACCCACCGCCCATTCGAGTGCGCGCATGCCGCCCATCGACCCGCCGACCACAGCCGCCCACCGGCCGATGCCGAGCGCGTCGGCCAGTACCGCCTCGGCGGCCACCTGGTCACGCACCGTCAGGTACGGGAAGTCGCCGCCCCACCGGGCTCCCGAGGGCCGGCGGGAGGACGGGCCGGTACTGCCCTGGCAGCCGCCGAGCACGTTCGGCGCGACGACGAACCACCGGTCGGTGTCCAGCGCCCTGCCAGGTCCGACCAGCGCGTCCCACCAGCCCGCCGTGGGATGCCCGGGCTCCGCGGGCCCGGCCACATGGCTGTCCCCGGTCAGGGCGTGGAGCACCAGGACCGCGTTGGATCCGTCGGGGGCCCGGCTCCCCCACGTCTCGTACGCCAGTTGGACATCCGGCAGCGTGCCACCGGACTCCAGCGGCAACGGCACGTGCGCCCGCACCCAGGAGCGGCGGCCGGGCGGATCCCCCTCCCGTCGGCCTCCGGCGGCCGGTGGGAGGGGAAGGGCGGGTGTCAGGGCCGTCCGGTTCAGGACGCGGCCTTCGCGGCGCGGAACCCGGCCTCCAGGTCGGCCTTGAGGTCGTCCACGTTCTCCAGCCCGACGGAGAGGCGGACCAGCCCCGCGGTGGCCCCGGTGGCGGTCAGCTGCTCCTCGGTCAGCTGGCTGTGCGTGGTCGAGGCGGGATGGATGATCAGGCTCCGTACGTCACCGATGTTGGCGAGATGGCTGAAGAGCTCGACCGCGTCCACGAACCGCTTGCCCGCCTCCACCCCGTCGCGCAGTTCGAAGGAGAGCACCGCACCCGCGCCGCGGGGCAGATAGCGGCGCCCCGCCTCGTACCACTTGCTCGACGCGAGGCCCGCGTAGTGGACGGCCGACACCTCGTCGCGCCCCTCCAGCCACTCGGCGAGTGCCAGGGCGTTGGCGGTGTGCCGCTCAAGCCGCAGACTCAGCGTCTCCACGCCCTGGAGCAGGAGGAACGCGGAGTGGGGCGAGAGGGCCGGGCCGAGGTCGCGCAGCAGTTGCACCCGCAGCTTGACGGCGAAGGCACTGGGCCCGAGATCCGGCCAGTAGCGCAGACCGTGGTAACTCGGGTCGGGGGCACTGAAGTCGGGGAACCGCTCGGCATGCGCCCCGAAGTCGAACGTACCGCCGTCGACCACCACCCCGCCGATCGTGGTGCCGTGGCCGCCGAGGAACTTCGTCGCCGAGTGGATGACGACGTCCGCGCCGTGCTCGATCGGGCGCAGCAGAAAGGGGGTGGGGACGGTGTTGTCGACGATCAGCGGCACCCCGGCCGCGTGCGCCGCGTCGGCGACCGCCCGGATGTCGAGGACGTCGCCGCGCGGGTTGCCCAGAGTCTCCGCGAACAGCGCCTTGGTGTTCGGCCGGATCGCCGCCGTCCACGCGTCGATGTCGTCCGGGTCGTCGACGAACGACACCTCGATGCCGAACCGGGGGAGGGTGTGGCGCAGCAGGTTGTACGTACCGCCGTACAGCGAGGTGGAGGAGACGATGTGGTCGCCCGCTCCCGTGAGCGTCAGCAGGGCGAGGGTCTCGGCCGCCTGCCCGGATGCGAGCGCCACTGCGGCGACGCCGCCTTCCAGGGCGGCGATTCGCTGCTCCAGGACGTCCTGGGTGGGGTTGTGGATCCGGGTGTAGATGTTGCCGGGCTCGGCGAGCGAGAACAGGTCCGCGGCGTGCTGGGTGTCGCGGAAGACGAACGACGTCGTCTGGTAGATCGGCACCGCCCGGGCGCCGGTCGCCGGATCCGGAGCGGCCCCGGAGTGGATCTGCTTGGTCTCGAAGGACCAGGCGGCCCCCGGTTCCTGACGGTCGATGTCCTCGGGGGTGTGGCCTGCGGTGACGGAGTCGACGGGCTGGCTCATGGTGGTTCCTCTGCGGTTCTCGGTACGGAGCGGGGCCGGGCAGCGGCCGGGGCGGGTCGGGATCCGGGGCCGGATCCCGTACGGGGCCTCAAGGCCGGGGCGCCGGAATCGTCGCTGCGTCGGCGGGGGTCAGACGGCCGACGGCGCGGTGGCGCAGCGCGGACCGCGGCGACACGCGGCGGACGCGAGGCGTCCCAGATCGACGTGGCGCCGCGAGAAGAGAACCGGAGTCGCGGGCATGCGGCAGAGCGTGTCAGTGGGCCGCAGGGGCGTCAACAACGTCCCCGAACGGCCGACGAGCCCGGCGGGAACGTGGGAGGGCCGCCCGGCCACGCTGCGCGGCGCCGCGTTCGTGGCGGTTGACCTGCGCGGACGTGCGCTCGCGGGGGAGCATGCCCCACCGGGGAGGCGGAAGGCCGGCGGCGCCCCGGGCCTGCGCCGATTTCATCGGGCCGCAATGTACGGGCACCGGAAAACGCGAAGGGGCCCCCGGCCGCCGCGGCCGGGAGCCCCCTCGCTCCGCTCACTCCTCGACGAACATGCCGTCACGGAGCCTGTGCAGGATCCGGCTGATCAGCCGGGAGACGTGCATCTGCGAGATGCCGAGCTCCGCGCCGATCTGTGACTGCGTCATCTCCTGGCCGAACCGCATGTCGATGATGCGCCGCTCACGCTCGTCCAGGTCTCCCAGCAGCGGTGCCAGGGTGTGCAGGTTCTCGACCGTCTCCATGGCCGCGTCCGGGCTGCCCAGCACATCAGCGAAGGTCCGGCCCGTCGTGCTGCTCTGCCCCGAGTCGGTCGTGGCGGCGGGCATGTCCAGCGAGCCCGCGGTGTAGCCGTTGGCTGCCACGATGCCCTCGGTGACCTCGCCCTCGCTCAGCCCCAGTTGCTCGGCGAGCTCGGGAACGGTGGGGTCGCGGTCGAGCTCACCCGCCAGGGTCTCCTTGGTCTTGGCGATGTCGACCCGCAACTCCTGGAGCCGGCGCGGGACATGGACCGCCCAGCTGGTGTCACGGAAGAATCGTTTGATCTCCCCGGTGATGTACGGGACCGCGAAGGAGGTGAACTCGACTTCGCGGGACAGGTCGAACCGGTCGATGGCCTTGATCAGCCCGATGGTGCCGACCTGGATGATGTCCTCCATGTCGCCGCTGCCCCGGTTCCTGAACCGGCCGGCGGCGAACCGGACGAGGGAGAGGTTCATCTCGATGAGGGTGTTCCGCGCGTACTGATGGGCGGGCGTCCCCTCCTCAAGGACCTGGAGCCGGTCGAAGAACAGCCGGGACAGCTCCCGCGCGTCGGTGGGCGCCACCTTGCCCGCGTCCTCGATCCACGGCAGCTCGCCGAGGTCACCGGGGGCCGGCCCGGTGCCCGTGAATTCCCCCTGTCCGACGACTGCCGTCAGGGCTCCTCCGTTGCCGGCCGGTACCGACCGTGCACTCTCCGCTCGCTCCGCACCGGCAGTCCGCGCAGTGTGCGCCGTCATCTCGTCACGCTCCCTGGTGGTAGACCCTGAGGTGTAGACGCCTGCCCCGTCAGGAGGCTCCCATGCACACAAACGGAAGTTGATCAGTTGACATGGCGTCAATGGCCGGGAGGCAACGCCTCTTCGCCGTCTCGGGCGCACCGGAACGCAGAACCGCCCCACCGGTACGGGGGAGCCCGGTGGGGCGGTCGTCACCAGAGTGCCACAGCCGCAGCCGTCAGGGGGGCATGCCGACGTGTATCCGGGGATGGTTGAGTCGAAATCGACGGTGGCCGGGCCGGTCGACGCGTGCTCAGTCGCGCGGGTAGCCGACGACCGTGTGGGTGACCGCGGGCGAGTCCTCGGTCGTGTAGTAGTGGCTGCACTGGGCCGAGAAACGGGCGGTGTCCCCCGCCTCCAGCAGGTAGGGAACGTCGTTCACCACCAGGGTCACCTGACCGGACATCACGAGCACGTACTCCACCGATTCGGCGCCGTGCGAACTGACCTGACTCTGCGCGTGTGGGTGGAGCCTGGTCCGGTAGATCTCCATGCGGCCCTGTTCGTGGCCGGAGTACAGCAGGCTGACCGACGTCTCGTCCTCGGGTTCCTCCAGCGAGGAGGCACGGATGATCTCCGGCTCCAGCAGCGGCTGGCGCAGCAGATCCGTGCAGTTGGTGCCCAGCACGTCGGCGATCCGGACCAGGACGTCGACGGTCGGATTGGCTTCGGCCCGCTCTATCTGGGAGAGCAGCCCCTTACTGACGCCGGTCGCCGCCGACAGCTCGCGCAGGCTCCAGCCGCGGGCGAGGCGGCGGCGGTTGAGATTGCCGGCCAGGGAGGCCCGCACCCCGGAGGCGGACTGTCCCGCCTCGGGCGCACGCGCGGGCGGGGGTGGTCCGGCGGCGGTGGTGGTCGGTTCGGACACCGTTCCTCCTCGCTCTCGGGTACGCGCAGGTCAGCGGCACACTCTACCCGCGTCGGCGCGGACCCGTCAGGTGTGCCGGCCGGCTTTCGCGGCGCCGGGCAGGGCGTCGATCATGCGGCGGGTCCAGGGATGCCGAGGTGCGTCCAGGACCTCGGCGGCGACGCCCTGTTCGACGATCCGTCCCCGGTGCATCACGGCCACGAGGTCCGCGATCTGCCGCACCACGCCCAGGTCGTGGGTGATGAACAGCACCGCGAAGCCCTCGTCGCGCTGGAGTGTGACGAGCAGGTTGAGCAGCTGGGCCTGGACCGACACGTCGAGTGCCGCCACCGCTTCGTCGCAGATCAGAAGCCGGGGCCGGGCGGCCAAGGCCCGGGCCAGAGCCACGCGTTGTCGCTCGCCGCCGGAGAGCGCGGCCGGGCGGCGCGAGGCGTAGGCCCCGGGCAGCCCGACCTGTGCGAGAAGGGCGTCCACCCCGGGCGCGTCGCCCCGCCCGCGCCCGCCCCCGGCGGCGGACAGGGCCTCGCGCAGCGTCGCACCCACGGTGCGCAGCGGGTTGAGCGAGGAGTACGGGTCCTGGAACACGATCTGCACCTGCTCCGCCAGACGCCGCCGGTCCGCCGTCGTGGGGCGGCGGCCGGCGGGCAGGGCGATCCCGCCCACGGACACAGCGCCGCCGTCGAACGTCTCCAGGCCGACCGCGATCCTGGCGAGCGTCGTCTTGCCCGAGCCGGACTCGCCGACCAGGGCGACGACCGTGTTCCGCGGCACCGTCAGGCTCACGTCGAGCAGCGCGGCGTGGTCTCCGGCCGACGAGCGGAACGTGCGGTCGACGGACGAGGCCACCAGTGCGGCACCGCTGTCCGGCTCATCCCCTGAGCCCTGACCGGGCACCGTCGCGGGCCCGGCGGTGATGCGCGCCGACGGTGCGACGAGCTCGCCGCCGATCTCGGCGATCCGTACACACGCCGACAGCCGGCCCGTCGCCTCCGCCCGGTTCCCGGCCCCTACCGGCGGCAGCAGCGCGACCGGCTCGCTGCGGCACACCCGGTCCGTGTGGGCGCAGCGGTCGGCGAACGGGCAGCCCGGCTCCCGGGAACCCGGAGCGGGCACGGAGCCGGGTATGGCGGGAAGCTCCGCGAACCGCTCGCGCACGGACGGCTCGGAGGCCAGCAGACCCGCGGTGTACGGATGCAGCGGGCCGGACTCCAGTTCCTGCGAGCGGCCGTGCTCCAGCACCTGGCCCGCGTACAGGACGTACACCCGGTCGCAGGCGGAGAACGCGACCCGCAGATCGTGTGTGATCAGGACCAGGCCCATGCGACGGCTCTGCTGCAGACCGCGCAGCAGGTCCAGCACGGCACGCTGGCTTGCGGCGTCCAGCGCCGTGGTCGGTTCGTCCGCGATCAGCAGTTCGGGGTCGCCCGCGAGCGCCGCGGCCGCCGCCACGCGCTGCCGCATCCCTCCCGACAGCTCGTGCGGGTAGCGGTCGGCGACGTCCGCAGCGAGGCCGACCTCGGCGAGCCGCCGCTCCACCTCCGCGCGCCGGACCGCCTTCGTCCTGCGCCAGGCCTGCCCGCCGTCGAGGTCGCGGAGGCCGTCCGCGATCTGACGCCCGCAGGTGAGCTGCGGGTGCAGCATGGTGAACGGGTCCTGCATCAGCAGCGTGACGCGCCGGCCGCGCAGCGCGTGGAGTTCGCGCGGCGAGAGGGTGAGCACCTCACGGCCGTCGATGCGTACGGAACCGCCCGTCACCCCGGTTCCGGACGGCAGTAGCCCCGCCACGGCCCGCATGGCCAGGGACTTGCCGCTGCCGGACTCGCCGACGATGCCGATGCATTCGCCGCGGCCCACCTCCAGCGAGATGCCGTCCAGGATCGGGACCGGGCCGCCCGGCGCGGCGGTAGCCGCCACCCGGAGACCGTCGACGGCCAGCAGCGGCGCGGTGGCCGGTGCGGCGGGGACGGGAGGGCTGTCCGTCGCCGGGTGTACTGCCATCAGGACCTCCCACGGTCGGAGAACGCCTCGAACAGCCGGTCGCCGAGGAGGTTGAGGGCCACGGCCGCCGCGACGATGAGCACCGCCGGAGCCAGGGCCGCGGACGGGTTGTCGTACAGCAGGGTGCGGTTCTCGGAGAGCATCCGGCCCCAGTCCGGGGCGCCCGGCGGTACACCGAGGCCGAGGAAGGACAGGGAGCTCAGCGCGACGATCGCCCCGGCGAAGTTCAGCAGGGTGTTGGCCACCACGACAGGCAGCACATTGGGCCAGATGTGGCGGGTCATCACCGTGAAGCGGGAGAGCCCCAGGGTCTCCGCCGCCTCGACGTACGCGCGGTGCCGCTGTTCCAGCACGGCGGACCGCACCAGCCGGATGTCGGCCGGCGACGTCAGCACGACGAGCACACCGACGGCCAGGGCGTAGCCGCCACCGCCGATGCCGGCCACGACGATCGTCACCAGGAGGGCCGGCAGCGCCAGCAGTAGATCGGCCCAGCGACGCACGACGGTGTCGATCCAGCCGCCCCGGTAGCCGGCGAGGAGTCCGAGGACGTTGCCGATGACCATCGAGCCGACCGCGACCAGCGCCGCACCGGCCAGGGTGCTGCGCGCACCCGCGACCACCATCCGGGCGATGTCACGGCCGAGTTCGTCGGTGCCGAGCAGATGCCCACCGCCCGGCATGGCCGCGCCGGTGGCGAGATCCTGCGCGTCCCAGTCGGGCAGGACCAGCTGTCCGACGGCCGCTGCCAGCGAGAACAGCACCAGCAGGACGGTGCAGCACACGGTGAGCGGGGAGAACCTGCGAGGGATACGGCTACGGGTACGGGTCTTCATCCGTTCTCCTCCTCACGGGCGCCGGACGGCAGTGCCATGGCGGACTCCTTCACGGCGGACTCCTGCACGGCGGGCGAGGTCCTGGCCGCGGGGGCGGCCCGCAACTGCGGATCCAGCAGCGGTTGTACGAGATCGGTGACGAGGTTGGCCAGACAGACCAGGGCGGCGATGAGCAGCGCCTCGGCCTGGACGACGGGTACGTCCCGGAAGGTCACCGAGTCGACGAGCAGGGAACCGAGCCCCGGCAGCGCGAAGACCTGCTCCACCATGACCGTTCCGGCCAGGAGGTAGGCGAGGACCAGCCCGATGCCGGTGAGGACGGGCACGACGGTGCCGCGCAGCACGTACCGCAGCAGGATGTCCCGCTCCCGCACCCCCCGGGCGCGGGCGAACGTGACGTGCTCCCGGCCGAGTTCCCGGATGACCGCGGCCCGGGTCAGTTTCAGCAGGACGGCCGTGACAGCGAGTCCGAGCGCCAGGGCCGGCAGCACCAGATGCATCAGCCGGTCCGTCCCCGCGCCCTCGCCCGGCCCGTACGCGGGGAACCAGCCGAGCATCAGCGCGAACACGTAGATGAGCACCAGCCCGCCCGCGAAGGCCGGGGTGGACAGCGCCACCACACCGAGGCTCTGTACGGCCCGGTCGGTGGCGCGCCGGTTGCGCAGGCCCGCCAGGATGCCCAGCGGAACACCGAGGAGCAGTGCCACGGCGAAGCCCAGGCCGACCAGTTGCCCGGTGAGCACCAGCCGGTCGCCCAGCGCGGCGGCGACGCTCTCGCCGGTGCGGATCGACGTACCGAGATCGAGGTGGATGGCGTCACTGAGCCAGTACCAGTACTGCACGGCCATCGGACTGTCGAGGTGGTGGCGGGCCCGGACGGCGGCCAGTGCCTCGGGGGTGGCGCTGCGCGGGCCCAGCAGCGTCTGGGCCGGGTCGCCGGGGGCGGCCTGGAGGAGGGCGAACACGGCGACGGACAGGACGACGAGGAGACCCAGGGTGCCGCCGAGGCGGCGCAGTACGAGCCCGGCGGGGAGCGCGGCGCGCAGCCGTGAGCGGGCGGTGGCCGTCATCGTTCACCTCCGGCCGGGCCGGTGGAAGCCGGGAGGGGGGTGGCAGGGCCGGACGGTGTCGAGGGGGTGTCACCGTCCGGCCCTGCCGAGAAAGCCGTGCCGGGGATCGGCTCGGGGGAAGCGTCCCCCGGCACGGCGGTCTGTGGGGCTGCCGAGGGACGCGGCGCCAGATGGGTGGCGAGCCACTGCTCGACCCGCGCCGCGGCATCGAGGAGATGGCCGCCGTCGGCGAACTCATGGCCCTCGTCCGGGTACACGTACAGCTCGACGGGGGCGTGGCCGGCCCGCAGCAGGGACCGGTACAGCTCGTGGGCCTGGCCGACCGGGGTGACCCGGTCCGCGGAGCCGTGCACGATGAGCGTCGGGGTGCCGCTGCCGCCGCGGGCGAAGACCGGCGAGCGCCGGATCAGCTCCTGCGGGGCGTCCGGGCCGCCGATCTCGTAGGCGCGGTCGTAGCCGCCGCCGATGTTGCTGGTGTGAGTGAAGCTCAGCCAGTCGGTCGGCGCCGAGACGACGACCGCGGCCCGGAACACATCGGTGCGCGCCGCGGCCTGGGCCGCGAGGAAGCCGCCGTAGCTGTGGCCGAGGACGGCGGTGCGGTCCGGGTCGGCGAGTTTGGCGTCGGTCAGGTGGCGCACACCGGACAGCACGTCGTCCAGGTCGGCGCCGCCGACGTCGCCGACGACGGCACGGGCGTGTTCGAGGCCACGGCCGTTACTGCCGCGCGGGTTGGGGAGCAGCACCAGGTATCCGGCGGCGGCGAGGGCGGGCGCGAGTCCCAGGACGTCGCCGGGCGCGTATCCGGCGGACCAGAGCCAGGCGGGGCCGCCGTGCACGAGGACGGCGAGGGGGCGGGGACCGGTGCTCTCGCCGCTGGTGAGGACGAGCCCCTGCACGGTGCGGCCGTCGGGCGCCGACCAGAGGGTCTGTTCGGTGTGGACACCGGCGAGCTCGGGGCCGGCGGCAGCGTTGAGCGCGGTGACCGGCGTCCAGTTCCAGGCGTCCGGACCTTCGGTGCGGGCGACCACGGCCTCGGGGGGCCGGCCCGGTGCGTCGAGCACGGTCGCGGCCAGTTGCCCGTCGCCGCTGAGCGACAACGCGGGCTGGTAGCCGGCTCCGCCGAGGGTGGCCGGACCCGACCAGCGGGTGCGCGTAGCGCGTCCGGTGTGTCCGACGCGGGATCCCGTGCCGTCCCAGCCCGCGAACCACAGGGCGCCGGGGAGGCCGTCGTCGAACCGCAGCCAGGTCGCGTCCTCGACGCCGGGCACCACGGCTGCCTGCCCCGTGGCCAGGTCGGCCACGACGGGGCGTCCCGCGACGATGGAGATCCCTTCGCAGACCGCCGCGGACCGGCCGTCGGCGGAGAGCGCGGGGGCGCCGAGCTGTCCCTGGGGCGTGTACACGGTCCTGGCGGTACGGGTGTCGAGGTCCAGGGCGGCGAACCGGGCGCCGTAGTACCCGGCGGGCAGCGTGTCCTCGCTGACCGTCGCGACGGCGGTCCCGCCGCCGCGCCACGCGACGTTCCACACGGTGAGCCCCGCCGGCCCGGCCTCCCGTACCGAGCCGTCGGCGAGGCCGACGAGGTGCAGCGAACGGCGGCCGGTACCCGGGGCGAAGCGTTCCGGTGCCGGTACGGCTCCGAGCCGCACCGGCAGGCCGAGGTGCATGCCGTCCTGCTCGGCGCCGTCCGCCGCGCAGAGCAGCAGCGCCTGCGTCCCGTCGTCGGAGACCAGGAGCTCCTCCACGGCACCGGGCGCCCGGACGACGGTGCGTACGGCGCCGGAGACCGTGTCCAGGGCCGTGAGCAGCACCTCGGTCCCGGACGGGCCCGCACTCTCGGCGATGTGCAGCAGGGTCCGGGAGTCCGGCAGCCAGCGCGGACTGTGACGGTCCGTCGCGGCAGCCTGCCCCGACGGTGCGCGGAGTACGGGGGCCGGCACATCCGCGTTCCCGGGGATCAGCCCGGCGGGGACCGGGGCAAGGACGAGCCCGGCCCGCTCGGGGCCCGCCGCCGCCACGGCGACCGCGCGGCCGTCCGGGCTGATCCGGGCCTCTGCCGGGTGGACCAGGCGCAGCATCGCCTCGCGGACGCGCCGCACGACGGTCGCAGCGGTACTGGACATGGGAATCCGTTCATCGAAGGGGGAGTGCTCGAAGGGGGAGCGGGGGAGGCGATCAGGCGGACTTGCGGATCCGGGTCGCCCACGGACCGATGAACGCGAACGGCCCCTGGTCCAGCAGCACGAACTCCTTGGAGAACGCGGACGCGGTCTGTGCCCACCACAGCGGGAGGTACGGCACATCGGCGCCGGCCGTCCGCACCGCCTTCATCAGCTCGCGGGCGCGGACATCCTTGTCCGTGGCGGACTTCGCCGTGTCCAGCGCGGTGTTGACCGTGTCGTTGTCGTAGTGCGCGATGTCCGTCGCCGTGGCCGCCGCGTTGAGGTACGGGTCGGCCAGTTCGGCGGGGTCGCCGGTGACGGGGAAGTACCACAGGAACTGCAGCGGCTGCTTTCCGGAGCCGAGCTCCGCCACCCACTGCTCCAGGGTGATCTCCTTGACCTTCAGCGTGATGCCGATCTTCTTGAGCGAAGCGGCGAGCGCGAGCGCCGCCTTGCCCAGCTGAGGACCGCTGTTGGGGTAGTGCAGTTCGGCCGAGAAACCGCCCTTGGCCGAGGACTTTTCCAGCTCGGCCCGGGCGGCGTCCAGGTCGAAGGACAGGGCGGGGATGGCGTCGTAGCCCGAGCGGACCTCGTCCGCAGGCATCAGGTCGCCCCACATCTCGCGGGAGGGCAGCGCGTCGGCGACCTCGGCCCGGCCGTGCAGGATGCCCTTCACCATCCCCTCGCGGTCGGTGGCGTGGGCGATGGCACGGCGGACGTGCACGTCGTCGAACGGCGCCTTGGCGGTGTCGAAGGCGAGTGACACCACGGAACGGTCGCCGGTGTACGCGACACGGGCGCTCGACTCCCAGCCGCGGGCCTCGTCCGAGGCGAGCCCCAGGGCGCCGTCCACCGCACCGGACTTCATCGCGACCAGCCGCGTACCCGCGTCGGGGACGAAGGAGAGCTTCAGCTTCCGCACCGCGGGCTTCTCGCCCCACCACGCGTCGTTGCGCTCCAGCAGGACGTGGTCGTCGGCGGCGAACTCGGTGATCCGGTACGGGCCGGTGCCGAGCAGCAGCGTCTTCGCCGTCCCGATGCGGCCCTTGTTGCGAGTGAGGAAGGCGCGGCTGCTGACGAGGAGCCCGCCGGCGGTCGTCGTCCAGGCGAACATGGCGTCGGGGGCCTTCAGCCGGATGGTGACCTCGTGGTCGCCGGTGGACTTCACGGACTCGACGCCTGCGTACGCGTAACCGAGGGCGGAGCCGTTCTCCGGGTCCCGTATCGCCTCGATGGATGCCACCACGTCGTCCGCGGTGAACGGGGTGCCGTCGGTGAACGTGACGCCGCGGCGCAGTGTGTACACATACGTCCTGGCGTCGGGCTGCTTCCAGGACGACGCGAGCCCGGGGCCCAGCTTCCCGGAGGGGTCGACCGAGAGCAGGGACTCCTGGGCCAGCACCGCGACGAGGTAGTTGAGGACGCCGGACTCACGGCCCACGTCGAGGCTGGAGAGGGAGGAGGGCAGGGCGAGAGTGAGCGTGGCGATCGGCACGCCCGCGCCCTGTGCGCCGGTCCCGGAACCCGACGCGCCGTCAGCTGAGCCCTTCGCGGGCGGGGGCGCACACGCGGCGAGGACACCGGACGCGGCGAGGACGCCCACGCCGGCGCCGGCGAGGCGCAGCAGTCGGCGTCGGCTGAGGTTGCCACCCGGTTCCGAGGTCATCGGGAACCACCCATCTCACTTTGTCCACTGTCACTGCCCAACTGGGCGTGGACAGTATCCGAACGCTTTGAGGGCGTCAAAGGGTGACTAATAGCCGTCCAAGGAGTGGACGGTCGGGGTGGATTTATGTGGCGTACGGGAACGAAAGGTGCGCCCCGTTCTCGATGGGCGGATTCCCCCGCCGGTCGACGATCGGCGGGGCCCGGCAGACCCGGCGGACGGTCCGGGACGGCACCGAAAACGACGTGCGCACCGGTGGGTGCCGCTGTCAGGATGCGCCGGTGAACCGTGACCAGATCTCCGCCCTCGCCCATGCCGGCCATCCGATCAAGGCGCCGCTCGACGACGACTCGGTGAGCGAGCTCCTGAACCATGCTGTCCCGCGCGGCGACGCGAGGGCGCTCGACCTGGGCTGTGGGGGAGGGGAATGGCTGTTGCGCGCGCTCAGCGCTCATCCGGGCCTGCGGGCCGAGGGTGTCGACATCTCCGAGGGCTCCCTCCGGCAGGCCGGCGGGGCGGCGGACCGGCTCGGCGTGCGCGAGCGGCTCGTACTGCATCAGCAGGACGGCGCCGCCTTCGCGTCCGCCGACCCGTTCGACCTCGTCCTCAGCGTCGGCGCCGCGCATGTGTTCGGCGGACTGCTTCCGACCCTCGCGGCCGCGCGCAAGCACCTCACCCCCGGCGGCCGTGTCCTGATCGGTGACGGTTTCTGGGAACGCGAGCCGTCGCCGGAGGCCGTCGAGATGCTCGGCGACTTCGCTGACCTGGCGACCACCCTGGAGCAGGTCACCGCCGCCGGCTGGACGCCCGTGCACGGCCACGTCAGCTCACGCGCCGAACTGGACGCCTACGAGTGGGCCTGCTGGGGCTCGCTGGCCTCCTGGGCCCTGGACAACCCGGCCGACCCGGAGAGCGCGGAGGTGCTGGAGACCGCGGCGACCCGCCGCACCGAATGGCTGCGGGTCTACCGGGAGACGTGGGGCTTCGTGACGCTGGTCCTGCGCCCCACATCCGGCTGACTTCGTCGCAGGGCCTCACCGCTCACCGCGGTATTCGTTGCGGCCCCGTGAACGCACCCGACCCCGGGAATACGTGCGTGGCGAACGGACTTCCTGCTGCTGGGGCAATCGGCGTCCGGCCGGGGTGCCCGCGCCGGCAGAGAGGGAGCCCATGTCCAAGGCTTACGTGTTCACCCGCAACGGCGGACCGGAGGTGGAGGCCCTCGTGGACCAGGACATGCCGGCGCCCGGCCCCGGGGAACTGCTCGTCGCCGTCCGGGCGGCCGGGGTCAACCCGGTGGACTGGAAGCTGCGCACGGGGTACACCCGGCCCGGCAGTGCGCCGCAGCCCTTTCCCACGGTCTTCGGCAGCGAGGCCGCCGGGGTCGTCGAGGCGACCGGCCCGGGCGTCGAGGGATTCGTGGCCGGGGACGAGGTCTTCGGTAATCCGGTGACCGGCGGCTACGCGGAGCACACCCTGCTGCCCGTGGCCGTGACCGCCCACAAGCCGGCCGGGCTCCCGTTCACCGACGCTGCGGTGCTGCCGGTCGCGGCGGCCACCGCTTACGACGGAGTGCGTCAGCTGGACCTCGCCCCGGGGGCCACGCTCCTGGTCACGGGGGCCGGCGGCGGGGTGGGAAGCGCCGCGGCGCAGCTCGCGCACCATGCGGGCGTCCATGTCATCGGCGTCGCGAGCGCGGCCAAGAAGGAGTTCGTCGAGTCGCTCGGCGCGGTGCACGTGGAATCCGGCGCGGGGCTCGCCGATCGGGTACGGGGTGCGGCACCCGGCGGCATCGACGCGGTCTTCGACCTGGCCGGCGGCGACACGCTGCGCGAAGCGGCCACGCTGCTCTCCGACCCCGCCACGCTGATCAGCGCCGGTGACAAGCCGCTCGTGGCCGAGCTCGGCGGGGCGCCCGTCGAACGGGCCCGCACCGCCGCGGTGCTCGACGCGGTGGCCGGACTCGTCGTCTCGGGTGTCCTGCGCACGCACGTCAGCGGGAGCTACCCGCTCGCGGAGGCGGGCGAGGCGCTGCGTGCGGTGGAGGAGGGCCATGCCCTCGGAAAGACCGTGATCGAGGTGACGGCATGAGTGAGCCCCGGAACCCCGACGGCGATGTGCACCCCCTCGACGACCCGGTGGGCACCTCGCTGAGGGGACCGCACGCCCACTTCGCCGAGCGCCGCGGCCGCATCCTGCGCTATCCGCCGGACGTCACCCCCTGGGTCGCCCTTCCGGACAGGCCGGAGGCCGCCGACTGGGCCGACGCCGCCGCGCTTGCCGGACCCGGCGGAGTCGTCACCGTCACCGCCTTCCGTGAGCCGCCGCCGGACGGCTGGGAGGTCGTCTTCGACGCGGAGGGCGTCCAGCTCGTCGACGCGGGAGTCGACGCGGCGCCGTACCCGGAGGCCGTCCGGCTCGGTCCCTCCGACGTGCCCGAGATGCTGGACCTGGTCGCCCGCACCCGGCCCGGCCCGTTCGAGCCCCGCACGGTCGAACTCGGTACCTACCTCGGCGTACGGCGTGACGGGGTGCTCGTCGCCATGGCCGGTGAACGCATGCGCCCTCCCGGCTGGAGCGAGATCAGCGGCGTCTGCACGGACGAGTCGGTGCGCGGGCAGGGGCTCGCCGGCGGACTCGTACGGGCCGTCGCCCACGAGATCAGGGAACGGGGCGAAACCCCCTTCCTGCATGCCGCCGCCTCCAACACCAACGCCGTCAGGCTCTACGAGTCGCTGGGCTTCGCACTCCGCCGCCGCACGCCGTTCCTCTCGGCACTCGCCCCGGAGCATCCGCCGGTACGCGTGCCCGGCACGGTACGGGGCGACGTCCGTGAGGCCGCCACGCGCTGACCTCGGGGCCGGGGGCGGGGCCTGAGGCAGAGGGGCCTGAGGCCCGGATGCCCCGGGCCGGGGAGGTCCGGCCTCCGGCCTTCGGCCCGCGGACCGGGGGCCGGGAGCCGAAGGCCTCTGCCGGCAGTGTTTCCGGGACTTTCGGCGCGGTGTGTGAGGCCGTAAGCCTCGTGTGCCACCTGTCGTGACTCCGGTGCACTGGTACGGAACGCCGGCGCCGGGCCGGCAGACCCCGGGAGGAGACGGCCGTGACGATCGGGCTCCAGCACCTGTCGGCGACGCGTGAACCAGCGTTCACGTGTACGGAGGCGGGCGAGGCGGCCGTGCGGGCGCGGAGGGTCGGCAACCCGGCGCTGTTCGGCGGCCTGGCGCTGCTGACCGCCGTGATCGTCCTTCTCGACATGTGGTCCGGCGACGAACTGCGCATCGTGCCGCTGCTGGTCGTCGTGCCCGCCCTCGTCTCCGTGTTCGGGACGATCCGGCAGACCGTGGGCGTGGCCTCCTGGATCATGGTGGTGGCCGTCATCTCGCGGCTGGTGACCGGTGGGACGTTCTGGGACATCACCAGCAGCGTCATCTTCACGGTCCTGGCCTCCTTCCTCGGCGTGGGCGCCTGCGCACTGCGCATCCGCCATGCCACCGAGATAGCCAGGCTGCGCTCCGCCGCCGTCGCGCTCCAGCGCCAGATCCTGCGCCCGTTGCCCATCGTGACCGACCAGGTCGTCGCCCACGGCACCTACGCGCCGATCGAGGAGGACCGCCTCGTCGGCGGCGACATCTACGAGGTCGTGTCGTCGCCCTACGGGACCCGGGTGATCATCGGGGACGTCCAGGGCAAGGGGCTCGCCGCGATAGGGGCGGGCTTCGCCGTACTCGGCGCGTTCCGTGAGGCGGCGATCCGGGAGCCGTCCCTGACCGGGGTCGTGGACGCCCTGGAGGACGCGGTCGCCCGGCACAACGCCTTCTCCGCCCAGACCGGCGAGATCGAACGCTTCGTCACCGCGCTGGTGCTGGATTTCGGCAGTGACGGGCGCGTCCGGGCCGTCAACTGCGGGCATCTGCCGCCCCGTCTGCTGCACGACCACGTGGCCTGCCCCGTCCCGCTGCGCCGTACGTCGGTGCCGCTGGGCATGGCGGAGCTCAGCAGCGAGGCGCGTGCCACCGAGGAGCTGGACTTCCCGGCCGGTGCGACGCTGCTGATGTTCACCGACGGAGTGACCGAGGCCCGTGACGGCGATGGGACCTTCTACCCGCTCGACACCCGGCTCGGCCGCTGGGCTCACCTCGGCCCCCGGGAACTGCTCGACGCGCTCCACCGCGACCTGGAGGAGTTCTCCGGTGGCGTGCGGCGCGACGACATAGCCGTGCTCGCCGTGCGGCGGACACCGGCCGCCGCTCCCCGCCGGCCCGCACCGACGGGCCACGGCGCGAGGCGGGCAGCGGAGGCGTTCAGCGGGCGGTAGCAGCGGCCGCCACTTCAGGAAGCCATATGTCCCGACGAGACTTTTGTCGCGTCGGGACATTTTTGGGTGTATGGTGCAGATATGAACCGGGAACCGAAGACCCCGGAGAGGCGGAGCCGCAAGGCGCGCCGGACCCGGGACACACTGGCCCAGGCCGCGTTCGAGCTCGTGCTCGACCGGGGACTCAGGGACGTCACGGTCGAGGAGATCGCGGAGCGCGCCGACGTCGACCGCCGCACGTTCAGCCGGTACTTCACGAGCAAGGAAGACGCCGTCCTGGACTCGGTCCGGGGCGACGGCGACCGGATCAACGACGCGCTGCGGGCCCGCCCCGCCGGCGAACCCCCGCTCACCGCGTACCGCCGGGCCGTTCTCGACTGGCTGGCGGACCCCGAAGCGGAGGCATGGCACCGCCGCCCGAGGATCTTCGAACTGCTGGTCCTCGCCGAGCAGGAGCCGACCCTCTACGCGGCGTTCCACCACATCCGGGTGGACGCCCAGGAGGACTCGCTCGCCATCGTCGCCGACCGGCTCGGAGTCGACCCGCGGCAGGACATCCGCCCCGCCGTCACGGTCGCCGCCGGAGCCGGCGCGCTGCTCGCCGCCCAGGTCGCCTGGGTGCGCGGCGGCTGCCCCGAGGAGTTGCCCCGACTCGTCGAGCAGGCATTCGACGCCCTCGCGGGAGAGCTCATCCAGTAGTCCGCCGCACCGGCTTCACACAGCACCACGGAAGGAAACGGAACATCATGAGCACCACCCCCACCCCCACCGACCAGGAATTCGCCGGCCGCACCGCTCTCGTCACCGGAGGCGCCTCCGGAATCGGCCTGGCCCTGGCCCACCGGCTCGCCGCCTCCGGCGCGTCCGTCGTCGTGGCCGACTACGACGAGGAGAGCGCCCGCAAGGCGGTAGCCGAACTGGAAAGCGCCGGCGCCAAGGCCGCCGCCGTGGCCATGGACGTCACCGACCCCGCCTCCGTCGAAGCGGGCGTGCGGTTCGCCGTCGACACGTTCGGCGCCCTGCACCTCGCCGTGAACAACGCCGGCATCGGCGGACCCAGCAGCCCGACCGGCGCGTACGAGGTCGAGGACTGGAACCGGGTCGTCGCCACCAACCTGAGCGGCGTCTTCTACTCGATGCGCTACGAGCTTCCCGCCATCGTCGCCGCGGGCGGCGGTGCCATCGTCAACATGTCGTCGATCCTCGGCACCAACGGCTTCGCCGGCTCGCCCGCGTACGTCGCCGCCAAGCACGGGGTCGTCGGCCTCACCAAGACGGCAGCCCTCGAATACGCCGCGCAGAACGTCCGCGTCAACGCCGTGGGCCCCGGCTTCATCGACACCCCGCTGCTGCGCAACACCGAGGGCCCGGCCCGCGACCACCTGATCTCGCTGCACCCGGCGGGACGCCTCGGTACTCCGGAGGAAGTGGCCGAACTTGCCGCCTTCCTGCTGTCCGACCGCGCGTCCTTCATCCACGGCAGCTATCACCTGGTGGACGGTGGCTACTCCGCCTCCTGAGCGGAGAACGGGGGACGGGGGCAGCATCAGAGCAGAACGAGGTCAAGGAGGACCCCATGAAAGCCGTTCAGTACCGTGAAGTCGGCGCCGCACCCGAGGTCGTCACCGTGCCCGACCCGGAGCCCGGCCCCGGTCAGGTGCTGCTGAAGGTCACCGCCGCAGGCGTCTGCCACTCCGACATCGCGGTGATGAGCTGGCCCGCGGACCAGTTCCCCTACCCGCTGCCGCTCACCCTCGGCCACGAGGGCGTCGGCACCGTCGCCGCGCTGGGCGACGGCGTCAGCGGCCTCTCGACCGGTGAGTCCGTCGCGGTCTACGGCCCCTGGGGCTGTGGCACGTGCATCAAGTGCGCGGAGGGCAAGGAGAACTACTGCCTGCGCGCGAAGGAGCTCGGCATCAACCCGCCCGGGCTGGGCTCGCCCGGTGCCATGGCCGAGTACATGATCGTCGACGACCCGCGCCACCTGGTCCCCCTCGGCGACCTCGACCCGGTGCAGGCCGTGCCGCTCACCGACGCGGGTCTCACGCCGTACCACGCCATCAAGCGCTCCCTGCCGAAGCTGGTGCCGGGTGCGACCGCCGTGGTCATCGGCACCGGCGGCCTCGGTCACGTCGCCATCCAGCTACTGCGTGCCATGACGGCCGTCCGGGTCATCGCCCTCGACGTCACGGAGGACAAGCTCGCCCTGGCCCGTACGGTCGGGGCGCACGAGACCGTCCTGTCCGACCAGCATGCGGCGGACCGGATCCGCGAACTGACCGGTGGCACCGGCGCCCAGGTCGTCCTCGACTTCGTCGGAGCCCCCGCGACCGTCGCCACGGCCGGCGCCGCGGCCGCCATCGACTCCGACGTCACGATCGTCGGCATCGGCGGCGGAAGCCTGCCGGTGGGCTTCGGCTCCCTGCCCTTCAGCACGACGGTGACCGCCCCCTACTGGGGATCCCGCTCCGAACTGGCCGAGGTGCTCGACCTGGCCCACGCGGGCGCGGTCGAGGTGCACGTCGAGACGTACGCGCTGGACGAGGCGCCGCTGGCCTACGAGCGGCTGCACGCCGGCAAGATCAACGGCCGCGCGGTCATCCTGCCGAACGGCTGACCGTCCGATCCCCTCCCACGACCCTGCGGGCCGGCGCACTGCGCGTCGGCCCGCATCGTCATACCCGCGGCCGCTGCACAGCGCGCCACCCTGCACGGATACTGCCCCTATGGAATTCGCCGCCATGATGACGCTGCCCGCGCTGGTGATCGGGCTGACCGTCGCCGCCTTCCTCGATCAGCTGCTGCTCCGGGCGGGGCGGGCCGGCCTGCTGCCGTGGCGGAACAGCGCCCGGCAGGGCCAGATCTCGGCGACCGGATTCGAGCAGCTGCACGCGACGTTCTCACCCGGCAAGCAGAGCGAACTCAAGGAACGCCAGAGCGCCCTGCTGCTACGCGACGACGAGGAGGACGGCGCGCCTCCCCACCGCACCACCGTCGACCTCGACGGCGGCCTCGCCGTCATCCGCCTGCGCCGGCAGTGAGGCGCGACCGGCTCATGGGCCGGGCGGAATCCCGCCCACCAGGCCGGTTTCGTAGGCCACGATCACCAGTTGCGCGCGGTCACGCGCCCGGAGCTTCGCCAGCACCCGTCCGATGTGTGTCTTGACCGTGGCCTGGCTCAGACGCAGGTGCGCCGCCAGTTCCGTGTTGGAGAGGCCACGGGCGACCAGCCCGAGGACCTCCAGCTCACGGTCGGTGACGCCGTCCACGGTCCGGGCGGGCGGGCGGGCGGCCCGGCTCGGGCCGGCGGACGAACTCGGAGATCAGCCGGCGGGTGACCGAGGGAGCGAGCAGCGAGTCGCCGGTGGCGACGACGGCGATGGCGTTGAAGACCTCGGAGGGCGGGGTGTCCTTGAGCAGGAAGCCCGTCGCCCCCGCGCGCAGGGCTGCGTAGACGTACTCGTCCAGGGTCGAAGGTGGTCAGGATGAGCACCCTGACGCCTGCCGTCGCCGGGTCGGAGCAGCGGCGCCACCCACCCAGCGTCCGGGGAACTCTTCCATGCGTGCCACCGGCAACATCCGGCTGAAGGCGGCCGAGGCGCGGGGGGTGGGGGCGGGGGCGGCGGACGGCTCCGCCGTGGACGAGGACGACGCGCGGCCGGGTGCGGTGGGCCGGGAGGGGAAGGTCATGCTCCGACGATGTCCCGGGCGTCCCGTTCAGGTCGTCGGACCAGGGCCTGGATTCCCCTGTCAGACCCGGGTATGACAGCTGCCGCGGCACGGGGCGCGGGTCTCACGTCCGGCCCATGCCCATCGGCGCCCGGTTCGGCACGTCCTGCGGCACGCCGCCGCGAGCAGCCTTCTGCGTCGTTCCGCCGCAACGAGCGGCCTGCCTCACCCCGCCGCAACCAGTGGCCTGAGCCGGCTGTCACGCAGTCGCACCACCGCGGGCGCACAGCGTCGGGCCGCCACTGTCAGAGGCCAGGCGACCAGGGCGCCGGTCAGGAGCCCGATCAGCACATCGTGCGGGTAGTGCGCCCCGATCCAGACCCGGGAGGCGCCCATCAGCAGTGCGGCAGCGAGTGCGACCGCCCCGAGCCGGCGGTCGGTCAGCCAGATCGCCGTCGCAGCGGCCGCCGCGATGGCTGCGTGGTTGCTGGGGAAGGACCAGTCACCCAGTGCCGGACAGGCCTCCACCGTCACGACATGCAGCGTCCGGCAGGGCCGTTGTTCGTGGAAGACCGACTTGACCAGGTCGTTGACGAGATAGGCGGTCACCACGACGAGCGGGGTGGAGAGAGCCATGGCGGTGCGCGCGGGATCCGCCGGGCGGGAGCGCCACCAGGCCGCGAGCATCAGCAGGGCGAACAGGGCCAGCCCGTAGTCCGACCAGATCCGGACGGCGGAGTCCAGCGGGGCGGGAGAGCGCTGGGCCAGTTCGGTGACCCAGGTGTAGAAGCCGCCGTCGATCGAGGAGGCGGCGGAGGCGAGCGGCATCAAGGGGTATCTCCTTCGGCGGAGCGCCGGGCGCGGGAGCGGATCAGTTCGGCAACGAGCGGAATGAGGGAGAGGGCGACCACCACGGCGACGATCGGCAGCAGGTACCGGTCGACGTTCGGCACCGAGGAGCCCAGGCCGTATCCGGCGAGGACCAGTCCCACGGTCCAGACCACGCCGCCGACGGCCTGCCACAGGGTGAACGAACGCATGGGGACGCCGAGCGCCCCGGCCAGGGGGTTGAGCACAGTGCGCACCACGGGGACGAAGCGGGCCAGCACGATGGCGCGGCCATGGCCGTATCTCCCGAGCAGTTCCTCGGCGCGGGCGGCGCCCTGGTGGAGCCGATCGGCGCCGCTGCGGGCGAGCAGCGCCCGGCCGCCGCGCCGCCCGATCCAGTAGCCCGTCTGCGCGCCGACCAGCGCGCCGGCTACCGCGGCCGTCAGTACCTGTGGCAACGACAGCTGGACCGGCCCGTGGGCGCCGGAAACACAGAAGAGGCCCGCCGTGAACAGCAGGGAGTCGCCGGGAAGGAAGAAGCCGACGAGCAGCCCCGTCTCGGCGAAGAGCACGACGGCGATGCCGAGCGCGCCGAACGTGCCGAGCAGCGAACCGGCGTCCAGCAGGTTCACCGCTTGTGGCAGCGGCGCCGACGAAAGTACGGACACGGTGGCGGGTCTCCCATAATGGTGAGCGGGCGGCCCTGCGGGAACGCCCGACTGACTACAGTGATGTAGACGGTCTACATCACTGTAGACGCCCGAACGGGGAGGAGAGTTCCCATGTCCCAGGTGAACGGGATACCGGGCGGAGAATCCGCCCACCGCCCGTCCGGCGCGCCGGCCCCCGAATCGATGCCGCCGGTCACACCCGGGCCGGAGACCCCGGCCGGATCCGCGTCCGGCGCAGCAGACCGCGCCACCGCCGAGCGACGCCCCTCCGGTGAACTGGAGTCCACGATCCTGGCGGCGCTCTGGACGGCCGGCACGCCGCTCACCCCAGGCCAGGTCCAGAGTTCCGTCGCGACGGAACTCGCCCGCACCACCGTGACCACGATCCTGTCGCGCCTCTACGAGAAGGGCTCGGTCACCCGCAGCAGGGCGGGGCGCGGTTTCGCGTACACGCCCACCGCGGACGCGGCCGGCCTGACCGCCCGCCGGATGCACAGCGAACTGGGCAAGGAACAGGACCGCAGCACGGTGCTGGCCCGGTTCGTCTCCCAGCTCACGGACGAGGACGAGAGGCTGCTCCGCGATCTTCTCGACGGTGACGCCCGGTGATCTACGCCGTGTGGATTCCGCTGCTGGTGCCCTTCGTCGTCGTTCCCGCCGCCCGCCGGCTGGCCGACGCCCTGGCCCCCGCACGGGCCGTGCGACTCCTCGCCGCGACCGGCGCGGGCCTCGCGCTGTGCACCGTGCTCGCCCTGACGCTCCTGGTGGCCCCCGGGGCCGGCCGGCTGTCCGCCGTCGCCGCCGCGGGCGAGTTCGTCCACCCCCTCGCGGCCGCCGCACCGGGCACAGCCGTCCCGCTCGCGGCCGCCGCCCTGGTGCTGATCGCGGGCTGCGCCGCCGCCGTGACGCGTGCGGTGCGCGGCCACTGGGCCCAGCTTCACCGGACCCGCCCGGACCGGAGCGATGGGGAGGAGCTGTCGGTCCTGCGCGACAGCCGTCCGGACGCCTACGCGCTCCCCGGACGGCCCGGCAGCCCCGGCCGGATCGTCGTCACCACCGGCATGCTGCACGCCCTCGACCCCGCCGAGCGGGAGGCGCTCCTCGCCCACGAACGCGCCCACCTCACCGGCCGCCACCACCTGTACCTCGCCGCCGCTGAACTGTCCGCGCGCTGCCACCCGGCCCTGCGCGCTCTGCGTGCCCCCATGGGATACGCGCTGGAACGCTGCGCCGACGAGGCCGCCGCGCACGCCGTGGGGGACCGCCGGGTCGCAGCCCGCGCGATCGGGCGCGCCGCGCTCGCCGCCCGGACCGCCGGAGAGCCGTCGGTGCCCCGCCCGGCAGTGGCGCTCCCGGCGGCCGCGGGGCCCGTACCGCGTCGCGTCGCCGCACTGCTCGGCCGGGCCGCCGCGCGCCCCCGCGTGGGCCGGGCCGCCGCCGCGACCCTGCTGGCCTGCCTGGCCGTGTCGGGCGCCGCCGCGCTCGACGCCACGTACGACCTCCACAACAGCATCGAGATCGCACAGGGCGAGAGCCCGTAGGGCCTGGTCCAGCTTCCACAAGGGCACAGGGCACAGGGCACAGGCCGACGTCGGAGGGCCAAAGACCAACGACAGAGGGCCAAGGGCCAAGGCAAATCACCTGGAAGCGCCAGCCCTTCCCTGGCTACACTCACCTCATGGGTTCGTACTACTTCTTCCGCTGATTCCGGCCAGGGCCGCAACCGCACGCCACCGAGCCGTCGCCGACCGACGCTCAGGTGACGCCGCGCCGCCCTCCCCTCGGACCGTCCGGAAGCCCCGCCCGCCGTGCCCTGCCAGGGGCCGCCGAGGCACGCACCCCCAGGGAACGCCACCATGCCCCTCCCGCACGACCGCGCCCAGCTGACCTTGAAGGACGTCTCCAAGGCATACGGAGACCGCGCCGTCCTCGACCAGGTCTCGCTCACCGTCCGGCCCGGCGATCACGTCGGTGTCATCGGCGAGAACGGATCCGGGAAGTCCACCCTCCTGCGGCTGATCGCCGGCGCCGAGACGCCGGACAGCGGCGAGATCACCGTCCGCTTCCACGGCGGCTCCGGTTACCTCTCGCAGACGCTGGCGCTCGACCCCGCCGACACCGTCCAGGACGCCGTCGACGCCGCCCTCGCCGAACTGCGCGCACTGGAGCGGCGGATCCGCGCCGCCGAAGCGGCACTCGCTGTCCCTGGAGGCGCCGAGGACGCGCAACTCGCCCTGTACGGAGACCTGCTGACTGAGTTCGAGGAACGCGGCGGATACCAGGCCGATGCCCGGACGGACGCCGCGCTGCACGGCCTCGGACTCGCGCACCTCACCCGCCGGCGCACGCTCGGCAGCCTCTCCGGCGGCGAACAGTCCAGGCTCGCGCTCGCCTGCGTCCTGGCATCCGCCCCCGAACTCCTCCTCCTCGACGAGCCGACCAACCACCTCGACCTCCGGGCCGTCACCTGGCTGGAGGACCAGCTGCGTGCCCACCGCGGCACGCTTGTCGTGATCACCCACGACCGCGCGTTCCTGGAACGGACTACCACCGTCATCGTCGAGGTCGACCGGGATCTGCGCAGCGTCGTCCGCTACGGGGACGGCTGGGACGGCTACCGCATCGCGAAGGCCGCGGCACGCCGCCGCTGGGCGCAGGACCACCAGGAGTGGCTGGACGACCTGGCCCGTACCGAAGAGCTCGTGAACGCGGCGGGACAGCGGCTCGCCGCCACCGGCAAGGACCCCGGGGAGGGCTGGAGCATGCATCGACGCTCGCACGAGGCGAAGCTTTCCGGACAGGTCAGAGCGGCCAGAACGCGGTTGGAGGGGCTGCGCGGGGCGCCGGTGCCGGCTCCGCCCCAGCCGTTGCGGTTCTCCGCCGGACTGACCCTGGCCTCCGCCGGGGACCGGCCGCCGGGGCCATTGGTGGAGCTGGCGTCCGTAGCGGTGGGCGACCGGCTGAACATGCCGGCGCTCCGGGTCGACAGCGGGCAGCGCCTGCTGGTCAGCGGGCCCAACGGGGCAGGGAAGTCGACCCTCCTGAGGGTCCTGGCAGGTGACCTCGCCCCCGACACCGGCACGGTGCGCCGCCGGGCCCGGATCGGCTATCTCCCGCAGGAGCTCCCCGCCCGGCCGACCCGCCGCACCCTGCTGGCGACCTTCGCGGCAGGACGGCCCGGCCACGCGGACGAGTACACCGACATGCTCCTCGCGCTCGGCCTCTTCCGACCGGACGACCTGTCCGTCCCGGTCGCCGCGCTCTCCGTCGGGCAGCAGCGAAGGCTCGCGCTGGCCCGGCTGGTCACGCGGCCCGCCGATCTGCTGATCCTGGACGAGCCGACCAATCACATCGCCCTGGCCCTGGTGGAGGAGGTGGAGGCGGCGCTGGCGGCGTACGAGGGAGCCGTCGTGGTCGTCTCGCACGACCGCAGCTTCCGCGACCGTTTCACCGGCGACCGGCTGGATCTCCACGCGGGCAGGCCCGTCGTCCGCACCTGACCACGGCGAAGCACGGCGAAGGGGCCCGCGGAATCAGGCCTCGTCGCCGTGCGCGGCGGGGCCCTGCCCGCCCGTAAGGCGCTCACGCAGCCGCTCCACGAAGACCCGCTGCCCCTTGACGAGCCGCTCGGCCGCCACCTCCGGCGGGCACCAGGCGAACCGGTCGATCTCGGGGAACTCCCGCTGCACACCTGACCCCGGGGGCCATTCCATCGTGAACGTCCCCGGAACCGCCGCATCCGGATCGAGGTCGGCCTCCACGGCCCACACCGTCACGGTCTTCCCGCCGGCCTGACGCGACTCGCCCAGCGCCACCCACGCACCCTCCGGCACCGGGTGGCCGAACTCCTCCTCGAACTCCCGCCGGGCCGCCGCCTCCGCTTCCTCCTCGGGCCCGTACTCGCCCTTGGGCACCGACCACGCCGCACTTTCCCGGCGCGCCCAGAACGGACCGCCCATGTGCCCGACGAGGACCTCGAAGCCGGTGCCGCGACGGCGGAACAGAAGGAGACCGGCGCTGTGGGGTGCCATGCCGTCAAGTGTGGTCACCGCAGCCGGGGAAGGCCCGGACGACAGGCCGCCCTATCCCTTGCGGTAGTCGTACGCCTCCGAGGCGGCGGCCGCCACCGCGTCGAGGTCGCCGCCGGCCGACGCCGTGACCACCGCGGCCACCGCACCCTCCACGAAGGGCGCGTCCACCAGGCGCGCGCCCGCCGGGAGCTCGTCGCCCTCGGCCAGCATCGCCTTCACCGTCAGCACGGCGCTGCCCAGGTCGACGAGTACCGCGACACCCGCACCGCCGTCGACGGACCGGGCCGCCTCCGCGATGAGCTCCGCGCTGGTCCCGAGACCGCCCGCAGGCGTACCTCCGGCCGCAGCCACCGGAGCCGTCGCACCGCCGGCCGCCAGCCCCCTCGCCAGGTCGGCGACCGCCTCGGCCACCGGACCGCTGTGCGACACCAGCACGATCCCGACCTGCTTGTCCCCGCTCACGAGCCACCTCCCGCCGCGGCGGCCGTCTCCGCGAGCGCGGCCATCAGTAGCGCGGCCGATGTGGCCCCCGGATCCTGATGCCCGATACTCCGCTCACCCAGGTAGCTCGCGCGGCCCTTGCGCGCCTGCAGGGGGACGGTCGCCAGTGCGCCCGCCCGGGCCGCGTCCGCCCCTGCCTCGAACGACGTCGCGAGCGCCTCGACCGCCGGCAGCAGCGCATCGAGCATCGTCTTGTCGCCGGCCTGCGCCCCGCCCAGCTGGGCCACCGCCGCCACACCCTCCCCGAGCGCCTGCGCCAACTGCTCGTCGGTGACGGCGGGCGCATCACCCAGTGCCTTGCCCGTGCGCCGCAGCAGCGTCCCGTACAACGGCCCCGACGCCCCGCCGACGGACGAGATCAACTGCCGCCCGGCCAGCATCAGTACGGCGCCCGGTGTCTGCGGCGGCTCCTTCTCCAGGGCGCCCGAGACCGCGGTGAACCCGCGCTGCAGGTTGCTGCCGTGGTCGGCGTCCCCGATCGCGGAGTCGAGTTCGGTCAGATGCTCCGACTCACGGTCGACCGAGGCAGTGGTCGTGGACATCCAGCGGCGGAAGAAATCGGCGTCGAGCACATGCGCTCCTCGGTGCGTCGAATGAAAGGGCGCCCCCGCGAGGGGACGGGCGGGTCAACGGCCCCAGCGCAGTGCGGGTGTCTCCACCGGCGCGTCCCAGAGCCGTACCAGTTCCTCGTCCACCTGGCAGAGCGTCACCGAACAGCCCGCCATGTCGAGCGAGGTCACATAGTTCCCCACGAGGGTACGGGCCACCACCACGCCGCGCTGGGAGAGCACCCGCTGTACCTCGGCGTTGAACCCGTACAGCTCCAGCAACGGCGTCGCGCCCATCCCGTTGACGAGGGCGATGACCGGTCCCTGCGGCCGCAGATCCTCCAGCACTGCGTCCACCGCGAAGTCGGCGATCTCGCGCGAGGTCATCATCGGCCGCCGCTCCCGTCCCGGTTCGCCGTGGATCCCCACGCCGAGTTCGAGTTCACCGGGCGGCAGATCGAACGTGGGCGAGCCCTTCGCGGGCGTGGTGACCGACGTCAGCGCCACCCCGAAACTCCGCGACGCCTCGTTGACCTGCCGTGCGAGGGCCGCGACCCGGTCCAGCGGCGTGCCCTCCTCCGCCGCGGCGCCGGCGATCTTCTCGACGAAGAGGGTCGCTCCCGTGCCCCGTCGCCCCGCCGTGAAGAGGCTGTCCGTCACCGCCACATCGTCATTGACGAGGACCTGGGCGACCTGCACGCCCTCCTCGTCGGCGAGTTCGGCGGCCATCTCGAAGTTCAGCACGTCACCGGTGTAGTTCTTCACGATGAACAGCACGCCCTCGCCGCTGTCGACGGCTGCGGCGGCCCGCACCATCTGATCCGGCACGGGCGACGTGAACACCTCACCGGGGCACGCGGCCGACAGCATGCCGGGGCCGACGAACCCGGCATGGAGCGGTTCGTGCCCGGACCCGCCGCCGGAGACCAGGGCGACCTTTCCGGCCACGGGCGCGTCGCCTCGTACGACCACACGGTTCTCGACGTCCACGGTCAGTTCGGGATGGGCGGCGGCCATGCCGCGCAGCCCGTCGGCGACCACGGTTTCGGGGACGTTGATCAGCATGCGCAACGGAATCTCCCAGGAAGACTGTCGGCGGTGGACCACCACCGTAGGACGCCGGAGGCCTTGTGCGAAGAACCGCACGCGTTCCCTCGTGCGCGATGTTGCGGGCAGGCCGGAAAATGAGGGGCCCTCCTCGCCCCCTGACGCATACCGTCGGGGCCGGGCCGAGCCGGATCGAGGAGGGTACGCAGTGGGTGCAGGCGAATCATCGGAATCGTCAGAATCACCGGAATCACCGGAATCACCGGAATCACCGGAATCACCGGAGAAGGAGACGACGACGGCCGGGGCGGCGCCTGCCACCCTCTCGCTCCGGAGGAACCCCGTCTACCGCATGTTCCTGGTGATCCAGGCCCTGTCCGCCCTCGGGGACTCTTTCTCGTACGTGGCCATCCCGCTTCTGGTGCTGCACAGCACGGGGTCGGTGGTCCAGATGGGGGTCGTCACCGGTCTCACGGGAGTCGCCTCGATCGTCACAGGGGTGTTCGCCGGTGTGATCGCGGACCGGTTCGACCGCAGGCGGCTCCTGATGATCAGCGACGGTGCCCGCTGTCTGCTCTACGCGCTCATCCCGCTGGTCTGGCTGTTCGCGACGCCGATCTGGCTCGTCTACACCATCGTTCCGGTCGTGGGCGTCTTCTCCATGCTCTTCCAGGTCACCTATGTGACCGTGGTCCCGGCCATCGTGGCGCCGGACCAGATCGCGAGGGCCAACGGACATCTCTTCGCCACCTTCGCCGTCGCCGGAGTCGCGGGCCCGGCACTCGCGGGCTTCGTGGCCGCTGCCGCCGGTCCGGCCGCGGCCATCGGCATCGACTCCGTGACCTTCGCGGTCTCCGCCGTCGGTGTGCTGTTCGTCAGGATCCGGACGAGTCCGCGCGTCGACGCGGACAGGGCCGGACGCGGCGCGGTGCGGCGGGAGTTCCTGGCGGGCGCACGGTTCCTCTGGGCGCATCCGGTGCTCCGCCCGCTGACCGTGCTGCTGTCGTTGCTGACGTTCCTCACGTACGGGATGACGGACCTCGTCATCTATCTGCTGAAGCACGATCTCGGCCACCGTGACACCACGGTCGGCTATGTGCTGGCGGCCGGCACCGTTGGCACGTTCATCGCCTCCGCCGTGGTCGCCCGGGTCCGTGCGCGGATGGGGTTCGGGGCGAGCTGGATCGCTGCCTTCGCGCTTGCCGGGGTGGCCGTCACCTGCATGGGGCTGTCGCGGAGCGTGCCGGTGATCGCCGTCCTGATGACGGTCAACGTCCTGTGCACCGGGGTCGCGGGCATCTCCTCCATGTCGCTCCGTCAGGAGGTGACGCCGAGCCGGCTGCTGGGGCGGGTGACCTCCACGTTCTGGACCATCCACTCGGCCCTCGGCCCGCTGGGCGCGGCCGCTGCCACGGCGGCCGCGGCCGGTTTCGGGGTCACTGCCGTCTTCGTCGTCGTCGGCATCGCCGTGCTGTGCATCGCGCTGGCGGGCACGGTGACAGGCATCGCACAGTCCTCGCCCGGCGAGCGGCCGTTGGGGAACCCGGCGTGACCCTGCGGCGAATCCCGCCGCAGGGCGCGGACCTGCCGTCCTCCCGCCCGAATGGCACGCGGGCTACGCTGACGGGCGCCGACCGTGGCACCCCTCCTCGTACGGATTTCTCCCTGTGGTCTTCTCCTTGCGGACAGGTGATCTGATTTGTTGTACATCGCGTTCCTGCGCGGAATGAACGTGCCTGGCCGCTCGGTGAAGATGGAGTATCTGCGCAGTCTGTTCACGGACATGGGGTTCGACTCCGTACGCAGCTACATCCAGAGCGGAAACGTCTTCTTCGAGTCCGACGAGACGGACCGGGCCGTGCTCGGTGCCCGGATCGGCGACCATCTGGCCCAGGCACTCGGCTACGAGGTCGCGGTCTGTCTGCGTACGGTGCCGGAACTGGAGGCGCTGATCGCGCTCGACCCGTTCAAGGACGTCACGGTCACCGACGACCTGCGCTGCTGCGTGGTGTTCACGACCGAGCGGATCGATCCGGAGCTCGAGTTGCCGATGCTCTCTGCCAAGAAGGACATGGAGATCATCGGCAGCACCGGCTACGACGCCTTTGTCGTCTGGTACCTGATCAACGGCAGGGCACCCGCGGCGAAGGGCTTCCAGGAGCGTGTCCTGGGCCACGACGCGACGACGCGCTACTTCCACACCGTCGTGAAGATCCTCGACGCGGCCAAGAAGGGCGCGGCCTGACGGACGGGCTCTCAGGCGGTGGTGTCCGGGGCGATCTCTGCGATCAGCCCTTCGACGAGCGCCCTGATCTCGTCGCGGACGGTGCGCACGGCTTCGACTCCCCGGCCGGCCGGGTCCTCCAGCGTCCAGTCGAGGTAGCGCTTGCCCGGGAACACGGGGCAGGTGTCGCCGCAGCCCATGGTGACGCACACGTCGGACTCGCGGACCGCGTCGGTGGTGAGGATCTTCGGGGTCCGGGCGGAGATGTCGATGCCGACCTCGGCCATCGCTTCGACGGCGGCGGGATTGACACGGGCGCCCGGGGCCGAACCGGCGGAGCGGACCTCGATACGGTCCCCGGCCAGATGGGCCAGCCACGCCGCGGCCATCTGGGAGCGGCCGGCATTGTGCACGCAGACGAACAGGACGGACGGCTTGCCGCCGGGCTCGGCCATGGTGATCATGCTCCCTCGTCGCGTGACGGAACCAAGCCGTCGACGAATCAGTCCCAGCTGATATCAGTGGGTGGTGATGTGACAGTATCAGCGCATGCTGACTTCAGTCGACGCTGATCTGATGCGGGTGCTGAGCGATCCGCTCCGCCTCCGGATCGTGACCCTGCTGGCGCGCGAGACGCTCTGTACGACGCACCTGGTCGAGGAGACCGGCGCGAAGCAGACCAACCTGTCCAACCACATGAAGGTCCTGCGTGAGGCCGGTGTGGTGGAGACCGAGCCGTGCGGCCGCTTCACCTACTACAAGCTGCGCCCCGAGGTCCTCGCCGGTCTCTCCGGGCAGTTCGCGGCACTGGCCGAGTCCGCCCGTACGGCGACTGGGAACAGGAGGGCCTGCCCGTGACCTCCACCGAGTCCTCCCCCCGGCCCTCCGCTCCGCAGGTCCGGTCCTCCGTGGACGAGTCCGTCGTCCGGAAGCTCTCCACCCTCGACCGCTTCCTCGCGGTGTGGATCCTGCTGGCCATGGCCGTCGGTCTGGGCCTGGGGCGGATCGTTCCCGGGATGGGCGACGCCCTGGCGAAGATCGAGGTGGGCGGCATCTCCCTGCCGATCGCGCTCGGCCTGCTGGTCATGATGTACCCGGTGCTGGCCAAGGTCCGCTACGACCGCCTGGACACCGTCACCGGCGACCGGAAACTGATGGTGTCCTCGCTGGTCATCAACTGGATCATCGGCCCGGCGGTGATGTTCGCCCTGGCGTGGATCTTCCTTCCCGACCTGCCCGATTACCGCACCGGCCTGATCATCGTCGGCCTCGCCCGCTGTATCGCCATGGTCATCATCTGGAACGACCTCGCCTGCGGCGACCGCGAGGCCGCAGCCGTCCTCGTCGCGCTGAACTCTGTGTTCCAGGTGATCGCGTTCGGTGTACTGGGCTGGTTCTACCTCGACCTGCTGCCGCGGTGGCTGGGCCTGGGTGACGGGCAGGGCCTCGATGTGCCGGTGTGGCACATCGCGCTGAACGTGGTCGTCTTCCTCGGGGTCCCGCTGCTCGCCGGCTTTCTTACCCGCCGCATCGGCGAGAAGAAGATGGGCCGCCGGTCCTACGAGGCGAAGTTCCTGCCGAGGATCGGACCCTGGGCGCTGTACGGGCTGCTCTTCACGATCGTCATCCTGTTCGCACTCCAGGGGAAGACCATCACCTCGCAGCCACTGGACGTAGTGCGGATCGCGCTGCCGCTGCTCGTCTACTTCGCGATCATGTTCTTCGGTGCGTTCGCGCTCGGTTTGGCCCTCGGACTGGCCTACGACCGCACCGCGACGCTGGCGTTCACCGCGGCTGGCAACAACTTCGAACTGGCCATCGCCGTCGCCATCGCCACCTTCGGCGTCACCTCCGGCCAGGCGCTCTCCGGCGTGGTCGGTCCGCTCATCGAGGTCCCCGTCCTGATCGGACTCGTGTACGTCGCGCTGGCCTGGCGCGGCAGATTCGCGTCGCCCACCACCCCGGGGCGGCTGGGCTGACGCCGAGCCGGTGCCCCGCCCGTCGCGCGCGCTGCGGACGGGCACCGGCGTCCGGTCAGGTGCGGAGGTCCAGCATGGCGGACATGGCCGCCACCACGGACGGTGCGACCTGGTAGTAGACCCAGGTCCCGCGCCGTTCCGAGGTCAGCAGGCCGGCCTCGCGCAGCTTCTTCAGGTGGTGGGACACGGTCGGCTGGGAGACGCCGACATCGGAGATGTCGCACACGCACGCCTCGCCGCCCGGATGCGAGGCGACCTTCGAGAACAGGCGCAGCCGGACCGGGTCGGACAGCGCCTTGAACATCACGGCCATCCTCTCCGCGTCGTCCTGCGGCAGCTCGCCCGCGGTGATCGGCGGGCAGCACGGCACCACCGTTCCGGTGTCCGGCACCCGCAGCTCCACCATTTCTGACTTCGACATACGTCTATGTTGACACTCATCGATGCCGAGTGCCAAGCTTCCTGTATAGACAGCAATCGAAACAGCGGCCGGGAGCGGTCGCCCATCCCGGAGGACATCACCGCCATGACCACCACTGCAGACCTTCCGGTCGTCGTCATCGGCGCCGGCCCTGCCGGGCTGGCGGCCGCCGCCCACCTCCTCGGGCGCGGCATCGAACCCCTGGTCCTGGAGGCCGGGCCGACCGCCGCCACCGCGGTGCGCGGCTGGTCCCACGTACGGCTGTTCTCGACCTGGAGCGAGCTGACCGACGCGGCGGCCGAGAAGCTCCTGGCGCCGGCCGGCTGGGTCAAGCCCGACGCGGACACCTACCCCACGGGCGGGGACTGGGCCGAGCGGTACCTCCAGCCGCTCGCCGATGTCCTCGGTGACAAGGTGTGCTACGGCACCACCGTGACCGGGGTCTCCCGCCTCGGCCGCGACCGGATCGTCGACGCCGACCGCGAACAGCAGCCCTTCACTCTTCGCCTCACCCGCGCCGACGGCGGGGAGGAGCGGATCCTCGCCCGGGCCGTGATCGATGCGTCCGGCACCTGGTCCACCCCCGGGCCGATCGGCGCCGACGGCCTCCCCGCCCTGGGTGAACGCGCCGCGTCAGCCCGCATCTGCTACCGCGTCCCCGACCTCAGGGACCCGGCCGTCCGCGCCCGGTACGCCGGAAAGCGCACCGCCGTCATCGGCTCCGGCGCCTCCGCGTTCACCGCCCTGACCACCCTCGCCGACGTGGCGAAGGACGAACCGGGCACCCACTCCGTATGGATCCTGCGCCGCGGCATCAGCGGCTCCACCTTCGGCGGCGGCTCCGCCGACCAGCTCCCCGCCCGAGGCGCCCTGGGCCTGGCCGCCAAGGCGGCCGTCGACAACGGATACGCCGACGCCGTCACCGGTTTCCGCACCGAGATCATCGAGCAGGCCGACGACGACCGCCTGACCCTCGTAGGTGAGGACGGCAGGCGACTCGACTCGGTGGACGAGGTCATCGTCCTGACGGGCCTGCGCCCCGACCTGTCCTTCCTGTCCGAACTCCGCCTCGCCCTGGACGAGCGCCTGCAGGCACCGGTGGAGCTCGCACCGCTCATCGACCCGAACCAGCACTCCTGCGGCACCGTCTACCCGCACGGCCACCGCGAACTGTCCCACCCCGAACAGGACCTCTACATGGTCGGCATGAAGTCCTACGGACGCGCCCCGACCTTCCTCGCCATGACCGGCTTCGAACAGGTCCGCTCCGTCGCCGCCGCACTGGCCGGCGACACCGAAGCCGCCGACCGCGTCGAACTCGCCCTCCCCGAAACGGGAGTATGCGGCGGCGCCGGACTCTTCGACGGCCCAGCCGCCGCCCAGGCCGACGAAGGCGGCTGCTGCGGAGCCTGAGGGTTCCGGACCGGCGGCAGGGGCGCACGGCCGCGAGGCCGCGTTCGGCGGCCGCCTGCGGGGCCGGAGGAGCGGGTCAGGTGCGGTCGATGTGCACGCTGGTCGACTTCACGCGGGCGGTCGCCGTCATGCCGACCTCCAGCCCGAGGTCCTCGACGGCCTCCCTGGTCAGCAGCGACACGAGCCGGTGCGGACCGGCCTGGATCTCCACCTGCGCCGCCACGTCCCCGAGTTTGACCGCTGTGACGATGCCTGGAAAGGCGTTGCGCGCGGAGGTGTAGGAGACCTCCTCGTCGCCGGTGCCGTTCTGTGCGACCTCTACGCAGAACGCGGCCAGGTCGCGGCCGTCGATGAGGCGGCGGCCGCCCTCCTCGCGATGGGTGGCGACGCGGCCGGCATCCGCCCAGCGCCGTGCGGTGTCCGGGCTGACGCCCAGCAGGCGGGCGGCCTGCCCGATGGTGTAGGACTGCATATGCGACACTCTAGGGCAAATAAACTCGCATATGCAAGCTTGTCCCAGAAGTCTCGGTGAGTGCGATACGGAGACCGGGCCGGTGGGCCGGGTGGCCCTGCCGGGATGAGGAATCGCGGCGTGCGCCCTAGGGTGCGAGCCATGGCAGAGAGTGCGGGGTACCGGGGTTCTGCGGGGCGGGACAAGGGCCCCGCCACCGGACCGGACACCCCCGACCCCCGGCGGTGGCAGGCACTCGCGGTCTGCCTGGTCGCGGGCTTCATGACCCTCTTGGACGTGTCCATCGTCAACGTCGCCCTGCCCTCCATCCGGGAAGGGCTGCACACCCCGGAGTCCGATCTGCAGTGGGTGCTCTCGGGCTACGCGCTCGCCTTCGGACTCTTCCTGATTCCCGCCGGGCGCCTCGGTGACGCCCGGGGGCGCCGCGAGGTCTTCATGGCCGGGCTGGTGCTCTTCACCCTGTCATCCGCCGCCTGCGGCGCCGCCCAGTCCAGCACCTGGCTGGTGATCGCCCGGCTGGTCCAGGGCCTGGCCGGCGGCCTCGTCTCGCCGCAGATCTCCGCTCTCATCCAGCAGATGTTCTCGGGGCGGGAGCGCGGCCGGGCGTTCGGCATGTTCGGCACGGTGGTCGGCATCTCCACCGCCGTCGGCCCGCTGCTGGGCGGACTGCTCATCCAGGCGGCCGGGGCCGAGGAGGGCTGGCGCTGGGTGTTCTACGTCAATCTGCCCCTCGGGTTCGTCTGCCTCCTGCTCGCACGGCGGCTGCTGCCGGACACCCCCTCCGCGGGCCCGGTGCGGCTGCGGGACCTCGACCCCCTGGGCATCCTGCTGCTCGGCGCGGGGGTCCTGGCCCTGCTGCTGCCGTTCGTCCAGGCCCACCAGTGGCCGGGCAACGGGAAGTGGCTGCTCCTGGTGGTCGCCGCGGCCCTGCTCGCCGCGTTCGTCGGCTGGGAGTACCGGTGCGGGCGCCGCGGCACCCAGCCGGTCGTCGACCTCAGACTCTTCCGGGTCCGTTCCTACTGGCTGGGCTGCCTGCTGATCCTGCTGTACTTCGCCGGATTCACCTCGATCTTCTTCATCACCACGCTCTACCTGCAGAGCGGGCTGCACTACACCGCGTTGCAGGCAGGCCTGGCGATCACCCCGTTCGCCCTCGGATCCGCCGTCGCCGCGGGTCCCGGCGGCAGGCTGGTGGGGCGTTACGGACGCCCCCTCGTCGTTGTGGGCATGTCCACCGTCGCGGTCGGACTGGCCGCCACCGCACTCGCCGTCCACCTGGTGCCCGGCAGGGGCGCGGGATGGGCGATGGCTGCCCCGCTGCTGCTGGCCGGACTGGGCAGCGGCCTGGTCATCGCACCCAACCAGACGCTGACCCTGTCACAGGTGCCGGTGGCCACCGCGGGAAGCGCCGGCGGCACCCTGCAGACCGGCCAGCGCGTCGGCTCCGCGATCGGGATCGCCGCCGTGGGCTCGGTGTTCTTCGCCCAGGTCGGCTCCGCGGCCTGGTCCACCGCCTACGACCACGGGCTGATCGTCTCCGTCGCCTTCGTGCTCGCCGGATTGCTCGTGGCCCTGGCCGACGTGGGCGGGACCCGGCGGGGCAGAAGCCGTACACCACAGCAGTCCGCACCCTCACCGGCGGACCACTAAGGAGACGCGATGAACGACGCCGACGGCACCGCCCAGGACGGCAACAGTTCGTACGGGCACAAGCCCTTCAAGCGGTCCCGCAGCCATTTCGCCGACCGCATCACCGCCGACGGGCGCGACGGCTGGCCGGTCGAGGCCGGCCGCTACCGCCTCGTCGTCAGCCGCGCCTGCCCCTGGGCGAGCCGCGCCCTGGTCTCCCGCAGGCTGCTGGGACTGGAGCGCGCCCTCTCGCTCGCCGTCGCCGACCCGCTGCAGGACGACCGCAGCTGGCGCTTCACCCTGGACCCGGACGGCCGGGACCCGGTGCTCGGCATCCGCTATCTGAGCGAGGCGTACGACGCCAGGGAGCGCGGCTACCCCGGCGGCGTCAGCGTCCCTGCGATCGTCGACGTCCCCAGCGGCAGGCTCGTCACCAACGACTACCAGCAGATCACTCTGGACCTCGCCACCCAATGGACCGCGCTGCACCGCCCCGGGGCGCCCGACCTCTACCCGGAGCCGTTGCGCGAGGAGATCGACGAGGTGATGGAAGGGATCTACCGCGACGTCAACAACGGCGTGTACCGGGCCGGCTTCGCCGACGGCCAGAGCACGTACGAGAGCGCCTACGAGACACTCTTCCGCCGCCTGGACCAGGTGTCGGACCGGCTGACGGACCGGCGCTACCTGGTCGGCGACACGATCACCGAGGCCGACATCCGCCTCTTCACCACCCTGGTGCGCTTCGACGCCGTCTACCACGGCCACTTCAAGTGCAACCGCTCGAAACTGACCGAGGACCCGGTCCTGTGGGCGTACCTCAGGGACCTCTACCAGACCCCCGGATTCGGTGACACCGTCGACTTCCACCACATCAAGCAGCACTACTACCGGGTCCACAGCGGCATCAACCCCACCGGCATCGTGCCCGCCGGTCCCGACCTGTCGGGGTTCCTCACCCCGCACCACCGCGAGCAGCTCGGTGGCCGGCCGTTCGGCGACGGGACCCCGCCCGGGCCCGTTCCGGCGGACGAACAGGTTCCTCCGCGGCACCGGCCCTGAGCGTTACTGCTCCGTCTCGTCCAGGCGGTCGGCGTAGTGCTCGATCGCCGGACCGTACGCCCGGAGCCGGGGGTCCGCGCCGGTGGCGGCCGCCACCTTGAGGAGCGTGCTCACGGCCTCCCGCGCCTCGCCGAGGTTGTACAGCGTCATGGCGAGGAAGGTGCGCAGGGCGGCATCGTCCGTGAACTCCGCCAGTCCGCGGCGCAGCACGGCGCGCGCCTCCTCGTAACGGCCCAGCACGCGCAAGGTGCTGCCGAGTCCCAGGAAGGCCCCGTGACGGTCCTCGGGCGTGAGTCCCGCGCCGTCCAGCGCGCGTTCGTAGAACGCGACGGCCTGCGCCTCCAGGCCGAGGGAGTCGTGTGCCCATGCCGTCTGGTAGGCGATCCCGGCGTGGCCGGGATGACCGGCGGCCAGGCTCAGCAGTTGCTCGTGCGCCTGGGGCGTGCGCTGTTCGCGCAGCCGTACGGCCTCTGACAGTGCCTCGTCGTGCTCGCTGTCCGTGCCCATGCCGCCGCACGCTGCCAGGACCGTGCGGATACGGCAAATCCGCCGTGCGGGGCGGTACGGCCGGTTCCGGACCGGACGGGGCGGGGCCCTGTCGAGACAGTGGCGATCACGAGATATCTTGATGTCAAGCAATGTTGCAGACGTGGAGCGGAGCACAGGGTGACTGACTCGACCATCATCTATACACACACCGACGAGGCCCCGGCCCTGGCGACGTATTCGTTCCTGCCCGTGGTCGAGGCGTATGCCTCGAAGGCCGGGGTCACCGTGGAGAGCCGCGACATCTCCCTGGCGGGCCGGATCATCGCCAGTTTCCCCGACCACCTCCAGGAGAACCAGCGCATCGACGACGCTCTCGCCGAGCTGGGCGCGCTGGCCACCACTCCCGGTGCGAACATCATCAAGCTGCCGAACGTCTCGGCCTCGATCCCGCAGCTGAAGGCCGCGATCGCCGAGCTGCAGGGGCAGGGGTACGCGCTTCCGGACTACCCGGACGACCCGCAGAGCGACGCGGACAAGGACGTCCGCGCCCGTTACGACAAGATCAAGGGCAGCGCGGTCAACCCCGTCCTGCGCGAGGGCAACTCGGACCGCCGCGCCCCCGCGTCGGTCAAGAACTACGCCAAGACTCACCCGCACCGCATGGGCGCCTGGACGGCCGACTCGAAGACGAACGTCGCGACGATGGGTGTCGACGACTTCCGCTCCACCGAGAAGTCCGCCGTGATCGCCGAGCCCGGCTCGCTGCGCATCGAGCTGGTGGGCGACGACGGCACCACCACGGTGCTGCGCGAGTCCGTACCCGTGCTCGCCGGTGAGGTCGTGGACGCGGCCGTCATGCGCGTTGCCGCGCTGCGTGAGTTCTTCACCGCCCAGATCGCCCGGGCCAAGTCCGAGGACGTGCTGTTCTCCGTCCACCTCAAGGCCACGATGATGAAGGTCTCCGACCCGATCATCTTCGGCCACGTGGTCCGTGCCTTCTTCCCGAACACCTTCGCCAAGTACGGCGACGTCCTCGCCGCCGCGGGCCTGACCCCGAACGACGGCCTCGGCGGGATCCTCAAGGGTCTCGACTCGGTGCCTCACGTCGGCTCCGAGATCAAGGCGTCCTTCGAGGCCGAGCTCGCCGAGGGCCCCGCCCTCGCGATGGTCGACTCCGACAAGGGCATCACCAACCTGCACGTCCCCAGCGACGTCATCGTCGACGCCTCCATGCCGGCCATGATCCGCACCTCCGGCCACATGTGGGGCCCGGACGGCCAGGAGGCCGACACCATCGCTGTGCTGCCGGACAGCAGCTACGCCGGTGTCTACCAGGTCGTGCTCGACGACTGCCGCGCGCACGGCGCCTTCGACCCGTCGACCATGGGCTCGGTGCCCAACGTCGGTCTGATGGCGCAGAAGGCCGAGGAGTACGGCAGCCACGACAAGACCTTCGAGATCCCCGCCACGGGCACGGTGCGCGTCGTCGACACCGCCGGCAACACCGTCCTGGAGCAGGCCGTCGGCGCCGGTGACATCTTCCGGATGTGCCAGACCAAGGACCTGCCGATCCAGGACTGGGTCAAGCTCGCCGTCACCCGCGCCCGCGCGACCGGCAACCCGGCCGTGTTCTGGCTCGACGAGGGCCGCGCCCACGACGCGCAGCTCATCGCCAAGGTCAAGACCTACCTGGCCGACCACGACACCGACGGTCTCCAGATCGAGATCCTGACCCCGGAGGAGGCCACCGCCTTCTCTCTGGAGCGCATCCGCCGCGGTGAGGACACCATCTCGGTGACCGGCAACGTGCTGCGTGACTACCTCACCGACCTGTTCCCGATCCTGGAACTCGGCACCAGCGCGAAGATGCTCTCCGTCGTGCCGCTGATGAACGGTGGCGGTCTGTTCGAGACGGGTGCCGGCGGCTCCGCGCCCAAGCACGTCCAGCAGCTCGTCAAGGAGAACTACCTGCGCTGGGACAGCCTGGGCGAGTTCCTCGCCCTCGCGGTCAGCTTCGAGCACCTCGCGCAGACCACGGACAACGCGCGCGCCCAGGTCCTCGCGGACACGCTGGACCGTGCGACCGCCACGTTCCTGAACGAGGACAAGTCCCCGAGCCGCAAGCTCGGCGGCATCGACAACCGCGGCAGCCACTTCTACCTGTCCCTGTACTGGGCCCAGGAGCTGGCGCAGCAGAGCACCGACGCCGAGCTGGCGACGGCGTTCGCCCCGCTCGCCAGGACGCTGGCCGAGCAGGAGCAGACCATCGTCGGCGAACTGGTCGCGGTCCAGGGCAAGCCGGTCGACATCGGCGGCTACTACCAGCCCGACCCGGCCAAGGCCGAGGCCGTCATGCGCCCGTCGGCCACGTTCAACCAGGCGATCGCGAGCCTCGCCTGATGTGACACGGGTGTACGGGCAGGGGCCGCACCTCTTCCCTCGCCGTACGCCCTGTGACAGCTCCGCCCCGGCCGACGTTCCGTCGAGCCGGGGCGGAGCTGTTTGCGGGACCGTTCCCATGTGTCCGGCTCGCCCGGCCGCGGGTGGACCGGGACGCCCTGACGAGTGAAAGTGGCGCCGTGGCGGGCGCCGGGCCACCTTCGGCGGGCCCATGGCTGGTTTGCTGCAACCGGAAACATGCGCGACGCGCGGGAAGGGCCGTTCGGCCGACCCGCTGGAGCGGCGCCACGCCGGGTTCGCAGTCCACCCGCGGATGACAACCGAAGGAGCGTCCCAGTGACGACGACGGGCACAGCAGAGCCGACGGACGAAGAGGAGTCGTACGCCAACGAGCTTCCGGTGCACAGCAAGGAGCCGGGAAACGTCGTCATCAAGTGGCTGACCACCACCGACCACAAGACGATCGGCTCGCTGTACCTGGTCACCTCGTTCGCGTTCTTCATCGTCGGCGGCCTGCTCGCGCTCGTCATGCGCGCCGAGCTGGCCCGTCCGGGCACGCAGATCGTGTCGAACGAGCAGTTCAACCAGGCGTTCACCATCCACGGCACGATCATGCTGCTGATGTTCGCGACGCCGCTGTTCGCCGGGTTCACCAACTGGATCATGCCGCTGCAGATCGGCGCGCCCGACGTGGCGTTCCCGCGGCTGAACATGTTTGCGTACTGGCTGTACCTCTTCGGCTCGCTCCTCGTGGTGGCCGGTTTCCTCACCCCGAACGGCGCGGCCGACTTCGGCTGGTTCGCCTACTCCCCGCTGACGGACGCGGTCCGCTCGCCGGGTGTCGGCGGAGACATGTGGATCATGGGTCTGGCCTTCTCCGGCTTCGGCACGATCCTCGGATCGGTCAACTTCATCACCACGATCATCTGCATGCGCGCCCCCGGCATGACGATGTTCCGCATGCCGATCTTCGTCTGGAACGTCCTGCTGACCGCGGTCCTGGTCCTGATGGCCTTCCCGGTCCTCGCGGCAGCGCTCCTGGCGCTGGAGGCGGACCGCAAGTTCGGTGCCCAGGTCTTCAACGCGAGCAACGGCGGCGCGCTGCTGTGGCAACACCTGTTCTGGTTCTTCGGCCACCCGGAGGTGTACATCATCGCGCTCCCGTTCTTCGGGATCGTCAGTGAGATCATCCCCGTCTTCAGCCGGAAACCGATCTTCGGATACATCGGCCTGGTGGCTGCGACGATCTCCATCGCCGGTCTCTCCGCGACCGTGTGGGCGCACCACATGTTCGTCACCGGGGGAGTGCTCCTGCCGTTCTTCTCCTTCATGACGTTCCTCATCGCGGTGCCCACCGGGGTGAAGTTCTTCAACTGGATCGGCACGATGTGGAAGGGCTCGCTGTCCTTCGAGACACCGATGCTCTGGTCCATCGGCTTCCTCGTCACGTTCCTCTTCGGCGGTCTCACCGGCGTCATCCTGGCCTCGCCGCCTATGGACTTCCACGTCTCGGACTCGTACTTCGTGGTCGCGCACTTCCACTACGTCGTCTTCGGCACCGTGGTGTTCGCGATGTTCGCCGGATTCCACTTCTGGTGGCCGAAGTTCACCGGGAAGATGCTGGACGAGCGGCTCGGGAAGATCACCTTCTGGACGCTGTTCGTCGGCTTCCACGGCACGTTCCTGGTGCAGCACTGGCTGGGCGCCGAGGGCATGCCGCGCCGCTACGCCGACTACCTCGCCAGCGATGGTTTCACCGCGCTGAACACGATCTCGACGATCTCCTCGTTCCTGCTGGGCCTGTCGATGCTGCCGTTCTTCTACAACGTCTGGAAGACCGCCAAGTACGGCAAGAAGGTCGAGGTCGACGACCCGTGGGGCTACGGCCGTTCGCTGGAGTGGGCGACCTCCTGCCCGCCGCCGCGGCATAACTTCGTGACCCTGCCCCGGATCCGTTCCGAGTCCCCTGCGTTCGACCTGCACCACCCCTCCGTACGCGAACTCGACGAGGCATCGAACCGCGGTGACCGTTCCGTGACGGTGGCGCCGGGGGACAGGCAGACGTGAGCAGGACCGCAGAAGGAGAGGAGAGACGCATGGGTACCGATCCCGAGAAGGACAGCGCCCGCGGCCTGGCCCAGATGGAGGGCTATCTGCTGTGGAACGCCGAGGTCGAGGAGGCGCGACGGTGCGCCCGCCGCTTCACCGACGAGCTGCCGTGGCTCACGTCGGCCCAGCGCGAGGACGTGGAGCGGGTCTACACGGCCGACCGGGCGGCAGCCTCGCGGGCGATGCTCGTACGCGTCTTGGACCGCGCTACCGAACTGCGCGGCGAGTACGGCGAGCGCTATCGCAGACTCAGGGCACGCTGCGTCGCCGCTGCGGTGGTCGCGGGTACGACAGGTGGCGCCTGCACCGCCTGGACGTTCCTGGCCAGATGAGCCGCGTAGTTCGTCCGTTCTGCCGCCCCAGCAGGCGGACTCGCGCGCGTCTCGTAAAGATGAGAGGTGACGGACGCGTGTGACGGGGCAGGCGAACGGACGACCGTGCAGACCCCGAGAAGGGACGAACACTGTGGCACGACCCAGGATTCTCGTTGTCGGAGCCGGATTTGCCGGGGTCGAGTGCGTGCGCCGTCTGGAGCGCGGGCTCCGCCCTGGCGAAGCGGACATCGCGCTCGTCGCGCCGTTCTCGTACCAGCTCTACCTGCCTCTGCTGCCACAGGTCGCCTCCGGCGTCCTCACCCCGCAGTCCGTCGCGGTGTCTCTGCGACGGAGCAGCCGGCACCGCACGCGCATCATTCCCGGCGGGGCCATCGGAGTGGACCCCAAGGCGAAGATCTGCGTCATCCGCAAGATCACCGATGAGGTGGTCCATGAGCCGTACGACTACATCGTGATCAGCCCGGGCAGCGTCACCCGCACGTTCGACATCCCCGGACTGCTCGACAACGCCCGTGGCATGAAGACGCTGGCCGAGGCGGCGTACGTACGCGACCACGTGATCGCGCAGCTCGACCTCGCGGACGCCAGCAGCGACGAGGAGGAGCGGGCCTCCCGGCTGCAGTTCGTGGTCGTCGGCGGAGGGTACGCGGGAACCGAGACGGCAGCCTGTCTGCAACGCCTCACCAGCAACGCGGTGAAGCACTATCCGCGGCTCGACCCGAAGCTGATCAAGTGGCATCTGATCGACATCGCTCCGAAGCTCATGCCCGAACTGGGCGACAAGCTCGGCGAGAGCGCGCTGAAGGTCCTGCGGGAACGCGGAATCGAGGTGTCGCTCGGAGTCTCCATCGCCGAGGCGGGCGCCGACAAGGTGACGTTCACCGACGGCCGGGTACTGCCCTGCCGCACGCTGATCTGGACGGCCGGTGTCACCGCGAGCCCCCTCGTCAGCACGTTCGACGCGGAGACGGTACGCGGCAGGCTGGCGGTGACCCCCGAGATGGCCCTGCCCGGTTACGACGGCATGTTCGCTCTCGGGGACGTGGCGGCCGTGCCGGACCTCGCCAAGGGCGACGGCGCGGTGTGCCCGCCGACGGCCCAGCACGCGATGCGCCAGGGCCGCAGGCTCGCCGACAACCTGCTGGCGACGCTCAGGCACCAGCCGCTGCGGCCTTACGTCCACAAGGATCTCGGGCTCGTCGTGGACCTGGGCGGCAAGGACGCCGTCTCCAAGCCCCTCGGTATCGAGATGCACGGGATCACCGCCCAGGCCGTGGCCCGCGGCTACCACTGGTCGGCGCTGCGGACCAACGTGGCCAAGGCGCGCGTCATGGCCAACTGGCTGATCAACGCGGCGGCGGGCGACGACTTCGTCCGTACGGGATTCCAGTCCCGCAAGCCCGCGACCCTGCGGGACTTCGAGTACACGGACAGCTATCTCACCCCGGAGCAGGTCCGCGAGCACACCGCCTCGTTGAACGCCCGGATGAAGTGATCCGGCGCCGGGGCCCGTCAGGCCGACGGTACGGTGGTGCGGATCAGGCGCAGGAAGGCGGCGTTGTCCGCGGTGTTCCGGATCCGGTCCAGCAGCGTCTCCAGGGACGTCTGTGCGTCCCGGGAGTGCAGCGCCCGGCGCAGACCTCGTACGGCGGTCAACTCGTCAGCCGGTACGAGGAGTTCATCGCGCCGGGTGCCGGAGGCGGCGATGTTCACCGCCGGGTGGATGCGCTTCTCGGCCAGTGAGCGGTCGAGCCGGAGTTCCATGTTCCCGGTGCCCTTCAGCTCCTCGAAGAAGTACTCGTCGGCCCGGGAACCGGTGTCGACGAGCGCCGTGGCCAGAATGGTCAGGGAACCGGCCTCCTCGGTGAGGCGGGCGGCTCCGAAGAGGCGCTTGGGGCCGATCAGTGCGGCGGCGTCCACACCGCCGCTGAGGGTGCGTCCGCCGTTGCCCGCGGCGTTGTTGTGGGCCCGGCAGAGCCGCGTGAGCGAGTCCAGCAGGATGACGACGTCGCGGCCCTGCTCGACGAGCCGTTTGGCGCGTTCGAGGGCGAGTTCCGCGAGGGCGATGTGTTCCTTGGCGGGCCGGTCGAAGGTGGAGGCGTAGACCTCGCCGCGAACCGAGCGGCGCATGTCGGTGACCTCCTCGGGGCGTTCGTCGAGGAGCACCACCATCAGATGGGACGCGGGGTGGTTCTCGGCGACGGCGGCCGCGATCTGCTGGAGGAGGACCGTCTTGCCGGTCCTGGGCGGCGCGACGATCAGCCCGCGCTGTCCCTTGCCGATCGGTGCGACGAGATCGACGATGCGCGTCGAGGGGCCGCCGGACGGCGTCTCCAGGCGCATGCGCTGCTGGGGGTGGAGCGGGGTGAGGTCGCGGAAGTGCGGGCGGCCGCGCAACGACTGCGGAGGCAGTCCGTTGACGCGTGCGACGGCGCTCAGGGCGCGGGGCCGCTCGCAGACACCCTCGATGACGTCGCCCTTGCGCAGGCCGTGCCGGCGGATGAGCGCTGCGGGGACCTGCACGTCGGCGGGGCCGGGGTGGCCGCCCGCGGAGCGCAGGGAGCCGTGCCCCTGCTGCGTGATGTCGAGGATGCCGGCGGCGGCCGTGGTGGCGGCGGGCCGGGTGGTGCTGGATACGGGGTGTTCGAGTGTGGTGGTCATGCGGGGTGGTCCTTTCGCGGACATGCGAATGAAGGGGCCCGGCGGAGACAGGGGCGGAGAACTCACGCCCCGGAAGACGGGCAGGAAAGACCGGTGGGAAGAGGTCCGTACCGGACTGGAGAAATAATGCGATGAAGCTGGACCGCCGGTCGGAAAGGACGGGCGCATCAGTGTGGTGAAGGCGAATCGGTACAGGCGCCTGAATGAGAGGCGTACACATGTACCGATTGCAATGTAGCACGACCGCCGGGCTCCGCTGGCCGGTGTGGTGCGGCTGACGTCCTCAGCCGCGGTCGTAACCCCGTTGCCGCAAGGGCGCCGGCTTGGTGCGGTCCGGCGGTGCCGGCCGCCGCTCGATGCCGATCGTGGGTCGGATTCGGTCCAGCCCTGGCGTTGCCACCAGTCGATCGCCTTGCGTGCGATGGGCAGCTCCCGGTTGACGGTGTCGGCGTCCATCTCGTTCGCCCGTGCCGCCGCCAGTTCGGCCAGTACCTCCGGCAGGGCCGGGTCGTCGATCGCGGTGACAGGGAAGACGGGCAGTTTCGCGCTCCGGCGGGCGGGTCCGGTCGGCGCCGGTTCGCCGCTGAGTATCCACCCCCACGTCGTCAGAGAGATCCGGCAGATGCGCGCGGAGGACTTTGCGATGCCCGCACCGCAGGTGCCGCGCGACCGCCGCGGTGTACGACGACGGCGGCGCGGACAGAGGCACCGCCCGGGGGTGCGGCAGCCCGAGCGCGCCCCCGCTCCAGAGTTCGGTCACCGGTTTGATCGCCCCGCCTGCCCGCCCGCCCTTCCAGCACTGCCGCAGTAAATGCGTACACCTCATCCCGGCGGCCGGCGTGCCCGCCGCGGGTCGCGAAGATGACGGGAGGGGCTCTGCCGCAGTCAATCCGGCATTTACTGCGGCAGTTGCGAATGCGTTTCCGCGATCGAGCATCTGCTCGAATGCGGTTCTGGTGTGCGGACTTGAGGGGAGGGGACTGTCAGTGCCCGGAGCCAGCACGCTTACCTGGGTCATGCCCCAGATCCTCCGTCACGGGCAGGCACTCGGCGAGCAGGTCGACGACATCGCGCCAGGCTCGCTGCGCGTGCTGTGGGTGATAGCCGACGCCGGGGACCGTGGGGTGGTCGACCGGTGGGTGGTGGAAGGCGTGCAGGGCGCCGCCGTAGACCGCGAGGCGCCAGTCGACGCCCGCGGCCTGCATCTCGGCGGTGAACGCGTCCCGTTGCGCGGGCGACATGATCGGGTCTTCCGACCCGACCCCGGCCCACACCGGGCAGCGAATGCGCGCCGCCTCGCCCGGTCGGCCCGTGGTAGTTGCGTTGACTGTCCCGATCGCGCGCAGGCTGACGCCATCGCGCCCGAGTTCCAGCCCGACGGCGCCCCCGGTGCCGTAGCCGACGGCGGCGATCCGGTCGGGGTCTGTCCGCGGTTCGGTGCGCAACACGTCGAGCGCCGCATGGCCGATGCCCCGCATCCGGTCGGGATCAGCGAGCAGCGGCAGGCAGCGGGCCAGCATCTCCTCGGGGTCGCCCAAATAGCGCCCGCCGTGAAGGTCGAAGGCCAGCGCTATATATCCCAGTTCGGCGAGAGCGTCGGCCCGGCGGCGCTCGACGTCGCTGAGCCCCATGCCCTCTGGTCCGATCAGCACCGCGGGCCGGCGGTCGACACCGGCCGGGAGCGCGAGGTGTCCGATCATCGTCAAACCGTCGGCCGGATACTCGACCGTACGTGTCGTAATCGTCGTCATGAGACTGGACTGTAGTGATCGTCGAGCCCGGTCCGGCTGGTGTTCTGCCGCCGGCAGAACAGCGCGGGTATCCCCGTTATCGTCGCCCGTGAGCGCCCCCCGACCTGGGCGGCCTGCTCGCGGACACCGCCGACAGCAACGCGTACATGCGGAGCATCAACGACGCGTTCGGGTACGAGCCGACGCTCCGCTCGTTCGCGTACCGGCTCGACCTCTGAGGCGCATCACGTCCGGCCGTCGCGCTCCGTCCCCCGGAACACTTCCAGGATCTGTTCGGCGGCCGACGAGGCGGGCAACGAGCCCTCTCGTACGCGCAGTTCGAGTTCCGGCGTCAGCGCACGCACTCCGGGATGACTGCGCAGACTCTCCAGCAGCTCGTCGCGCACCATCGTCCACGTCCAGTCGACCTGCTGATCGCGCCGCTTGGCCGCGAGCCGGCCGGTCGACTCCAGCAGCGTCCGGTGCTGCTCCAGCCGCTCCCACAGGGTGTCCAGACCGCTGGACTCGCGGGCGCTGCACGTCAGCACCGGCGGGGTCCAGGCCGCGTCCGCGGGGTGCATCAGCCGCAGTGCGCCCGCCAGTTCACGCGCCGCGGAGCGGGCGTCGCGCTCGTGCGGGCCGTCGGCCTTGTTCACCGCGATGGCGTCCGCCAGCTCCAGCACGCCCTTCTTGATGCCCTGGAGCTGGTCACCGGTACGGGCCAGCGTCAGCAGCAGGAACGTGTCGACCATGTTGGCGACCGCGGTCTCCGACTGGCCCACGCCCACCGTCTCCACGAGCACGACGTCGTAACCGGCCGCCTCCATCACCACGATGGACTCGCGGGTGGCCTTCGCCACCCCGCCGAGCGTGCCGGCGGTGGGGGAGGGGCGGACGAACGCGTCCGGGTCCACCGCGAGCCGCTCCATCCTGGTCTTGTCGCCCAGGATGGAGCCGCCGGTACGACTGGAGGACGGGTCGACGGCCAGGACCGCGACCCGGTGCCCGAGCCCGGTGAGCATCGTGCCGAGTGCGTCGATGAACGTGGACTTGCCGACCCCGGGCACCCCGCTGATGCCGATGCGCCGGGCGTTGCCCGCATGCGGCAGCAGTTCGCGCAACAACTGCTGCGCCAGTGCGCGGTGATCGGGCCGGGTGGACTCGACGAGGGTGATGGCGCGCGCGATGTGCGCCCGCCTCCCGTCGAGCACCCCCTTCACATAGCTGTCGAGATCGATCTTCGGAGCCATCGGTTCAGCGGCTCACAGCTCGTGACCGGGCTCGTGACCGAGCTCGTGTCCGAGTGAGGCACCGAGTCGCGTCACCAGATCGTGGGCCGCGTCCGGGATCACCGTTCCCGGGGGGAACACGGCCGCCGCGCCCGCCTCGTGCAGCGCGTCGATGTCCTGCGGCGGGATCACCCCGCCCACCACGATCATGATGTCCTCACGGCCCTCCGCCGCGAGCTCCGCGCGGAGCGCGGGTACGAGCGTGAGGTGGCCGGCGGCCAGGGACGAGACGCCCACGATGTGCACGTCCGCCTCGACCGCCTGCCGGGCGACCTCGGCCGGTGTCTGGAAGAGGGGGCCGACGTCCACGTCGAAGCCCAGGTCGGCGAAGGCCGTCGCGATCACCTTCTGGCCGCGGTCGTGCCCGTCCTGGCCCATCTTGGCGACCAGGATCCGCGGACGGCGGCCCTCCGCCTCCTCGAACGCGTCGACCAGCGTGCGGGTACGGTCCACGGACGGCGACTCCCCTGCCTCGTTGCGGTACACACCGGAGATCGTACGGATCTGGCCCGCGTGCCGGCCGTAGACCTTCTCCAGCGCGTCCGAGATCTCGCCCACGGTCGCCATCGCACGTGCCGCGTCGACGGCCAGCGCCAGCAGGTTGCCCTCGAGCCCGGGACCCGGATCCCGCCCGGCTGCCTCCGTCAGCGCGTGCAGGGCGTCCTGGCAGGCCTGCTCGTCGCGCTCCTCGCGCAGCCGCCGCAGCTTCTCCAGCTGCTGCGTACGCACCGAGGAGTTGTCGACCTTGAGGACGTCGATCTTCTCGTCGGTCTCGACGCGGTACTTGTTGACGCCGATGACGGGCTGGCGGCCGGAGTCGATGCGCGCCTGGGTACGGGCCGCCGCCTCCTCGATGCGCAGCTTGGGGATGCCGGCGTCGATGGCCTTGGCCATGCCGCCCGCCGCCTCGACCTCCTCGATGTGCTGCCAGGCCCGGCGCGCCAGGTCGTGGGTGAGCTTTTCGACGTAGGCGCTGCCGCCCCACGGGTCGATGACCCGTCCGGTGCCGGACTCCTGCTGGAGGAGGAGCTGGGTGTTGCGCGCGATGCGGGCCGAGAAGTCGGTGGGCAGGGCGAGGGCTTCGTCCAGGGCGTTGGTGTGCAGGGACTGGGTGTGGCCCTGGGTCGCGGCCATCGCCTCGACACAGGTGCGTGTGACGTTGTTGAACACGTCCTGCGCGGTCAGTGACCACCCCGATGTTTGTGAATGGGTGCGCAGCGAAAGGGACTTGGGGTTCTCGGGCTCGAACTCCTTGACCAGCTTGGCCCACAGCAGCCTGGCCGCGCGCAGTTTCGCGATCTCCATGAAGAAGTTCATGCCGATGGCCCAGAAGAAGGACAGTCGTGGTGCGAACGCGTCGATGTCGAGGCCGGCGTCGCGTCCGGCCCGCAGGTACTCCACCCCGTCGGCCAGGGTGTAGGCCAGTTCCAGGTCTGCCGTGGCTCCGGCTTCCTGGATGTGGTAGCCGGAGATGGAGATGGAGTTGTAGCGCGGCATCTTGCTCGACGTGTACGAGAAGATGTCGGAGATGATCCGCATCGACGGCTTCGGCGGATAGATGTAGGTGTTGCGGACCATGAACTCCTTCAGAATGTCGTTCTGAATCGTTCCGGCCAGCTTCTCGGGCGGTACGCCCTGCTCCTCGGCGGCCACGATGTAGAGCGCGAGGACGGGCAGCACCGCGCCGTTCATGGTCATCGACACCGACATCTTGTCCAGCGGGATGCCGTCGAACAGCTGGCGCATGTCGTAGATCGAGTCGATCGCCACGCCTGCCATGCCGACGTCGCCAGTCACCCGCGGGTGGTCGCTGTCGTAGCCGCGGTGGGTCGGCAGGTCGAAGGCGACGGAGAGGCCCTTCTGGCCGGCCGCGAGGTTACGGCGGTAGAAGGCGTTGGACTCCTCGGCGGTGGAGAAACCCGCGTACTGCCGGATCGTCCAGGGCTGGTTGACGTACATCGTCGGGTACGGGCCGCGAAGATACGGCGCCATCCCCGGGTACGTACCGAGGAAGTCGATCCCCTCCAGATCCCGGCCGGTGTACAGCGGCTTGACCGCGATGCCTTCCGGGGTCTCCCACAGAAGGTCGCCGTCGGAGCTCCCGGAGGACTCCTTGACCGCGGTACACCACTGGTCTTCGGTCACCTCGGCGCCGCCGCCCGGCCCGAGCTCGATGTCGGAGAAGTCGGGGATCCGCATTACGCCACACCCATACGGTCGAGAACGGAAGAAAGCACAGCCACCACGTCACAGCCGGCGAAGACGTACTCGTCGACACCCGCATGCGCACCGGGCCGCCCCGCCAGGTACACGCGCTGTGCACCGGCCGCGACGAGCGCCTCGGCGACCTCACCGGCCTGTTCGGCGTAGAGCGCGTCACTGGAACACAGACAGACCACGTCCGTGCCCGCGGCGGCCAGGGCCGCGGCGGCCGACGAGGCGTCCACCTGGACCGGCTCGTGGACGGGTTCGATGCCGCCCGCCTGGAACAGGTTCGCGGCGAACGAGGCGCGCGCGGTGTGCGCCGCGGCGGGACCCAGCGCGGCGAGGAACACCCGCGGCCGGGCGCCGGTCGCCGCCAGATGGGCGTCCGAACGGGCGCGCAGCGCCTCGAAGGCCTCGTCCCGGCGGACCACCGGAAGGCCGCCACGTGCCGCGGCCGACGGCACCGGCTCGCGTTCCACCGTGCGCTCCGCGAGCTGCGGGAACTCACTGACGCCCGTGATCGGCTCCTTGCGCCGCGCCAGGTCCTTGCTGCGGGCCGCCCAGGTGGCCGCGATCCGCTCCGCGACCATGCCCGAGACGAGCGCCGCGGCCTGGCCGCCGGCCCGCTCGATCTCCTGGAAGAAGGCCCAGGCGGCGTCCGCGAGTTCATCCGTCAGCCGCTCGACGTACCAGGAGCCGCCCGCCGGGTCGATGACCCGGGCCAGGTGGGACTCCTCCAGCAGGATCGTCGACGTGTTGCGGGCGATGCGGCGCGCGAACGCGTCCGGCAGTCCCAGGGCGTGATCGAAGGGCAGCACGGTCACGGAGTCCGCGCCGCCGACGCCGGCACCCAGACAGGCCAGCGTGGTCCGCAGCATGTTCACCCATGGATCGCGCCGGGTCATCATCACCGGCGACGTCACCGCGTGCTGGCGCTGCGCCCCGGCCTCCGGCGCCCCGCAGACCTCGGCGACCCGCGCCCAGAGCCGGCGTGCGGCCCGCAGCTTGGCGATGGTCAGGAACTGGTCCGCGGTGGCCGCGTACCGGAACTCCAGCTGCGCGCAGGCCTCCTCGACACCGAGCCCGGCATCGGTCAGCGCCCGCAGATAGGCCACGCCCGTGGCCAGCGAACTGCCCAGCTCCTGAGCGGCCGAGCCGCCGGCCTCGTGGTAGGGAAGTGCGTCCACGGTCAGCGCCCGCAGCCCGGGGAACCCGGCCGCGCAGCGCTTCGCCCAGTGCACGGCGGAGGCGAGGTCCGCCTCGCCGCCACTGCGGGCGGCCTGCCCCAGCGGGTCCGCCCCGAGGCTCCCGCGCACCGCGTCCGCCGGTACGCCACGCTCCGCGTGGATCCGCAGCAACTCCGTTGCCGCAGCGTCGAGTTCGTCGTCAGCGTCGAGCACGAGCGGTGCCAGGTCGAGGTGGACGCCCGTCAGCGCCCGCGCCAGACCGGAGACCGGTACACCGCCGGCGCCGCCGACGGCCAGCCACAAGGAGGTGGCGCCGTTCTCCAGGTCCCCGAGCACGGCCTCGTTGAGCCGGACAGGATCCGTCGACGCGTGCCGCTGCCGTACGCCCCAGCCGCCCGCCGTACTGCCCTGCGGTGTGCTGCCGCGGGTGAAGGGGGCGAAGCCGGGAAGGCCGGTATCGGGCGCGTCGTCGCGCGAGGTGTAGAGGGGGCGGGTGATGAGCCCGTCCTCCACCGTGGTGGACAGCGCTTCCTCGGCGGCCGAACCCGAAACGTCCTTGCCCGACTTGCGCAGCACACCTTCGACAAGGCTCTGCCACTGCTCGTGGGCGGGGTCAGGGAATTCGGCAGCCAACGAAAGCCCGTCAGCAGGCAGGACCGTCATGCCCAGATGCTAGGACAGGTCTCAGATGAGCAGCAGAGGCTCGACCTGTGACCTTGCCCTCTCCGAACGCACTTGATCCTTTACGTACGGTCGCGTAGCCGCGTGGATCGCGTCCCCGATGTCGTCAGCTGTGACCGGCGTGGATCACTGAGTTGCGAGGAATTGCCGCAGTGCGGCGATAAATGTCCGAAGTTATGCTGCTGGCAATTCATCCTTCCGGAGAGGACACGCCCGTGGCTGTGGGACCTGTGGAATACCTCGTCGTCGCCTTCCCCGGCAGCCGGTTCACCGGTGCCATCGCGCCGGCTCTCGCCGAAGCGGTGGCGTCGAAGGCTGTGCGCATCATCGATCTGACCTTCGTGCACCGGGCCGAGGACGGGGCGATCGAGATCATCGAACTGGATGAACTCGACCCCGACGACGTCGTCTCCTTCGAGCCGGTCGAGGGCGAAGTCGGCGGCATGCTGAACAGCGACGACATCCGGACCCTGGGTGAGCAGGTGCCGCCGGGCAGTTCCGCGGCGCTGATCGTGTGGGAGGACCTCTGGGCCGTGCCGCTCACCGAGGCGGTCCGGGCATCGGGCGGTCAGCTCGTCGCCCACGAGCGGATTCCCGCCGACGTCGCCGAGGCAGCCGTCTCGGCCGCCGGTTCCGCACGCTGACCACGCACCGCACCGGAAAGGCGTACGACATGCCGATCTTTCGAGGACCTGGAATGAACCGTCGCGGGCCCGGCCTGCTCGGGGCGGCGGCGCGCACGGCCGTGGTCGCGGGTACCGCCTCGGCGGTCAGCGGCCGTGTCCAGCGGCGTCAGCAGGCGAGGTTCGCCGAGGACGACTCCGAGCAGATGGCCGAGGAGCGGATGCGTCAGCAGGCGCAGGCGCAGGCGGCGCAGCAGCAGCCCGCCGAGCCGCCCGGCGACGATCTGATCAGCCGGCTGGAGCGACTGGCCGAGCTGAAGAAGCAGGGCGTCCTGACCGACGCCGAGTTCGATGCCCAGAAGGCAAGGCTTCTGGCGGAGTGAGCCCCGCCGGACGGCAGCGGTCCGCCCGGCCCGGAATCTCGAGCGGCGTGCACGCGTGCCCGGCGACCGGGAGGGGCGTGTCGCGGCGCGTGCATGGCTGGAGGCCGCAGCGATGTATCCCGTACGTCGCAGCAGTGCGCCCGGCCTGTCCGAGTGACGCCTGCGCCGGTCGCCTCCCGGCCGGCGCGGAGACGCGGCGCCCCGGGCCGGACCCCCCTGCGCGGCTCCTCCCGAACGGTCCTCCGCCTGCCCGATCCGGTCGGCCTGTCCGATCGATGATCACCGGCGTTTTACTTTGTCGATTTCGCGACATCATGCGACTTTTGATCCGGCCAAGCCGAAATCAATTCGGATACGTGTCGGGAAAAGAGGAAGTTCATCGTGCAAACCGCCAGGGCCGTCCCGGCAGCCTCTGTTCTCAACCTGCGGGATCTGGGTGGCATCGCTCTCGGCCCCGGCCGGCAGGTGCGGTCCGGCGCGGTGCTCCGCTCCGGTCAGCTCAGCGGGCACGATCCGGTGCACGACGCGACGCTGGCCGGGCTCGGTATCCGTACCGTCGTCGACCTGCGGACCGCGGACGAGCGGGTCTCCGCCCCCGACCGGCTGCCGCCGGGAGCTCGGCTGTTCGTGGCCGACGTGCTGGGGGACGATCCCGGTGTGGCACCGGCCAGACTCCGTGCCCTGCTCGCCGATCCTGTCGAGACCGAGCGGCTGCTCGGGGGCGGGAAGGCCGAGGAGATGTTCGCGGAGACCTACCGAAAGGTGGTGCTCTCTGCGCGTGCGGCGGCCGCCTACCGCGCCTTCCTCGACACGGCCGCCGACGATGCCGCCCGCCCCGTGCTCTTCCACTGCACGACGGGCAAGGACCGCGCGGGCTGGGCGGCGGCCCTGCTGCTGCTCCTGCTCGGTGCTTCGCGCGACGTCGCCAGGGCGGAGTTCCTCGCGGTGAACCCCGTGATGCGGGTCGCCTTCGGGCCGTCCGTGCAGAGCTATCTCGACGCGGGCGGCGACCCGGAGATCGCCTCCGCGATCATCGAGGTCCGGCCGCGCTATCTGGACACGGCGCTGGACGCCATGGACGAACGCTGGGGAGGACTCGACGGGTACGCGCGCGACGGGCTGCGCATTCCCGATTCGGCGCTGCGGCGACTGCGCGGCGAACTCGTGGTGTCCGCCCGATGATCTGAGCGCCTTCTGCCGCCGGCGCGTGTGTGCCGACGGCAGAAGGCATGCCTGAAACAGCGGCGAAGGGTGGAGCCATGTGTGCGGCGTCTGCCGCCGGCTCGTGGTGGGCGACTGCGGGGCTCACACCTTCAGCAGCCGCTCGGTGAGGTCGCGGTAGTGCTGCAGGGCGACCCGCAGCTCCTCGGTCCGCATGCCGGGCTCGCCGTCCTGTCCGGCGGTGCCGAGCGCGCGCCGGTACTCCTTGAGCGAATCCGTGAGGCCGTCGACCACGGTGTCGAACGTGCTCTCGGCCTCCTCGACCGCTCGGCGGGGGCTCTCGACGAACTCGCTCACCGCGTGCTGGAGCCGCTGGGAGAGCCGGTCGTGGTCGCCGTCCGGGAAGAGGGGGCGGGTTGTCGCGCCGGGTGTGCTCCCCCCGGGGGCGGATGCCGGTTCCGTCGGCGTGCGGTCGCCGTGCAGGGCCGCTGTGGCGGAGGCCGCCATCCGCGGCTTCCCGGCCGGGGTTTCGTCCGGCCTTCGTGCGGTGGCGGTCGCTCCGGCGCCCGGGGGGCCGGCGTCCGGGGTGGGGCTGTCCGTCGTAGGCGTGTCCGTTGTCCCGTGGTCCCTCGGACCTTCGGGGGTGGCTGTCCGGGGCAGCTTCGCCGCCTCGGGGGCCCTGGTGGGGGTGCGAGGTGTGGATCCGACGTCGTGCGTCATGCCGTGCCACTTCCTTCCGCGTGGTGCGGGTGCCGGCCGGCCGGTCGGTCCGTGCCGTTCGAGACGAGTACGTCGAACAGGCCGCGGGCCTCCAGCATCGCCTCCCGCATGTCCTCCGTGCCGCCGTCGCCCTGTTTGGCGGCGTGCACCCGGCGATAGCCGTTGACGTGCTCGGCGTGGTGAACGGAGAGCGCTGCGCTCTGCTCGCCGAAGTCCCTGCCGTCGGGGAAGCCCAGGTCGCGCGCCAGTGCGGCCAGCAGGGCGTCCGCCTCGTCGACCGCCTCCTGGGGCGCGTCGACGAAGCTGCCCTCGATGCGCGTCCAGCGGTCCGCGTACTGCGCGCGCGCTTCGTTCGTCAACGGACGCTCATGCAGGGAACCGTGCCGCTTCAGCCGCTCGTGCAGCTCACGTTCGGCGGCCTTCGTGTCGCCGTCGTGGCGTGCGACCGTCCGGTCGTACTCGGGTCCGAAGCGTCGACGTATCCCGTGTCCGCCCGTCTGCCGGGTGTAGAGGAAGGCCAGTGCGCAGCCCACCACGAGGGCGGCCGCAACGATGATCACTACGGTCGTCATGGTCACCACTCCCGTCGGTTCCCGGTCCGCATGTCGCTGTGTTCCACTCTCACCATCCCTTTCGGATCGTGCCCGGCGCCGTATGGGCAGGGCGTGCCGCTCGTGTACCCCGCCGTCCGCGTTCAAGGCCCGGAAACTGCCCGCCGGCTCCGTTCCGGGTGGGCTCCGGCCGCTGCGGCGCGGCCCCTGGGTATCGTGAAGGGGCTGAATCACACGCATCTCCGAGAGGGGCATCACGGTGACCGAGCGCAAGCCCGCGGGCGTCAGCTTCGAGACCTGGGTCGACAAACAGATTCGGGAGTCCGAGCAACGTGGTGACTTCTCCCAGTTGCCGGGGTTCGGAAAGCCGCTCGAAGGACTCGACCGCCCTTACGACGAGGCGTGGTGGATCAAGGCGAAGATGCAGCGCGAGGGGATGTCCGTACTCCCGCCGTCGCTGGCCCTGCGCAAGCAGGCGGAGGACACCCTCGCCGCCGTGCCCGGGACGCGGACCGAGGCCGAGGTGCGGCGGATGCTGGACGAGGTGAACGAGAAGATCGCCGAGGCCGTCAGACGCCCGCCGCCCGGACCGCTCCTGAACCTCGAGCCGTTCGACGTCGAGGCCGTCGTAGAGGAGTGGCGCACGAGCCGCCGCTCCTCCTGAAGAGTCGGCGGCTCCATGTCCACGCAGCACCGCCGCCTTGCCCCATTCCGGATGCGTGATACTCGGTGCATGAGATCAGGCATTACGTCGCGAGCGCGCCGGGCGCTGGGCGAGGACATCGGGATCAGGCGGGCCGGTGTGCGGGACACGAAGCGCCTGACCCGTCTGGTCCGGGCCTCTCGTGCCTACGAGGGGCCGTACGCACCCATGGTCGCCGGATACCGGGTGGGTCACGACTACGTGGAGACGCACAGGGTCTTCGCCGCCGTGGGGGAGACCACTGACCGGCTGCTCGGCTTCTACTCCCTGATTCTCGACCCGCCCGAGATCGATCTCATGTTCGTCGCCGACGATGTGCAGGGCGCGGGCATCGGGCGCCTGCTCATCGGGCACCTGAGGGACGAAGCGCGCGGGGCCGGACTGAGCGAGGTGCGCATCGTGTCGCACCCGCCGGCCGAGGGGTTCTACACGGGCGTGGGGGCCCGGCGGGCCGGCACGGTGAGGGCCGCCCCGCCCGCGGTGATGTGGGACCGTCCCGAACTTGTGCTGCCGGTCGGCTGAAAGAGCGGGGCGAGCCGGAGCCACGGCGTCAGCGGCCGGCAGACCGCTCACCGGACGCGCCCCGGCCCACCAGGAGGCTTACCGTGTGGGAGAAGAGGGGCACGGCATGTACACGCGCTGCGCGTATCCGGACGGAGGTCCATGGTGAGCCCACCCGACCCACCCGAGGAGCAGCGCGGCCGGGACCGCGGATGGGGGCGCCGGGAGACGCAGGAGGAACGGGCGGACCGCCGGTGGACCGATCTGCTCCAGGAACTGCGCGTCGCCCAGACCGGCGTACAGATCCTCTTCGGCTTCCTGCTCGCCGTCGTCTTCCAGCCACGCTTCGCGGATCTCTCCGACACGGACCGCACGATCTACGTGGTCACGGTGATGTTCGGCTCCGCCACGGCGGGTGCGCTCATCGGACCGGTGTCGTACCACCGTCTGCTCACCGGGCGGCGGCTGAAGCCCCAGACGGTCACATGGGCTTCACGCCTGACCGTCATCGGGCTGATCCTGCTGTTCTGCACGATGTGCTCGGCGCTTCTGCTGATTCTGCGGGTGGCGCTGCACAACGCACTCGCCCTCTGGCTCGTCGGCGGGATGGCGCTGTGGTTCCTGGTCTGCTGGTTCGTCTTCCCGGCCTGGGCGCTGGCCCGATCGCACGGCCGCCGCGAGGAGTGAGGGCACCCGGGGCCCGGGCGTCCGTCCCTAGCTCTTGGGAACGTCCGTGAGAGTGAACAGCCCGCCGTCCGGATCGATCAGCGTCGCCTCGCGACCCTCGGGCCGGGACAGTTCCTCCACCAGTGATCCGCCGTGTTCCTGCGCGGCCACGACAGCGCCCGCGACGTCGTCCACCGGGAAGTTGACCTGCCAGTGCGGGCGGACCAGTGGGTCGGGGGCCGCCTCGACCGCCCCCGAGCTGATCCGGGCCAGTTGGCGCCCGCCGCACTGCACGATCACCTCGTCCTTGGCGTACGCGACCTCGCAGGAGCCGGGGCGGCCGCTCGCCCAGTCCAGGACCTCGCCGTAGAAGATCGCGGCGTCGAAGGCGTTGCGTGTGCGCAGTCGCAACCAGGCGTGCGAATGGCCGTCCGGGGCGGGTGGTGACGTCGCGGGCGCGGTCCGCTCCCAGATGCCGAACCCCGCGCCGTCCCGGTCGGCGGCCAGTGCGCCGCGCCCCTTGCCCAGCGCCAGCGGGCCGACCGCCACGGTGCCGCTGCGCTCCCGGATCCGGGCAGCGGTCACATCGGCGTCCTGGACGGCGAAGTAGGGCGTCCAGGCCACCGCGACGCTGAAGGTGGTCGCCACTGCGCCGATCCCGGCGACGGGTACGTCACCGCGCCGGGCGACCGAGAACTCCTGGCCGAGTTTGCCCGGCCGGAACGTCCAGCCCATCACCGGGCCGTAGAACTCCTGGGCGGACTCGAGATCCCGGGTCATCAGATTGACCCAGCACGGCGCCGCCGGCCCGGTCAGCGGTGCGGGCGCGGATGCCGTACCAGAGGTGCTTCCGGTCATGGTCCTACTGCCTTCATGGGGGAGCGGCAGGTGTTGCCGGTGGCCCTTGGGGCCTTCACCAGCCTCACCGCGGGCGGCCGCTCCCGCAACACGCGGTGCTCAGTCGCGCCGCTCGTCGTCGTCCCGGTGGATGGTCTCGCTGCCGTGCTCACCGAGCTCGTACGGCGAAAGTCCCCGGCCGTCGGCGGGGAAGTCGTCGTCCGCGTGGACGTCGCGCTCCTCGACGTGGGTGCGGTGGTCCGGCGCCACGGGCTGCTCCTCGGGCCGGGGCGGCGGCAGTTCCTGGGCACGCCGCCGCCTCCCGAGCCAGACCGCGCCGATCAGCACAGCCACCAGGACCACGCCGACAACGCCCAGCACGGCGCCGGTCGCGCCCCGTCCGTCCGCGAGGGTGAGGGCCAGGGAATTCAGGGCTCCATCCGTTACGTCCATGCTTGCCGGATACCCCGGGGCAGGGATGTCACTCGGCTCTTCCGTCGAATTCATGTTTTAAGTGGATATCACCGCAGAAAATGTTTGGAATGGCGTGAGGCATGCGCCTCCGGGTACCCGCTGGGCATTCCGGGCCGCCCGTGTCGCAGGCGTCCGCCCGTGGGGCGAGCCTGGAAGTGACCCCTTGGGAAGGAACCGCGGTGAACAGCACACAGGAAAAGCAGCCCTCCGAGGAAAACCGGGACGGCCGTGAGGTGTCGGTCGTCGTCAGCGGGTGCGGGAAAGAGGACGCGCGCACGGTCTTCGACGTGCTGCGGGCCGCCTTCGCCACCGACCGGGCCTCGGTGGACGTACCGCAGGACGTCACAGGCAAGCGGCCCACGGCATGGGTGGTGACCGTCGATGTCAGTGAGGCCCGGGTGGTGTCCGGGCCGGTGCGGCTCGCCGAGTCCGTCACCGCCGACGTGCAGGGCGGCTACTGGGCGGTCGACCGGCTCCGCCAGAGCCTGGCGGGCGCCTTCGCCGTACGGGTCGTGGGCACCGTGTCCGGTGACCAGGAGGAGGAGGTCCGGCTGCGGCTGGAGAACAAGTAGGCCGAACGCCCCGCCGGTCCGGGCTCATGGCGCGGAGCCGACGCCCGGCTGGTAGAAAGCAGACGAAACGACCTCTCTCGAAAGGCGCCGTCACGTGGACCCGACCAGCCGGGGGAGGGGCGGCGAGGCGGAGGGGCGGGCGACCGGCCACCTTTCCGCCCTCACCCTGAACATCAACGGAACCGAGCGCGCACTGACGCTCGACCACCGCACCACGGTCCTGGACGCACTGCGCCTGCACCTGGGCCTGACCGGGGCGAAGAAGGGCTGCGACCACGGCCAGTGCGGCGCCTGCACCGTGCTCGTCGACGGCCGGCGCGCCAACAGCTGTCTGCTACTCGCTGTCGCCCATGACGGCGCCCGGATCACCACGATCGAGGGCCTGGCCGACGGGGACCGGCTGCATCCGCTCCAGGAAGCCTTCCTGGAGCGCGACGCGCTCCAGTGCGGCTACTGCACGCCGGGGCAGATCTGCTCCGGCGTCGGCGTTCTGGGCGAGGCCGAGGACGGGTTCCCGTCCCACGCGACCGCGACCGCGACCGCGAGCACCGCACCCGTCACCGCGCCGGTGGCGCTCGACGCCGCCGAGATCCGGGAACGGATGAGCGGCAACCTGTGCCGGTGCGGCGCGTACCCCCGCATCGTCGAGGCGATCGGGGATGTCGCGTCGTGAAACCCTTCGCCTATCTGCGCGCGGCATCGGTCGCTGAAGCGGTCCGCGAAAGCGCCGCCCACTCCGGAGCCCGGTTCCTCGGGGGCGGCACCAATCTGGTCGACCTGATGAAGCTCGGCGTGGAGAGCCCCGGTCTGCTCATCGACGTCAGCCGGCTGCCCCTGGACCGGGTGACGGACACGGCCGACGGCGGACTGCGCATCGGGGCCACCGTCCGTAACAGCGATCTGGCCGCCCATCCCGCCGTGCGTACGCGCTATCCCGTGCTCTCCCAGGCGCTGCTGGCCGGAGCCTCCGGGCAACTGCGCAACACGGCCACCACCGGAGGCAATCTCCTCCAGCGCACTCGCTGCCCGTACTTCCAGGACACGTCGAAGCCCTGCAACAAGCGGGAACCCGGCAGCGGCTGCCCGGCCCGCGAGGGTGTCCACCGCGATCTCGCCGTCATCGGTCACTCCTCCGCGTGCGTCGCCACCCACCCGTCGGACATGGCCGTGGCACTCGCCGCTCTCGACGCCGCGGTCCTGCTGCACGGACCGGACGGCGAACGGACCGTGGCCGTGACCGACTTCCACCGGCTGCCCGGGGACGACCCGAGCGCGGACACCGTGATCCGGCCGCACGAACTGATCACCGAGGTGGTCCTGCCGCCGCTCCCCGAGGGCACGGTCTCCCTCTACCGCAAAGCCCGCGACCGCGCCTCGTTCGCGTTCGCCCTGGCCTCCGTGGCGGCCGTCCTGCGGGTATGCGAAGGGCGGATCGAGCACGCCGCGCTGGCGTTCGGCGGGCTCGCCCACCGGCCGTGGCGCGCCCGCACCGCCGAGGAGGCACTGCGCGGCGCACCCGCCGGCGACACCGCGTACGTGAGCGCGGTGGACGCCGAGCTCGCCGCGGCCCGGCCACTGCGGGACAACGCGTTCAAGGTGGCTCTGGCCCGCCACCTGGCCGTCGACGCCCTGGCCGCACTCGCTGCCCGCCCCTGAAGATCCCGCCCTGAACACGTCCGCCACACGTCCGCCCCCGAGGGCCCCCGCCCCTGACAACCCCCGCCCCCGAACAGCCGAGGATTCCCGCCATGAGCAACGCCCCCCAGCCGCTCGGCGCCCCCGTCGTCCGCCGCGAGGGCCGGGACAAGGTGACCGGCGCCGCGCGCTACGCCGCCGAGCTCAACCTGCCCGGCTGCCTGTACGCCTGGCCCGTGCCCGCCACCGTGCCCCACGGCCGGGTCACCGCGATCCGGACCGCCGACGCCCTCTGCCTCCCCGGTGTCCGCGCCGTCCTCACCCACGAGAACGCGCCACGGATCAAGGAGCCGGACGACCCGATCCTCGCCGTCCTGCAGAACGACCGCGTGCCGCACCGGGGCTGGCAGATCGCCGTGGTCGTGGCCGACACCCTCGAAGGCGCGCGGGCGGGCGCCGAGGCGCTGTACATCACCTACGAGACCGCCACGCACGACGTCGTCCTCACCGCGGACCATGGCGGGCTCTACACCCCGGAGACCGCCAACGGCGGGTATCCGGCCGTGCGTGAACGCGGCGACTTCGACAGTGCCTTCGCGGCCGCACCCGTACAGGTCGACACCACGTACACGATAGGACCGCTGCACAACCACCCCATGGAGCCGCACTCCACGACCGCCCACTGGTCGCCGGAAGGGCGCCTCACCGTGTACGACTCCAGCCAGGGCGCCACCAAGGTGCGTGACAGCCTCGCCACCGTGTTCGGACTCCGGCCGGACCAGGTCAACGTCATCTCCCGGCACGTCGGCGGTGGGTTCGGAAGCAAGGGCACGCCGCGCCCCCAGGTCGTACTCGCCGCCATGGCCGCGCACCACACGGGACACCCCGTCGAGCTCGCCATGCCCCGGCGCCACATGGCCGCCGTCGTCGGCCACCGGGCGCCCACCGTGCAGCGCGTCCGGCTCGGTGCGGAAAGGGACGGCGCCCTCACCTCGGTGGCCCACGAGGTCATCACCCACACCTCCACCGTCAAGGAGTTCGTGGAACAGGCCGCCGTACCCGCCCGCGTGATGTATGGATCCGCGCACAGCCGGACCGTCCACCGGGTCACCGCGCTCGATGTCCCGAGCCCGTCGTGGATGCGCGCCCCGGGCGAGGCGTCCGGTATGTACGCCCTCGAATCAGCCGTCGACGAACTCGCCACGGCTCTCGGGCTCGACCCCGTCGAACTGCGGCTGCGCAACGATCCGGCCGCCGAGCCGGACTCCGGCAAGCCCTTCAGCAGCCGCAACCTGGCCGCCTGCCTCCGGGACGGCGCGGCACGCTTCGGCTGGAGCGACCGCGACCCGCGCCCGGGAGCCCGCCGGGAGGGCTCCCTGCTGCTCGGCACGGGCGTCGCCGCCGCCACGTACCCCGTCTACGCCAGTGCCTCCCACGCCTCGGCGCACGCGGCCCCCGACGGCTCCTACCGGATCGCCGTCAACGCCACCGACATCGGCACCGGTGCCCGGACCGTCCTGGCCCAGATCGCCGCACGCGTGCTGGAGACGCCGGTGGAGAACGTGACGGTCGACATCGGGGACAGCGACCTGCCGGACGCCCCGCTGGCCGGCGGCTCCTCGGGCACCGCCTCCTGGGGCTGGTCCGTGCACAAGGCGGCCACCGCCCTCGTGGCGCGGCTCGGCGAGTCCTCCGGGCAGCCGCCCGCCGCCGGAGTGACCGTCACCGCGGACACGAGCGAGGAGACGGCCGCGGAGTCCCCGTACGCGCGTCACGCGTTCGGGGCCCACTTCGCGGAGGTCGCGGTCGACTCCCGGACCGGTGAGGTCCGGGTACGCCGGATGCTCGGAGTCTTCGCCGCCGGACACATCCTCAACTCCCGCACCGCGCGATCCCAGTTCATCGGCGGCATGACCATGGGGCTCGGCATGGCCCTGACCGAGGGCAGCACCCTCGACCCGGCCTTCGGCGACTTCACCGAGAGCGACCTCGCCTCCTACCACGTGCCGGCCTGCGCCGACGCGACCGGCCTGGAGGCGTACTGGATCGACGAGGACGACCCGCACCTCAATCCCATGGGCAGCAAGGGCATCGGTGAGATCGGCATCGTCGGCGCGGCTGCCGCGATCGGCAACGCCGTCCATCACGCCACCGGTGTCCGGATGCGGACCCTTCCGCTCACCCCGGACCGGCTGCTCGCTGCTCTGTACTGAGGCCGGCGCGAGATCACGCCGGACGCATATGCGCCGGTCACCGGGGGTGCGCGGCCGGATGTGTTGCGCAACCGGCCCTGCGGCCTCACCCTGAGGAGTGACCCAGAAGTGACATCTGCTCACTGTTCGTATTCGGGGGTCGTTGGTTCAACGGGGCGAAGCATGTGGGCCTCGATGTGAGGAGCCTCGACGATGACCGTTCCACTCGACCGGCACTATGTGGTCGAACTACAGGTTTCGGCAGAGCGTGTGTCCCAGCTGCGACGGATAGTCGCCGCACACCTCCGCCACTGGAGTCTCGAACTCCACGTCCGGCCCGTGTGCCGCGCCGTGGAGGAACTGCTGACCAACGTCCACCGGCACGTCGGTGACGACAACCAGTGCGTCGTCGAACTCCGCTGGTCCGGACGGCACCTCACGGTCTCCGTCGCCGACAACGGTTCCGACATGCCGCGGCTGCTCCACGAGGGCGGCGGCCTCAGCCGGGTCATGGCCCTCAGCGACAGCTGGGGCACCTGCCGGACCACCGAGGGCAAGGTCGTCTGGTTCACCCGCTACGCGCAGGAGCCGCAGCACATCGAACTGGTGCCGCTGCCGCCGCTGCCCGGCGTCCGCGAGTTCCGCCGCCCGCCGGCCGTGGTCACGGACTTCCCCATGGCCGATCCGGTCCGGACCGACGCCCCCGCCCTCGTCTGAGGCGCGCAGCACGGAGCGGCCCCACGCCCCCGTCCCCACCCCCTGCCCCCTTCCGGCGCGGATCGCATGCCTCACGCATGCATGGTCCGCGCCGGTCGGGTATGCGGATGGCGGCGGCCCGCGTTGCGCCGCCGCCTGCGGCGCGGCACGGTCGAAGTACCGAGGCAAGGAGGCCACAGCCATGCCCATCGCGACGGTCAACCCCGCGAACGGCGAGACCCTCAGAACGTTCGACGCACTGGGGCCGGACGAGATCGAGCGGCGGCTCGCCGCGGCGGACGCCGCCTTCCGGGAGTACCGCACCACCGGATTCGGCGAGCGCTCCCGGCTGCTGAACCGGGCCGCCGACCTCCTCGACGAGGACCAGCAGGACATCGCCCGCACCATGACCCTGGAGATGGGCAAACCGATCAAGGCGTCCCGGGCCGAGGCCGCGAAGTGCGCGAAGGCCATGCGCTGGTACGCGGCCCATGCCGAGGAGCTCCTCGGCGACGAGCACCCCGCGCCCGCCGACGTCGAGGACTCCGGTGCGTCCCGCGCCTACGTCCACTACCGGCCGCTGGGCACCGTGCTCGCCGTGATGCCGTGGAACTTCCCCCTCTGGCAGGTGGTCCGGTTCGCGGCGCCCGCGCTCATGGCCGGGAACACCGGTCTGCTGAAGCACGCCTCGAACGTGCCGCAGACCGCGCTGTACCTGGGCGACCTGTTCCACCGGGCCGGCTTCCCGGCCGGCTGCTTCCAGACGCTGCTGGTGGGCTCCGGAGCCGTCGAGGCGATCCTGCGCGACCGCCGGGTGGCGGCGGCCACCCTGACCGGCAGCGAACCGGCCGGCCGCGCCGTCGCGGCCGTCGCCGGCGACGAGGTCAAGCACACCGTCCTGGAACTCGGCGGCAGCGACCCCTACCTGGTCCTGCCCTCGGCCGACGTCGCCAAGGCGGCCCGCACCGCCGTCACCGCCCGCGTCCAGAACAACGGGCAGTCCTGCATCGCCGCCAAGAGGTTCATCGTGCACACGGAGGTGTACGAGGAGTTCGCCGAACGCTTCACCGTGGGCATGCGCGACCTGACCGTCGGCGACCCGCTGGAGGAGTCCACCGACATCGGACCGCTCGCCAGTGAACAGGGGCGCACCGACCTGGAGGAGCTCGTCGACGACGCCGTGCGCCACGGAGCGACCGCCCTGTGCGGCGGCGGTCGGCCCGAGGGTCTGACCGGCGGACTGGAGCGGGGCTGGTTCTACGCCCCGACCGTCCTCACCGGCATCACGCCCGCCATGCGCATCCATCGCGAGGAGACCTTCGGCCCCGTCGCCACCCTCTACCGGGCCGAAAGCCTCGACGAGGCCCTGGAAGTGGCCAACGACACGCCCTTCGGTCTCAGTTCCAACGTCTGGACCCGTGACGCCGACGAGAGCCGCCGCTGTATCCGGGACCTGGAGGCGGGCGGCGTGTTCTTCAACGGCATGACGGCCTCGCACCCCGCACTGCCGTTCGGCGGGGTGAAGCGCTCCGGATACGGACGTGAGCTCGCCGGTCACGGCATCCGCGAGTTCTCCAACGCCACCACCGTCTGGTACGGCCCCAGGTAACCGGAACCACCGCACACGCCGCAGAGAGACCGGCCCACCGCACACGCCCGCTGAGAGGTGACCATGAGCGACGCCCCGCCTTCCTCATCGACGACCGGCCCGACCGACGAGGAGATCGCCGCGCTCGATGCGCACTGGCGGGCCGCCAACTACCTGGCCGTCGGCCAGATCTACCTGATGGGCAATCCGCTGCTGAGCCGGCCGCTCGTCCCCGAGGACATCAAGCCCAGACTCCTCGGCCACTGGGGCACCTCACCGGGGCTCAACCTCGTGTACACCCATCTCAACCGTGTGATCGCCTCGCGCCGCCTCGACGCGCTGTGCGTCTGGGGCCCCGGGCACGGCGGTCCCGCCGTCCTCGCCAACTCCTGGCTGGAGGGCAGCTACTCGCAGACGTACCCCGACGTCAGCAGGGACGAGGCGGGCATGGGGCTGCTGTTCAAGCAGTTCTCCTTCCCCGGCGGCGTACCCAGTCACGTCGCACCGGAGACCCCCGGCTCCATCCACGAGGGCGGCGAGCTGGGGTACGCCCTCGCGCACGCCTACGGCGCCGCACTCGACCACCCGGACCTGCTGGTCACCTGTGTCATCGGCGACGGTGAGGCGGAGACCGGGCCGCTCGCCGGTTCCTGGCACGCCAACAAGTTCCTCGATCCCGTCCACGACGGGGCGGTCCTTCCGGTCCTCCACCTCAACGGCTACAAGATCGCCAACCCGACCGTGCTCGCCCGCCTCCCCGAGGCCGAGCTCGATTCCCTGCTGCGCGGCTACGGACACGAACCGCTGTACGTGGCGGGGGACGATCCCCTCACCGTGCACCGGGCGATGGCTGCTGCCATGGACCGGGCCGTCGACCGCATCCGGGAGCTCCAGGACGCCGCCAGGGCCGGCGGCGAGACCGGGCGCCCGCGGTGGCCGATGATCGTGCTGCGTACGCCGAAGGGCTGGACCGGACCCGCCGAGGTCGACGGACTGCCCGTCGAAGGCACCTGGCGGGCCCACCAGGTCCCGCTGCCCGGGGTCCGCGACAACCCCGAGCACCTGCGGCAGCTGGAGGGATGGCTGCGCTCCTACCGGCCCGAGGAACTCTTCGACGCCGAGGGACGGCCCACGGAACAGGTCCTCGCCTGCGTGCCCGAGGGCACGGCGCGCCTCGGCGCCACCCCGTACGCCAACGGCGGTCTGCTCCTGCGGGACCTGCCGGTGCCGGACCTCGACGCGCACGCCGTCCAGGTGGACAGGCCCGGGACCGTCCTCCACGAACCGACCCGGATCCTCGGCGGCCTGCTGGAGGCCGTCATGGCGGCCACCGCCGACCGGCGGGACTTCCGCGTCGTCGGCCCCGACGAGACGGCGTCCAACCGCCTCGACGCCCTCTACGAGGCCACCGGCAAGGCATGGCAGGCCGGCACGCTCCCGACCGACGAGCACCTCGCCCGCGACGGCCGCGTCATGGAGGTTCTCTCCGAGCACCTGTGCCAGGGCTGGCTGGAGGGCTATCTGCTCACCGGCCGGCACGGACTCTTCTCCTGCTACGAGGCGTTCGCCCACATCGTCGACTCGATGGTGAACCAGCACATCAAGTGGCTGCGGACCTCGCGCCGGCTGCCCTGGCGGCGCCCCATCGCCTCCCTCAACTACCTGCTCACCTCGCACGTCTGGCGCCAGGACCACAACGGCTTCTCGCACCAGGACCCGGGGTTCGTCGACCACATCCTGAACAAGAGCCCCGAGGTCGTACGCGTCTATCTGCCCCCGGACGCGAACACCCTGCTCTCCGTGGCCGACCACGCGCTGCGCAGCCGGGACTACGTGAACGTGATCGTGGCGGGCAAGCAGCCGAGCTTCGACTGGCTCACCCTCGACCAGGCCCGTGCGCACTGTGCGCGCGGCGCGGGCGTCTGGGAGTGGGCGGGCACCGAGGACGGCACCCGCGAACCCGACGTCGTACTCGCCTGCGCCGGGGACGTACCCACGCTGGAGACCCTGGCTGCCGCCGGTCTGCTGCGGCAGTACCTGCCGGAGCTGTCCGTGCGGGTGGTGAACGTCGTCGACATGGCCCGGCTCATGCCCCATTCCGAGCATCCGCACGGGATGCCGGACTCCGAGTACGACGCCCTGTTCACCCGCGACAAGCCGGTGATCTTCGCCTACCACGGCTATCCCTGGCTGATCCACCGGCTGGCCTACCGCCGGACCGGACACGCCCAGTTGCACGTCAGGGGCTACAAGGAGGAGGGCACGACCACCACGCCCTTCGACATGGTGGTCCGCAACGACCTCGACCGCTACCGCCTCGTCATGGACGTCGTCGACCGCGTTCCCGGCCTGGGGGTCCGGGCGGTGGCGGTGCGCCAGGCGATGGCGGACACCCGGACCCGCCATCACGACTGGATCCGCGCACACGGCACGGACCTGCCGGAAGTGACCGACTGGACCTGGGAGGGGTGAGCGCTTCCCCTGCGCACGGCACAGCCCCGGACGGTCAACCGTCCGGGGCTGTGCCGCTGGCAGGGGCCGTGGCCGGAGCCCCGGCTCAGTAACGCAGCGCCGCCGCGATCCGTCCGTGCTCCTTGAGCGAGTCGTCCGCGACGAAGACGACATCGGCGCCACTGTCCAGTGCCGCCTCGACCAGCTCGTCGACGATGTCCTCACGGACGTTCACGTCCGCCGGGTCCGCGGCGTCGCCGCTCACCGGAACCAGGTGCTCCTGGTCGACCCGGACCGTCTGCTGGTGGTGCTCCTCCACAGCCACCAGGCCGGCGCGTCCCTCCCGTACGGCGGCCCACACCTCGTCGAGCCCGCCGGCGAAGGCGCGCCGCCCGCGGGCCTCGTCCAGCTTGCCGTCGATCTCCGCGGCGAACCGCTTCCGCCGGGCCTCCAGCGCGGGCCGCAGTTCGGTCAGCAGGTCGCTGGGCGAGGTCTCGGCGGGTGCGCCCTTGGTGACCCGGCCGACCGCCTCCTTGGCGACCTCGCCGACCTCGTCGAGCAGGGCCAGCGCCGGAGCGAGCCCGACCAGGTAGAGCGGGCGCGGATCGGTGGCCAGCACCCCGCGCAGCTTCTCGTCCACCGTGCGCAGGAACTGGCGGGTCTCCTCGTCGGTGAAGGTGCTCGGGGTGTCGCCGATCCGCTCCTCGCGCTGCGGGTTGGGCGCCTCGCGCGGAGCCGTCAGCGGGAAGCCGCCGATGTGCTCCTCGTGCGCCGTGTCGGACGTGCCGCTGAACAGGGCGGCGTGGTCCGCGGACACGGTGAGTGCCCAGAACGGCTGCGCTTTCGCCTTCGCCGCGACCAGGTTGCGGGTCAGATAGGTGTCGCTGAGCACCACTCGTTCGGGTGCGGTGCGTGGCAGCTGCCAGATCTGGTACTCGTCCGCCGTGGCGAGGACCACCAGCGCGTCCAGTGCGCGGCGCGGATCGATCTCGTCGACCGCGCGGTCGAGCTGCTGCTTGACCGCCGCGCGCGCCTCGCGGGTGACCTCGGGGTCGGCGTCGAGCCGGCTGCCCGCCTCGGACACCAGGTTGCGCAGCCGTACGGCGTCCTGGGCGTTGTCCGGTGCACGCCGGTGGGTCGGCATGGTCAGGGACAGGGCCGGATAGGGCTTGGCCGCGCGGAGCTCTTGCAGCAGACCGGCGGTCAGGGCGTCCGTATCCATCAGTTCCCTCCCGGGGGACTTGCGCGCACTGCCGTGCGGAGCGGGTGATTCGACGAGTCAATTCATACCTTTTGATCCTAATATGAGCGAGTTGGTCATCTCGGGTTCCGGAGGTAGCGCGATGTCCACCCTCACTGTGTGGAAGTTCCAGTCGGCCGAAGGCGCGGCATGACCCTCCGGGAGCCGGCCCCGCCACCGGCCCCTATCTCGTCGGCCCCCATCTCGTCGGGCGCCACTTTTCCTTCGCACTTCCGAGCAGACGGAGCGTCCGTGAACCAGACCAGCCCCGTGCGGCGTGCCCTCGGCCGCCGCGCAGCCCGCAGCCTGACCCCCGCCGTGCTCGCCGCGGTGATCGTCGCGGGCACCGCGGCCTGCGACAGCGACGACAGCTCGATGCAGGGCACGGCCAGAAGCACCCGTACGGTGTCCGCGGAGCCGGCCACCTCGGCTACGGCGACCGAGAGCCCGCGCACCCAGGAGGACTTCGCCGCCTCGGTCTCCGCCGATGTGGAACGCAGCCGGCAGAAGGCCGTGACGACACTCAAGGGCGTCGAGGGCAAGGGCAACGCCGTCGGCGACGTCTCCGTCAACGGCCTTCCGGTCGCGGCGTCGGAGCAGTTCCGCAGCGCCCTCGTACGGGTGACCAACCCCACCGACAAGGCGGCCTTCTACGCCGTGCGGGTGGAGTTCGTGGACGCGTCCGGAAAGGTCCTCGACTCCGTGGTGCTGGGCTTCCCCGACGCCCCGCCGAACCGGACGGTCAGTCAGCACGCCAACAGCCGCAAGGCCGCCGGCGTCAAGTCGTTCCCCCGGATCGCCCAGGCCGAGCGCGGCTGACGGCCGGAACCGCGTGAGCGTCGCCACCGGTGCCGTCACGGACGCACTGCGAGAACTGCACACCACGTACGCCGGGGTCGACGAGGGTGAACTCGCCGACTACATCCCCCAACTGGCCCTCGCCGACCCCGGCGCCTTCGGGCTGGCCCTGATCAGCATGGACGGTCACCGGTACAGCACGGGCGACGCCGACGTCCCGTTCACCCTCCAGTCCGTGTCGAAGCCGTTCGTCTACGCCCTGGCCCTGTCCCTCCTCGGCCTCGACGAGGTGTCCCGCTGGGTGAACGCCGAGCCCAGCGGGGAGGCGTTCAACGCCATCAGCCTCGAACGCGGCACCGGGCGCCCGGCCAACGCCATGGTCAACGCGGGCGCCATCGTCGCCACCGCACTCATCCCCGACACTCCCGTCGCACCGCGGTTCGGGCGCATCCTCGACTGCCTGAGCCGGTTCGCCGGCCGGAAGCTCGACGTCGACGAGGAGGTGTACGCCTCCGAGGCCGCCACCGGGGACCGCAATCGCGCCCTCGCCTACCTCGTCCGCAGCACGGGGCCCCTGCCCATGGACCCGGTGGCGGCGGTGGAGACGTACTTCCGGCAGTGTGCGGTACGGGTGACGGCCCTGGATCTCGCGGCGATGGCGGCGACCCTGGCGCACGGCGGCGTCAATCCGCTCACCGGAAACCGCGTGGTGGCCGAGCCCGTCGCCGCCCAGGTGCTCGCGGTGATGGCGACCTGCGGCATGTACGACGCCTCGGGCGACTGGCTGCTCAGAGTGGGGCTGCCGGCCAAGAGCGGGGTGTCCGGCGGAGTGATCGCCGCGGGGCCGGCCCGGTTCGGGCTGGCGACGTACAGCCCGCTGCTCGATCCGACCGGGACCTCCGTGCGGGGACACCTGGCGATCGGGACGCTCTCCGAGCGGCTCGGCCTGCATCTCATGTACAACCCGGCCCTGGCAGGCTCCACCGTCACCCTGGTCACCACCGCCGACGACCTGCCCGCCGTCCCGGCCGGGGAGCGTGAGCGCGCCCGCCGGGAGCGCGTGGCGGTCGCCGCCGCCCAGGGCGCCCTGGACTTCACCGCGGCGGAGCGGGTCCTGTACGCCCTGGACGAGGCGGGAACCGGGCGGACCGGCGCGACGGTACTCGACCTGGTGCGCGTGACGGGCATCGACACCGTGGCCCGGGCGATGCTGCGCAGCGGACTGGCCCGGCTGGCCGCCGACGGCCGGCGCACCGCCGTGGCCGACCCCGACGGCCGCCTCGGCGAGCCGGGCGAGGAGGCCGGGGCCGCGCGTTCCTTCGCTTCCCGCGAGGCGGCCGTCGCCTGGTGCACGGCGACGGCCGACGGCTGACGGTCCTGCGGGAACCAGCTCCCTCAGGTGTCCCGGAGAGGGCTGGTCACCAGATGGCTTCCACCCACTCGGGGTGGTCGACGAACGGGTTCCGGTTGTGCTGGAACTCGTCGAATATGACGTCGTTGCGCCGCTGTTCGAAGCTGTCCGGCGGGTCCTCCTCGCTCCACGCCTTCAGTACGGAGAGCCGGCCGATGTTCGGTGCGGAGCCGTTCGACACGCTGTCGTTGGGTTCGAGGTCGGCGAAGGAGTCGTCGCCCTCGTAGCGCACCGCCATATAGAGGATCATGCGGGCCACGTCGCCCTTGACCGCGTCGCGCGGCTCGAAGGAGTCGCCGTCGGTGTAGTTGCCGGGTGCGTCACCCAGTTCGGTGCCGCCGTTGTCGAAGTCCTTGTTGCCGCGGGTGGAGTTGACCGAGACGTCTTCCGGGCGCAGGTGGTGGATGTCGGTGCCCGGGCCCGTGGCGGTACCGAAGTCGCCGTGGGACTTGGCCCAGACGTGCTCGCGGTTCCACTGGCCGACGTTGCCGCCGTTGTCGCTCTTGGGCTCGGAGCGGCCGGTGTAGAGAAGGATCACGTTCGAGGAGTTGGCCGGATCCTCGTCGGTGGTCTTGAGCGCGTCCCAGACCTGGCTGTAGCTGAGCTTGGTCTGGTCGCTGATGATCGTGTGCAGGGCGCCCTTGAGCGCGGTGCCGGTCTTGCCGAGCGCGTCCTGGTAGTACGTGTCGTCCAGGGTGCCGAGCGGGGTGGCGGGCCGGGCCGTGGGCTGTGGGGTCGTGGCGGGTGCGGCGGCCGCGGTGCCGCCGAGCACCGCGAAGGCGGCGAGCGTGGCCAGCAGTGGGCGCCGGTGGAAGAGGTGACGACGGGACATGTGGGGTGTCCTCTCCGGAAATACGGGCACCGCGACGCCGCCACAGGGTGGGGGGCGGCTCCGCGGTGGTCGTGTTACTAGGTGGTCAGCGGGAGCCTTCCACACGCACCGTGACCGAGGTGTGAACGCTGCGTACCTATCATGTGCAGGTCAAGTGAGGGTCGGTGTCCGGCCGTCGCAGGCGCCCCCCGGGCATCGGATGCGCTCCTGTCGGCGGGGGGCGAGAATTGCCGCAAGGACGAGGAGGCGGCATGAGTGACGAGCCCGAATCCATATCCGTACGGGGCGTGACCCCCGACAGTCTTTTGCACACCGGTGCCAGCGACAATCCTTCGGCGGAGGACGTGGTGCTCGCCTCCGGGCGGGACCTGACACCCCGGAATCTCGAGTGGGCCGAGCGCAGGCTGGCCAGGGAGGGCAGGGCAGCCATCGAGAAGCAACTGCCGTAGTCATCCGCGGCCCGTGCGCCGGCCGTGGCCACCGGCATCGCCGGTGGCCACGGCCGGCCCGGCGGGGTGCGGGCACTCGTCGGCCGCCGGTTGTTCGGGCGTACGGCGCTGCTCGGTTAGCCTGAACGCAATATGAACCGTTTGACGACGTCAGGGGCTGGTTACGACCTCGCCCGATTCCCCGAGAACCCCCGCGACCCGTTCCGAGCCTGGGACGCGGCCGACGAATACCTGCTCCGGCACCTGGAGGGGGTCGACGGGGCCGAGCCGGTCGGCCTCTCCGGACGCGTCGTGATCGTCGGCGACCGCTGGGGTGCGCTGAGTACGGCGCTGGCCGAGCACCGCCCCGTACAGATCACCGACTCCTACCTCGCACAGCGGGCGACGGCGGCGAACCTGGAGCGTAACGGCGCCGCCCCCGACGCCGTGCACCTGCTGTCCGTGCGCGAGACGCCGCCGGACCGGGTCGACGTGCTGCTCGTGCGCGTACCCAAGAGCCTCGCGCTCCTGGAGGACCAGCTGCACCGGCTCGCACCCGCCGTCCACGCCGGCACCGTCGTCATCGGCACCGGCATGGTGAAGGAGATCCACACCTCCACCCTCAAGCTGTTCGAGCGGATCATCGGTCCCACCCGCACCTCGCTCGCGGTCAAGAAGGCCCGGCTGATCCACTGCACGCCCGACCCCTCCCTGGCCCGCACGCCCAGCCCCTGGCCGTACCGCTACGAGCTGCCCGACGACGTCGGGGCCGTCGCCGGCCGCACCGTGGTCAACCACGCAGGCATCTTCTGCGCGGAGCGGCTCGACGTCGGCACCCGCTTCTTCCTGAAGCACCTGCCGTCGCGCAGCGGCCCCGACCGGGTCGTCGACCTCGGCTGCGGGAACGGGGTCCTCGGCCTGGCCGCCGCGCTCGCCAACCCCGAGGCATCGCTCACCTTCGTCGACGAGTCCTACCAGGCCCTCGCCTCGGCCGAGGCGACCTTCCGGGCCAACGTCGGTCCGGAGGCGGAAGCCCGCTTCGTGGTCGCCGACGGGCTGGCCGACGCCGAGCCCGGCGGCGCGGACCTCGTCCTGTGCAACCCGCCGTTCCACTCGCACCAGGCCACCACGGACGCGACCGCCCGGAACATGTTCCACGGGGCGCGCACCGCGCTGCGCCAGGGCGGTGAACTGTGGGTGGTGGGCAACCGGCACCTCGCCTACCACACCCTGCTGCGCCGGATCTTCGGCAACTGCACCACGGTGGCAGGCGACCCCAAGTTCGTCGTGCTGCGCGCCGTCAAACGCTGACGGCCACGCCCCGTGGCGCTCGCGCCCCTTCCGGATTCTTGCAACACGTTCTACTGTGTGCGCCGCCGCACACGGGCGACGCGAAGCGAGACTCCTGGAGGGGCCGTGCACCTCGAATACACGCCTGAACAGCAGCAGTTGCGCGCCGAACTGCATACGTACTTCGCCGCCCTGGTCCCCGACAACGCCTACGCGCGCTACGCCGACCCGGCCGCCCAGAAACGCTTCTACCGCGAGACGATCAGGCGCCTGGGCGCCGACGGCTGGCTCGGCGTCGGATGGCCCACGGAGTACGGCGGGCGCGGCCTCTCTCCCATGGAACAGTTCATCTTCTTCGACGAGGCGGCGCAGGCGGGCGTGCCGCTGCCCCTGATGGCGCTCAACACCGTCGGCCCGACGATCATGCAGTTCGGCACCGAGGAACAGAAGGCGTACTTCCTGCCGAAGGTCCTCGCCGGGGAGATCGACTTCGCGATCGGCTACAGCGAACCCGACGCGGGCACCGACCTCGCCGCCCTCAAGACCCGGGCGGTGCGCGACGGCGACACGTACGTCGTCAACGGACAGAAGATCTGGACGACCAACGGCGACACGGCGGACTGGGTCTGGCTCGCAGCCCGCACCGATCCGGACGCCGCGCCCCACAAGGGCATCACCATGCTCCTCGTCCCGACGTCGGACCCCGGCTACTCGTGCACCCTGATCAACACCCTCGCCTCGCACGACACCTCGGCCAGCTACTACGAGAACATCCGCGTCCCCGTCTCCCGCCGGGTCGGCGAGGAGAACAAGGGCTGGCGGCTCATCACCAACCAGCTCAACCACGAACGCGTCACCCTCGCCGCCCACGGCACCATGGCCATCGGCGCCCTGCACAACGTCCGCCGCTGGGCCGCCGAAACCAGGATCGCCGACGGCCGCCGCGTCATCGACCTCGGCTGGGTACGCGCCCGCCTCGCCCGCACCCACGCCCGGCTCGACGCGATGAAACTCCTCAACTGGCAGATGGTGTCCGCCGTCCAGCACGCCACGCTCACCCCGCAGGACGCCTCCGCCGTCAAGGTCTACGGCTCCGAGGCGCGCCGCGACGCCTACGCCTGGCTCATGGAGGTCGTCGGCTCGGCCGGCCCACTCAAGGAGGGTTCCGCGGGCGCCGTCCTGCACGGCGAACTCGAACGCGGATACCGGTCCGCCGTGATCTTCACCTTCGGTGGCGGCAACAACGAGATCCAGCGGGAGATCATCTCGTGGATCGGCCTCGGGATGCCGCGGGTACGCCGCTGAGCCCCTGGGGAAATCCCGGTCGTGGATAACTGATATCCGAGCCGCCCTCGGCGGTCTCCGAGCCATCGGGCATCATCAGCGGTCTACAGGACAGGGAACTTCTTCATGAGCCATCAGCACACGGTGGACGCGGTGGCACTGGTGACCGCCGCCCGCGAGGGGGACGCGGGGGCCAGGGCTGAGCTGGCAGGCGCGTACCTTCCGCTCGTCTACAACATCGTGGGCCGGGCGTTGAACGGTTCGGCGGACGTGGACGACGTGGTGCAGGACACCATGCTCCGGGCGCTGCACGGGCTCGGCGGTCTGCGGGCCCCGGAGAGCTTCCGCTCCTGGCTGGTGGCGATCGCGATGAACCAGGTCCGCGCGTACTGGCATGGCCGCAACGGCGCGCCGGGCCCGTTGGAGGAGGCCGGGCAGGTCGCCGATCCCGGGGCCGACTTCGTCGGTCTGACGATGATGCGTCTGCAACTGTCCGGGCAGCGTCAGGAGACGGCACGCGCGACGCGGTGGCTGGAGCCGGAGGACCGGGGCCTGCTGTCGCTGTGGTGGCTGGAGTGTGCGGGGGAGCTGACCCGGTCCGAAGTCGCCGAGGCGCTGGAGCTCTCGCCGCAGTACGCGGCGGTCCGGGTGCAGCGGATGAAGGCACAGCTGGAGACGGCCCGCATCGTCGTGCGTGCGCTCGACGCGCAACCGCCGTGCGAGGAACTCCGCGGAGTCCTCGTGGCGTGGGACGGCCGGCCATCGGCCCTGTGGCGCAAGCGCATAGCCCGGCACGCCCGTGACTGCCTCCGGTGTGCCGGACTCCGGAGCGGCCTGATGCCCGCCGAGGGCCTGCTGGCGGGGCTGGCGCTCGTCGCGGTGCCCGTGGCCCTGCTCGCGCTGTGGCCCGCGCAGGACGGGATGGCGCCCGTCGCCGCCTCGCACGCGCTCGGGGCGACGACGGGCGACGGCGCGATACCCGGCGGGTCGGGCAGACACCGTTCACCGGGCGGGCGGCTCGGCGGTCGGGGCACCTCGCGCGCCGAAGTCCGCCGGCGCCGGCGGACTGTCCGGCGGCGGGCGATCGGCGGTGCGGTACTGGCGGCGTGCGTGGCCGGCGGGGGCCTGTGGTACGTGTCCCTCGGGCCCGGTACCGGAACCGGAAGCGACGACGAAGCAGCGTCGCGTACGTCGGCCGAGCCCATCACCGATCTCGCCGCACCCGGCACTCCGGCCACCACATCACCGTCGCCGTCGGTGTCCGCCTCGCCCTCGCCGTCCGCGAAGAAGAGCACCGCGGCCACCCCGAGCCGGACACCGAAGAAGAACGTCCCCCCGGCGCCGAAGAAGACGGCGACGCCGCGGGTGTCGAGCACCCCCACCGTGCGACCGGCCCCCATGAGCACCACGGCCCAGGTCGTCGCCCTGGTCAACAAGGAGCGGGGGGCCGCCGGATGCGGGCCGCTCAAGGAGGACACACAACTCGCGGACGCGGCACAGCGCCACTCCGACGACATGTCGGCCCGGAACTTCTTCGAGCACACGAACCCCGACGGCGCCGACCCCGGCCAACGCGTCACCGACGCCGGGTACCGCTGGTCCACGTACGGCGAGAACATAGCGCGGGGCCAGCAGACACCCGCATCGGTGATGGAGTCCTGGATGAACAGCCCCGGCCACCGCGCCAACATCCTCAACTGCGCCTTCAAGGACATCGGTATCGGGATACACCAAGGCCCCGGCGGACCGTGGTGGACACAGGACTTCGGTGCGAAGCTGTGAACGGTGCGACGGCCACGGCCTCGCGATCACCGCGCACGGACGGCGGAACAGCGCCCCGTGACGTCCTTGCGCGGGGCTCGGCGCGCCGGCCGTCGGTGATGGGATGCTGCGTCGACCGGATCCTGAACGCTTCTGAGGTGCAGCGATACGTCCCGCGGCGCCCCAGGACGACTGCGCCGGTCACACCGCCGAGCAGGAGGTAGGAGCACATGACGGACGCCGACCCCGGGCTCTTCGGGCCCTCATCGGTCACCTGGCAGATGCACGGCGACCCGATGATGTGGGTGGCCGGCGTGCGCGCCCTGTACCTCCAGGCGCTCCATCCGCGCGCGGTGCGTGGCGTCATGCAGAACTCCGACTTCCGTAAGGACGCCTGGGGCCGGCTGATGCGCACGGCCGGCTTCGTCGGAACGATCACGTACGGCACCACCGACGCCGCCGAGAAGGCGGGGGCCCGGGTCCGGAAGATCCACCGGCTCCTGAAGGTCACCGACCCGGTGACCGGCGAGACCTACGGCGTCGACGACCCGGACCTGCTGCTGTGGGTGCACTGCGCGGAGGTCGATTCCTACCTCCAGGTCGAGCGGCGCTCCGGCTACCCGCTCACCGATGCGCAGGCCGACCGTTACGTCGACGAACACCGCACCAGCGCCCGCCTCGTCGGCCTCGACCCCGTCGGCGTACCCGCGACGGCTGCGCAACTGGCGGCGTACTTCCGGCGTGTGCGGCCACAGCTCGCCTGCTCCCGAGATGCGTTGGACGTCGACGACTTCCTGCGCCGGCCACCGGTGCACCCCCTGCTCGTACCGGCGCGCGCCGTGCTGTGGCGGCACGTCGCGACGGTCGCCTACCAGTCGCTGCCGGCCTTCGCGCACGAGCTGTACGGCAGACCCGCACCGCCGCTCGCCACCGTCGACCGCCGCCTGCGCACGACCGGAACCGCCCTGCGCACCATCCCGTCGCGGCTGCGCTGGAAACTCCCGCCCGGTCACATCGTGAACGCGATGGCGCGACTCGGACCAGGTAGCCGCCCCACCCCGTACAAACTGAAAAGGCAGGCAGCCATACTGGACGGGCCGGGGAGGGCGCAGCGACAGTAGGCGGAGTGACGGGGGCGACAGCAGGGATGGCGGAAACCAGGCTGATCCAGAGCCGGTACCGACTGCTCGATCTGATCGGGCGGGGCGGTATGGGCGAGGTGTGGCGTGCCCGCGACGAGTCGCTCGGCCGTCAGGTCGCCGTCAAATGCCTCAAACCCATGGGCCCGCAGCACGACCAGGACTTCACCCGCATCCTCCGTGAACGGTTCCGCCGGGAAGCCCGCGTCGCCGCCGCCCTCCAGCACCGGGGTGTCACCGTCGTCCACGACTTCGGCGAACACGAGGGCGTGCTCTATCTGGTGATGGAGCTCCTGGACGGCCGTAACCTCAGCGAGCTCCTGGAGGACAACAAGCAGCTTCCGCTGCCCGTCGGCGACGTCGTCGACATCGCCGAGCAGGTCGCCGACGCCCTCGGGTACACCCACCAGCAGGGCATCGTCCATCGCGACCTCAAGCCCGCCAACATCATGCGGCTGGCCGACGGGACGGTGAAGATCTGCGACTTCGGCATTGCCAGGCTCGGCCACGACATGGCGGTCACCTCCCGTCTCACCGGCGTCGGCATTGCCATGGGAACCCCGCACTACATGTCGCCGGAGCAGATCAGCGGCGGCCAGGTCGACCACCGCAGCGACCTCTACTCGCTGGGCTGCGTGCTGTACGAGATCGCCACCGGGGCGCCGCCGTTCGACCTCGACGACGCCTGGGGCGTGCTCGTCGGGCACCGCGACACCGCGCCCGAACCCCTGCGCAGCCACCGGGCGGAACTGCCCGGCTTCTTCGACCGCGTCGTCCTGGAACTGCTTGCCAAGGCTCCTGAGCAGCGGCCGGCCGACGCCGGAGACCTGCGCCGACGCATCGCTGTCGGCCGGACCGGCGAACAGCCGCACCTGGAACCGACCGGCCGGGTGCTGCTCGCGCCGCCGGCCCCCGTCGAGCATCCCGGAGGGACCGCCGCCCCCGCGCCACGCCTGCCCGCGTGGACCCGCGGTATGACCACGGGCCACAAGGCGTCCGACACCGCGACCACGCTGCCCGACTCGTTCGACCACTCGGCGGGCCTGACCGGTGAATGGACCACCGCCACCGAGCAGCGTCCGGCCGCCCGGCCGGCCGGTGGAGAGCGGGCCACCCCGGCCCCGGAACTCCTCTCGATACTCGCCAACCGCCACAGCGCCGGCCTCAACCTCGGCAGGCTCGGCCACTGGGAGGACGCGGGCGAGGTGCACCGGGCGGTCGCCGCCGAACGCGAGAGCGCGCTGGGCCCCGACCATCCCGACACGCTCTCCAGCCGGTACGAGGTCGCGTTCACCCTCAGCAGGACGGGGCGGGCGGCGGACGCGCTCCGGGAGTTCGGCCGCGTGGCCCAGGGCCGCGAACGCAGCCTGGGCCCCGACCATCCGGAGACTCTCGCGGCCCGCCAGGAGATGGCGTACGTGCTGGGCCAGCTCGGCCGCCACTTCGAGGCCCACCAGCTGTACGCCGCCGTCCTCGCCTCCCGGGAACGCTCCATGGGGCCCGACCACCCCGACACCCTGCGCTGCCGCCACAACCTGGCCTTCAACCTCAGCAGGCTCGGCCGGCTGGAGGAGTCGTACGGCATGGCCCGCGAGGTGGCCGCGGCGCGTGCCCGGCTGCTGGGCGCCACCCACCCCGACACCCTCGTCACCCGCTACGAGGTCGGCTACACCCTGGGCAGACTCGGCCGCTGGACGGAGGCCCTGCAGACCTACCGGGAAGTCGTCCAGGCCCGGTCGCAGGCGCTCGGCGCCGACCACCCCGACACCCTCGCGGCCCGCTACGAGGTCGGCATCAGCCTCGGGCGCCTGGGCCGCAGCGCCGAGGCGCTGGAGCTCTACCGCGCCCTCGTCGAGGACAGGGCCCGGGTCAGCGGCCCCGCTGACCCCGAGACCCTCCGCGCCCGCCACGGGCTGGGCGTCAACCTTGGCCGGCTGGCCCGCTGGGAGGAGGCGCTGACCGAATCCCGCGAGGTGTGCGCACACCGCGAACGCGTCCTGGGCGCCGACCACCCCGACACCCTGGTCAGCCGCCGCGAGGTCGCCGTCGGCCTCGGCTGGCTCGGGCGCTGGGCGGACGCCCTCACCGTCTACCGGCAGGTCGCCGAGGCACGGACCCGGGTCCTCGGGGCCGACCACCCCGACACCCTCGCCGGCCGCAACGACGAGGCGCACTGCCTCGAACAGCTCGGCAGGGGCCCGGAGGCCGTCGAGCTCTACCGGCAGGTGGCCGCGCTGCGGCAGCAACGGGGCACCCCGCCCCACTGAGCCGGACCGGCGGGAGCCCTGGTCCGGGCCGCGGGGCCGTGTTACCAAGGGGCATGCCCGTACGAGACAGCTATGACGCAGTGATCGTGGGCGGCGGCCACAACGGCCTGGTCGCCGCCGCCTACCTCGCCCGCGCCGGACAGTCGGTCCTGCTCCTGGAGCGGCTGGGTACCACCGGGGGCGCGGCCGTCTCGACCCGTCCCTTCGCCGGAGTGGACGCGCGGCTGTCCCGCTACTCCTACCTCGTGTCGCTGCTCCCGTCGCGGATCGTCCAGGATCTCGGACTGGACTTCGCCGTACGCAAGCGGACCGTGTCCTCCTATACCCCGGCGCTCCGCGACGGCCGCCCCACCGGGCTGCTCGTCGCCGGTGACCGCACCCGCGGCTCCTTCGCGGCCCTCACCGGGTCGGACCGGGAGTACGAGGCGTGGCAGCGGTTCTACGGACGCACCGCGCAGGTCGCCGCGCGGGTCTTCCCCACGCTCACCGAACCGCTGCCCACCCGTGACGCGCTGCGCGAGCGGATCGGCGACGCGGACACCTGGCGGATGCTGTTCGAGGAGCCCATCGGCGTCGCCGTCGAGGAGAACTTCGCCGACGACCTCGTCCGCGGCGTCGTCCTCACAGACGCTCTCATCGGCACCTTCGCCGACGCGCACGATCCCTCGCTGCTCCAGAACCGCTGCTTCCTCTACCACGTGATCGGCGGCGGCACCGGGGACTGGGACGTCCCGGTCGGCGGCATGGGCGCCCTCACCGACGCCCTCGCGGGAGCCGCCCTGGCCGCCGGTGCGCAGATCCGCACCGGGCACGAGGCGATCCGCGTCGACACGGACGGGACGCACGCCGAGGTGACGGTACGGACGGACAGCGGCGAGTCCACCATCGGCGCGCGCCGTGTGCTCGTCAATGCCTCGCCGCAGGCGCTGGCCGCTCTCCTCGGCGAGGCGCCGCCCACACCGGCCGAAGGCGCCCAGCTGAAGGTGAACATGCTGCTCACCCGGCTGCCCCGGCTGAAGGACCGGTCCGTGGACCCCCGCGAGGCGTTCGCCGGGACCTTCCACATCGCCGAGGGGTACGGGCAACTGGCCGACGCCCACCGGGACGCGGCGGCGGGCCGGCTGCCCGCCGCCCCGCCCTCGGAGATCTACTGCCACTCGCTCACGGACCCCTCGATCCTCGGCGCGGATCTTGCCGCCCGCGGCTACCAGACCCTGACCCTGTTCGGCCTGCACACCCCGGCGCGCCTGTTCGCCGCGGACAACGACGCCGCCCGCGCCACCCTGCTCAAGGCCACGCTCGCCGAGCTCGACGCCCACCTGGAGGAGCCGCTCACCGACTGCCTGGCGCTCGACGGGAACGGCGCACCGTGCATCGAGGCGAAGACACCGCTCGACCTCGAACGGGACCTGCGGCTCCCCGGCGGCCACATCTTCCACCGGGACCTCTCCTTCCCGTACGCCACACCGGAGACCGGCCGCTGGGGCGTGGAGACCGCGCACGGCAACGTCCTGCTCTGCGGAGCCGGTGCGGTGCGCGGCGGAGGGGTCAGCGGGGTCCCCGGCCACAACGCCGCGATGGCGGCGCTGGGCCGGTGACCGGCGCCCGCTACTGACCGAACGCACCGCGCAGCGCGGCGATCTTGCGCGGCAGGTCGTACTCCGCGCCGCCCTCGTGCCCGTTGTACGTGAACACCTCGATCTGCGCCGGGCCGGCGTAGCGGTGGTAGGCGGCGAAGACCGTGGACGACGGGCAGATCTTGTCCATCAGGCCCACCGAGAACCACGCCGGAGCGGTCGCCCGCGCCGCGAAATTGACGCCGTCGAAGTACGACAGGGTCTCCATCGCCTCGTCGATCCGGAAGCGGTGCCCGGACAGCCAGCGGGCGATCTCCGCGTACGGGCCCGCGTCCGTGATCTGCGAGGCACGCCGGTAGTGGCAGAGGAACGGCACATCGGCGACGGCTGCCGCGACATCGTCCCGCAGCCCCGCCACGGCGATCGCGAGGCCGCCGCCCTGACTGCCGCCGAGGACCGCGATCCGTGAGGCGTCCACCGCGTCATGGGCCTTCGCGGTGTCGACGGCCCGCACCGCGTCCGTGATCAGCCGCCGGTAGTAGTGGCGGTACGGGTCCTCGATGCCCCGGGTCAGAAAGCCGGGGGAGGAGGAGCCGTTGCCGTCGGGGCCGATGTCCACCGTGTCGGCGGTGTTCTTGCCGCCGCCGCCCTGCCCGCGGTTGTCCATCACCAGGTGGGCGTAGCCGAGAGCGCTCCAGGTGAGCCAGGAGTAGGGGATGCCGCGGCCGCCGTTGTACCCGATGTACTGCACGACGGCCGGGAGCGGGCCCGAGCGTTCGCGGGGGAGCAGCAGCCACGCCTTCACCGGCTGGCCGCCCCAGCCGCGGAACGTCACGTCGAACACGTCTACGGTGGCGAATCCGGCGTCGTACGGAACGAACTCGGCGTCCAGGTCGTGGCGGGCGCTCTCGGCGAGCGTCTTCTCCCAGAACGCGTCGAAGTCGGCCGGCTCCTCCGGCTCCGGCCGGTAGTCCCGCAGCCGGTCCAGGGGCATGTCGAACAGCAAGGGTCTAGCTCCTCTTCAGGGTGAGGTCGAGGGTTGCACCGTGGAGTGCAGTGGTGTCCGCGGTGATCCGGATGCCGGTGCCGGTCGGGGCCACGGTGATGCCCGGGTCGGCCGAGACGACGCTCAGGTTGTGCCGGGCGAGGTCCAGGGCGACGGAGGACCGCAGCTGGGTCGGGTCGGACAGCGAGACGGTCACTGTCTTGCCCTCCGGCCGGACCAGGACCGAGGCCGGCCCGTCCGCGGTGAGTTCCTGCGCGGTCCCGGCGGTCCAGAAGTTCGCGGCGAGCAGGCCGTCCGCGCAGCGGCGTACCGCGTGCACGGCGGTGGAGCGGGCGACCAGCTTCACCGGGGGTGCGGACGACCACTGCTTCGTCCGCGCGGCGGATGCGGCCGGCGCCTGGAGCCAGAAGTAGCCGGCCCCGTCGGGGGCGGTGCCGTGGTCCTGCCACAGCGTCAGGTAGGGGCGCGTGACGGGGGTGTCCGTGCCGTACTTGAGGTTGATCTCGCGCCATGTCGCTGTCCGGTCCTCGCGCAGGCCGTGCAGGGTGACGGGCTCGGGGAAGACGTAGCCGCCGGTGCCGGCGACATGCAGCCACCGCACCTTGTCCAGTCGCGCCGACCACCCGGTGTCCGCCGGAGCGGCCTGTCCGTTGACGAGGAGGGCCGCCGCAGGATCGCGCAGCTTCCGGTTCTCCACGATCGTCTCGGCCGTACCGGTGTCCGCGCTGATCCCGGAGCCGACGCACGCGATGACGTCGTCGAGGCAGAACCAGCTCTTGAGGCCGTGCAGCGAACTGCCGAACGCCCGTAGCTCCATGCCGTACGCGCCGAGCGTCGTGCCGGGCAGCGCGGCGCCGCCCGCCCAGTCGGCGGTGCTGGTGGTGCGCTGCCCCGCCGCGTCGGCGGGCCGGCCCGCGAGGACAGTGGTGCCGGGCAGGCGTGCGGGGTCGACGGTGGGCCAGTAGTCCTCGCTGTAGTGGCCGAGGTCGTCCGTGTACAGGAGCACCATGCCGTCGGAGAGGTGCCAGGCGTGCAGGTTCTCGTTCTGGATCGACTCGTAGTTGTAGATCCGCGACGAGTACGCGGAGACGCCGAGCGCGAACGAGGGCCGGTGGTGGGCCGCCTTGTCCATGCGCGGGTGCTGCTTGTGGGCGACCAGCGGACCGCGGGCCGGGACCGAGGACGCGATGACGTTCCGGGCCGCGACGAGGGAGGCGAGGTCGGTGACGGCGAGGAAGTCCCGGTAGGTGTCCTCGGCGATCCACTGCTTGACCAGGGAGGTGAACCGGTCGGCGGTCTCGCCCGGGAAGCTCGGGATCAGCCGCACCACCGCCTCGATGACGGTCTGCGCCGAGACATGGCCCTGCTTGCTGGGCCGGGCGATCTCGCGCCCGCACACCGACGCCATCACATCGCCACGTGCCAGCAGCGGGTCGAAGCCCTCGTCGACCCAGATCCGTACGTTGTCGAGGTCGGGATCGGTCACCGTCCACGCCGTACCCGCAAGGAGGTTCAGCAGCCGGGAGAGGTTGTTGAGGAGCTCCTTGCCGTAGCCGCCGTTGTACGGGTGCTTGTAGTGCTGGAGGAACGAACCGTCGGAGTAGAAGCCCTCGCCCGTGCCCTCCGCCGCCGCGCTCGCGTCGTTGAAGGCGAGGACGCTGTTGGCGCCCGAACCCTCGACGTCCGAAAGAGCGTCACGGACCCGGACGAGGTCGTCGCCGCTGTCGCGCAGCACCGCGTTCACGGCGACGACGGTGGAGATCCACACCCGGTTGGCGCCGGTCGCGATCTGCCGGTCGGCCCGCCAGAGGTTCGGGTCGGGCGTGTAGCTGCGTACGGCCGCGTTGATCAGGCCGAGCCGCTCCGTACCGAGCGCGTCGTAAAGCAGCACGGCCGTGTCGTTGAGCGCGAGCGCGGAGCCGATCTCCCAGTCCCAGTCGTTGTCGAACCGGGTGTGCTCCGGCCCGTAGCGGTTCGTCAGCATCCAGTCGAGACCCGCCAGGAGCAGGTCGCGCAGTGCGGTGTCGCCGTACTGGACGGTGCCGGGGACGGCCCACGCGGTCGCGACGGTCGCGAGCCGCTTGAACGATGTGGTGACGTGGTTGGAGAGCGTGGTGCTGGTCAGGTCGGGGAACAGCCCGTCGGTACGGGAGGGGTCCAGGCCCTTCGCGGAGGTCGTCGCGGCCTTGCCGATCCGGGCCACGGCCGCGGCGATCCGCGCGTCCGTGAGGTCGAGCCCCGGGCCGCCGGTGAGCAGGGTGTGCCACCTGGTCCGGAGCGAGGCGGCGTCGTCGACCGGGTCCGCGGCGTGCGTGGTGCCCGCCGTGAGCGTGAGCGGCAGGGCGGTGGCCGCGCCGAGCGCCGCCGCGCCGGCGAGGACGGTGCGGCGGGTGGCGCCCCTGGTGGTGCCTGGGTTCATGATGCGGGCCCTCACAGAAGGTGTCGGCGGTCGACGGCCGCGGCGAGCGCCGCGTGGCCGGAAGGACTGGGGTGGAGGCCGTCGCCGCTGTCGTACGCGGGCAGCAGCCGCTCCGGGTGGTCCGGATCGCGCAGGGCCGCGTCGAAGTCGGCTACGGCGTCGAAGACCCGGCCGGTCCGCACGGCCGCGTTGATCCGCTGCCGTACCGTCTCCAGCTCGGGCGCCCAGCGGGTCCAGCCGCCGAACGGTGCGATGGTCGCGCCGATCACGCGCAGCCCGGCGTCACGGGCGCGCAGCGCCAGCTGCCGGTAGCCGGCCAGGACGAGCGCCGGGTCGGTCTGGCTGGGCGGCTGCTGGAGGTCGTTGACCCCGAGGTGGACCAGAACGGTCCGCAGCCCGGGCAGGGACAGCACATCGCGGTCGAAGCGCGCCTGTCCGCCCGGCCCGAAGCGGGCATCGTCCAGCAGCACGCGGTTGCCGCTGATGCCGAGATCGGCGACCGCCGCGCCGGGCAGGCGCCGGGCCAGCTGGTCGGGCCAGCGCAGATCGGAGTCGTCGGGTGTGCCGACGCCCTCCGCGATGGAGTCGCCCAGCACCGCGATGACCGGCCCGTGCGCGCCCGTCACCTCGACGCCCGTCAGCAGGAACACCGACGTGGTGCGCACCCCGTCGACGTCGTGCGAGGCATGGGTGTTGCGGTGGAACGACAACGGCCCAGTGGGTCCGGGCAGTTCGGTCCGGACCGTCAGCAGGGCCCCCTCGGTGGCCCGCAGATCCGCGACCGCGTCACTGGTCAGGGAGGCGCCCGCGGCGAGCCACGCCTGGCGCTGCCCGCCGAACGTCACGGGCCTGCCGCCGGCGGTCACCGGACCGATGAGCACGGGCACCGTCCCGAAGGCGTGCCCGTAGCGCAGCCGGACCCCGCCGCCCGCCGACAGCCGTACGTGAGCGGTGAACGTGCCCTGCGTCAGTCCGGCGCTCGCCACCGCGTCGGTGGGCGTCGGCGCGGTCTGCGCGGTCGCCCACGACGTCGTCCAGCGTGAGCGGCGTGCCCCGCTGCCCGCCCCCTCGGCGGCCTGGGCGCCCGGCGCCGTCGCCACGACAGCGGCCAGCCCGGCCGCCGCAGTCAGCACCCCACGTCTCGCGGGTCCCCGCCCGCTCACTGGGGGCACGCGCCGGTGGGGGCGTACTCGCTGCCGTAGGTGCCCACGGCGTCGCCGCCGGTGTTCCCGCTCATGGTGTTCGTGCAGACGGGGCCCTGCGGGCTGCGCATGAACTTGATGCCGCCGCCGGCGTTCCCGGCGATGGTGTTGCCGTAGACACTGGTGTCGATGCCGTCGGTTGCGGTGTCACCGCCGAGCCGGATGCCCGCGCCGATGTTGTCGTGGATGGTGTTGTAGCGGAAGATGTTGCCGCTGCCGCGCGCGTCGAGGCCGCCCGAGCTGGAGTCCTTCTGCTGGCTGCAGTCGTTGTACTCGACGTAGTTGTTGGTCGAGTTCTCCTTCACGTCGACGCACTCGTTGCCGCGGGTGGCGATCGTGTTGTGGTGGATGCGGTTGTTCCTGCTGATGTCGGCGGCCGCGTCCGGAGCGCCGTTCGCCCCTTGCTGCTCGGGGGCGGTGCCGAGGTAGATGCCCTCGCCGTTCTTGCCCCCGCCGCCGAACCTGAAGTCGGCGACACCGCAGTCGGTGATGGTGTTGCCGGAGATGTCGGCGCCGGTCACCAGATAGCGCACCCGCAGACACTCGTCCGCCGCGTTCTTCAGGGTCATCCCGGTGATGCGCAGACCGCCCACGCCGTTCCCGGGAGTCGTGCTCATGACATATATGAGCTTGAGGCGGTACCCCGACACATCGGTGGACGACCCGTGCAACCCGTCCACGGTGAAGCCGCTCAACGTCGTCGAGTCGTGCTGCACCTGAATGATCCGGGCGTCGCCCGCGCCCTTCACCACGGCGTTCGACGGGCCGCTGATCGTGACGCCGGCGCGCTTGGTCACGACATCCTGCTTGTACGTACCGGCCGCGAGGTTCACCACCGCACCCGTCGGCGCCAGATCGACCGCCTTCTGGATCGTGGCGAGCGGGGAGCCCGCCGACGTACCGGAGTTGCTGTCGCTGCCGGACGGTGACACGTAGTACGCGGTCGCCGCCGCGGCAGCCACCGACGGCGGGGGGAAAGCGAGCGGGGCGCCGACGGCGAGAGCGGCGACGAGGGTGGTACGCAGTGCGTGGCTCATGGGGTGTGCCTCCTGGGATCAGCGAAGGACAGAGCGAGCAGTACGGGAATGCTCGGGCCGAGCAGCAGTGGCCCCAGCGGTACGAAGAGCGAGAGGAGCACGGCGGAGACCACCGCGCCGAGCAGGGCGGTGCCCCGGGCGGCCGAACCGAAGCCGAGCGCCAGCGCGCCCCGGGTCCAGGTACGGACGGTGCCGTCCGGCTCACGGCCGGCCTCGGCGGCGAACGCCACATGGTGGATGACCAGGGCGGCCGCGATGCCCACCTGGGCCGCCAGCAGGACGAAGGTCCACGGCTCCGAACGGCCCAGCAGATGGACGATGTTGGCGGCCAGCACACCCCCGGCCGCCGTCGAGACGAGCGAGTGCCGCCACAGGGCCCGCCAGTACTGCGGGAAGGCCCTGAACGTCATGACGAAGGCGCGGCTGTCCCCTTCGGCCCGCCACCGCTGGAGCCCGTGCGCCATCGCGGCGAGCGCGGGCAGCCAGGTGACGACCCCCAGCGACAGCACGGCGAACGCGGCGCCGGCGACGGCCGGGTAGGCCACGAACTCCAGCCGCCGCAGCAGCGTCGGCCAGCCGGACGAGAGTGTTGCCTGCATGATCAGCCGACCTTTCCTGTGTACGGTTCCGCCACGTCGAGGAGCACCGCGCCGTCCAGCTCCAGCCGGGTCGCCGCCACGACGCAGGGGGCGCCGCCGTCCGTGAGCAGCACGGCGGCCGCATCGGCGTGGACACCGGCGGTACGGATCCGCCGGGCGACGGGGGAGAGCAGCACGGTCTCCGTCCCGAAGGTGACGCCCTGGCCCTCCGCGCACGGAACCCGGGAGGCGTCCGTGTCCGTGCCGGGCGCGATCGTGGTGAGGAACTGCCTCTCGGCCGACCGCGCCGAGGCGGAACGCAGCGTGTGCAGGATGCGGGTGAGGCGCAGTTCCGGGGTGCTCGACGTCGGATTGGCCTCCACCTCGGTGACCTCCCCGGTGATGCGTGCGTCGGCGGGGGCGAACTGCCGCAGCAGGGCCGTAGCCGCACCGGAGCGGATCAGCCGGCTGCCGTCGGGCAGCGCTTCGGTGGGGCGGTCCGTCTGGAGCAGGAACGTCCACTCCCGCGCCGCATCCGCCTCGGCGAGGTCCAGCAGCACCAGGCGCCCCGACGGGGTGAACACCAGCGTCCGGTCGAGCCGCCGCACCCCGAGCGCGGGGTCGTACATCGCGGCGATCTCCGCCGTGGAGTGCGCCCATCCGCAGTCGGCGGAGACGAGCACATCGCGCTGGCGGGCCTGCCGCTCGAAGGGGATGTCCCGGTACACGTGGTACCGGTCCTCGTCCGCGTACCCCTGACCGTCCACCAGCAGCAGATTGTGGTGCGCGGCCCTCTTGCGATTGCTGTAGCCCTCGTCCACCGCGAGGAACGCACCCTGCGAGACCAGCACGAACGAGCCCGAATCGGGGTGGTGATGCCCCTGGTTGAGAGTGTCCCAGCCCTTGTCCACCCGGTGCTTCTCGGCGGTCTCCCACGCCCGGTGGCCTCCGCCCGGACTGGCCTTGAACGACACCAGCGTGGCGTCGTCGTCCCAGCCCGTGCGCGCCGCCAGCAGCCCGAGGTCCGGGAAGAACGCCCGCGTCTCGGTGGGCCGGGCCGCGGGCACGGCCGGGTCGTACCAGAGGTACTCGAGGTAGGCCTCCGGCAGGATCCCCGGCCGCACCCCGCTCTCGGCCGCCTCCTGCCACAGCAGTTCACCCGATGCCAGACCGCCCATCCACTGGGCCTCGGGGATCGCGTACTGGGCGGCGAGCCGGTAGTAGAGCCCGGCGCTGTGGCCGCTGCGCCGGTCGTGGCAGTCGCCGTGGTCGACGTTGAACGCGAACCCGGGCGCCGTCTGATGCAGCCGGTAGCGGAACGTCCGGGACATGAAGCCGCCCCTCTCCCACCAGTCGACGCCCTCCGCCTCCTGGAGGAGATCAAGGTGGGCGGCGAGGAACGGCACACCGTAGCGCCAGTAGACGACGCCCTCGGCGTGCGATCCGTCCTCGGGCATCAGGTCCAGGACGGTCCCGAGATTGTCCTTGGCGCGCTCGGTCCACTCCTCCTTGCCCAGCACGTAACCGGCCGTCGCCAGACCCGCGTAACAGATCCAGTTGTGGTTCTGCCAGTACGACGACGACCACCAGCGGCCCTCGCTCGCCACCGCGAACTCGTACATCCGCCGCCCCTGGAGCAGCAGTTTGTACCGCAGCAGCGCCCGCACCCCGTCCGGCAGGTCGTCTCCGACCCACCGGTACGCGAGGGCCAGATGGTGCAGCAGCCAGCCGGCGTCCAGGTCGTGGTCCGGCATGTGGGCCCTGCCCCAGTGCGGCAGCCGCACCGCGGCCTCGATCCAGCGCAGGCTCTCCGCCAGATGCGCCGGGTCGCCGCCGACCCGGTACGCGAGAGCGGGGTTGGAGGCGGCGGGGCCGAGCCACGTGATGCTGGCCAGGGGGTGCGTGCGGGGCGGGGTCAGCCCGCGGTGGCGGGCGGCCTCCTCGTACAGTCGCACCTCCTGCGCCGGGCGCGGGCCGGGCGGCGGGGTCGCCGAGAGCAACAAGGGTCAGTCCTCCGTCCGGAAACTCGCGGTGCTGCCGTCGGCCAGCCGGACCGTGAGCCCGTCAGCGTCCAGCTGTACGTCGGCCACGGTGGGCCCGGCCGATGCGGCCTGGTACACCGAGGCGAAGGTGACCCGGTCGGTGTCGGCGCTGAAGTCCACCCGGGTCCGTGTGCGTTGCGGATCATCTGCCGTGCCGGGGCCCGGCCGGCTCACCGCGTGCACCGGCACATCGGCGCGGTGCGTGTGCCAGCCGTGCAGGGTCTCGTCGCCGTACCAGGTGGTGCGCGCCGCGCCCGCCGCCTGCACCTGCACGTCCAGCGCGGTGCCGGGACGGAGCTGGGCGGTGATGCGGCGGGCCTCGTCGGCCGTCACGGTCAGCAGGTCCACCAGATAACCGGATCCTGCCACGATCCGGCGGACCCCGCGCACACCCGCGTACGCCGTGGTCACCTCCGCCGTGACGGAGCGGTCGTCCGAGGCGAGCAACGCTCCCGCGCACTCCGCCTGTTCGCGACCGTCCACCCGGAACGCCGGGTGAGCCTCGGTCGACGCGTAGAGATCACGGAACTCGGCGTGGGCGTAGGGAACCTGGCCGGGATCGGGCTGCCACGGCGTGGTGTCGCCATAGAGATAGAGAGACAGCTTGTCCCGATGGCCGTGCGAACCGCCGTGCGGGCCGAAGTCCAGCAGCGCGTGGATACCCGCGACGCGCAGCACCGCATAGCCCGCGGCGCCGAACAGCGTGAGCGCGCCGGGCGCCGGGCGCTCCGGCAGGGGCGGCCCCGCGAACCAGCCGCCCAGCTCCCGGTCCAGCCCGTCGTCGCCGGCACCGAGCTCGGCACGGGCCCGCGCCGCGACCGCGTCCAGCGCGGTCGACGGCACCAACTGCTGAGCCAGCGCCACCAGTTCGAGCCACTCGAGAGCCAGTGGGTCCCGCAGGTAGGGGCCGTCGTGCAGCGCGGGAAGAAACCCGCCCGGCGTGGCGATCGCCGCCAGTACATCCGTCATCCCCGCCAGCACACCCACCACGTCGGCCGGGACGGCCGCCGGATCGGTGCCCCGCAGCGCCAGCAGCGCCGCCCGCAGAACGAACCCGTGGTAGTAGGTGCTGCCCTCCCACTCCCAGCCGTCCTCGGCGACCGCGACCCGCAGATGCGCGTACAGGCCGCTGTCGCCCGCCAGCCACTCCTTGCCGCCGTCCCACTCCTGCCCGCGCACCGCCGCGGCTCCCCGCCCGGCGGCCACACCGGCGGCGTTGAGCCATGCGGTGTAGTTGGAGGCGAGCTGCCCCTTGCCGATCAGTACGGCGCGGGCGTCGAGTGCTGCCCGCTCCAAGGAGTGCAGCAGCGGCAGCACTTCGGTCAGACCGTCCGTGCCGTGCTCGGCGAGCGTCAGGACGGTGTGGCCGATGTTCACCGCCCAGATCGCGTCGGTCAGCGCCTGGTGGAAGAGCCGGCCGCGCAGCATCCAGCCCTGCGCCTCGCCATGCTGCGCCGTGGCCAGCTCCTCGTACAGAGCGGCGTATTCGACGAGCCGTGCCACCGCTTCCGTACGCTCCCCGCGGTGGGCGAGCACCCTCAGGTGCCGCGCCCACGCCTGGTGCGACAGCACCAGCCAGGCACCGCGAACCGCTTCGTTGTCCACCCGGCAGCCGTACGAACACCGCGCACCGCCCTCGGGGAACGCCCCGGCGAGCACATCGCCGTGGTCCAGCTCCACCCCGTGGGCCGGGCAGACGTACGCGTGCCACCAGCCGCCGCGCTCCCGGGCGATCCGCTTCAACGCGGCCATACGCCACCGTCGATGTCCACCGTGGTCGCGGTGAGGAAGCCGGACGAGGGGGATGCCAGGTGGACGACGGCCGAGGCGACGTCCTCGGGCGTGCCGGCCCGGCCCACCGGGATGCCTGCCTCCATCGCCACCTGCGCCGCCGGCGCGGTGAACGTGTCGTGGAAGGCGGTGCCCTTGATGAAGCCGGGGGCGACGGTGTTCACCGTGATGCCGCTGCCGCCGAGCTCCTTGGCCAGACCCTTGGTGAATCCGCGGATACCGGCCTTGGCAGCCGCGTAGGCCACCGAACCGGGGCCGCCGCCGTTGTGCGCGGCGAGCGACGACATCGTGATGACGCGCCCGGCGGACGACTCCTTCAGATGCGGCAGCGCCGCCCGTACCGTACGGAACGTCGAGGTCAGATTGGTGTCGATGACCCGGTCGAAGTGGTCGTCGGACATCTCGGCGATGGTTGCCCGCCCGATCAGATGACCGGCGTTGCAGACCAGGACGTCCAGCCCGCCGAGGAATCCGGTGGCCTCCTCGACCAGGCGGTCCACCTCGGCCGTCACCGTCGCGTCGGCCTGGAACGCCTTGGCCTTACGGCCGAGCGCCTCGATCGCGGAGACCGTCTTCGCGGCCTCGTCGGCGGACGAGTGGTAGTGGACCGCGACATCGGCGCCGGCCTCGGCCAGGGCGACGGCGATGGCACGGCCGATACCGTGGCCCGCCCCGGTCACCAGCGCGCGGGAACCTTGGAGATCAGCAGACATGGGGGGTAACCCTTTCGATAACCGGCCGTTGAGGACCGGGACCGGTCACTTGAGACCGGCGGTGGCGAAGCCCTGCACGAAGTAGCGCTGGCCGATGAGGAAGAGAACGACCATGGGCAGGGTGGCGAGCGTGGTGCCCGCCATCAGGAAGTGCCACTGGGGGCCGTTCTCCGTCTTGAAGACGGAGAGCCCCACCTGGATGACCCGCAGACTGTCCGTCCGGGTCACCAGCAGCGGCCACAGGAAGTTGTTCCAGGACGATTCGAAGGTCAGCAGCGCCACCGTGATGAGCGCGGGCTTGACCTGCGGCGTCATGATCCGGGCGTAGATACGGAACTCGCCCAGACCGTCCAGCCGGGCCGCCTCCTCCAGCTCCACCGGAAGATCCAGATAGAACTGCCGGAAGAGGAAGACGGCGAACGGGGTGACCGCACCGGGCACGATGAGCGCCCACCAGGTGTCGAGCCAGCCGCTGCCGCCCTGACCGAACAGGTCGTTCCCGCCGGCCAGCGGCATGAAGCGGACGATCAGGAACTCGGGCAGCACCTTGGTGTACGTGGGGATCATCAGGGCCGCGATGAAGAGGTAGAAGATGACCTCGCTGCCCCGGAATCTGATCCGGGCCAGTGCGTACCCTGCCATCGAGGCGATCAGCAGATTGAGCACGGTGTGGCTGAACGCGATGATGAAGCTGTTGCGGGCGTACGTGGCGAAGGGTGCGGCCGTCAGCGCCTCGCTGTAGTTGCTGAAGTCCCAGTGTTCCGGCAGCAGTCCGGCGTCCTGCGATGCGATCTCCACCGGTGTCTTGAGGGATGTCAGCACCATCCAGACGAACGGCACCACCATCAGCAGGGAGATGACGGACAGCGTCACATAGAGCGCGATCCGGCCGACGGAGAGGGGCTTCCGCTGCGCCACGGGGCGGGATGTGTGCCCGACCTCGGGCTTGTGCAGCTCAGTTGTGGCCACGGGTGCCTCCCATGATCCGCCGGTTTACCAGGGTGAAGCCCATCAGCAGGACGAACAGCACCAGGGACTGGGCGCTGGCGTAGCCGACGCGGAACTCCCGGAAGGCGGACTTGTAGATCTCGTACGTCATCATCGTGGTGCTGTTGGCCGGCCCACCCTCGGTGAGGATGTAGATCTGGTCGAACGCCTGGAACGCGGTGATCATCGAGGTGATGAGCACGAAGAACGTCGCGGGCTTCAGCAGCGGCAGCGTGATCGAGAAGAACTGCCGGGCCTTGGACGCGCCGTCCACCGACGCCGCTTCGTACAGCTCCCTCGGCAGGGACTGGAGCGCGGCCAGGTAGATGAGCATCTTCATGCCGATGCCCTGCCAGACTCCGACCAGGATCACCGAGGGCAACGCCCAGGTGGTCGACGAGAGCCAGGCCGGACCGTCGATCCCGAGAGACGAGAGCAGGGCGTTGAGCAGCCCGTTGTTCGGGTTGTAGATCCACAGCCAGACCAGGGCGATCGCCACCGTGGCGGTGACCTGCGGCAGGAAGATCGCGGTACGGAAGATGCCGCGCGCCTTGAGGCCCGTGTGCAGGGCGAGCGCCAGCAGCAGCCCCAGCATCATGCCGAACGGCACGGTGAAGAAGGTGTAGATGACGGTGTTGACGATGGACTTGCGGAACACCGCGTCGTCCAGCATCTCCTTGAAGTTGTCCAGCCCCACGAACTGCGGCGGCGTCAGCACGTCGTACTTCGTGAAGGCCAGGACGACCGAGGCGACGACCGGCAGACCGATCCAGAGGGTGGCGTGCAGCAGGGCGGGCGCCACCATCAGCATGCCGGCCCGTTGCCTGCGACGCCCCGGACCTGTCGGGGTCCTGCCGGTCCGCCGCTTGGCGGGCCGGGTGTTGTCAGGCAGGGAAGGCGTCCGCGCGGGCCGTGCCTTCAGTACGGATACAGCTCCCACAGTGGCGCCTCACATCCGGCCGATGGCGGCCTCGGCGAGACGGCCGAGTTCCGCGATGGCGTCCTTCGCGGACTGACCGCCCACGATCGCGGGCTCCAGCGTCGGCTTGATCTTCTCGCGGATCTCCATCCAGGCCGGGGTGCCGCCCTCGGAGCAGGCGGCGCCCATGTTCTGGAGGGAGAGATCGACGAACTTGTTCTCCTTCACGTAGCCGGATTCGTTGAGGTCCTTGAGCCCCGGTACCGAGCCGCGCTGCTTCGCGGCGCCCAGGATCGACTCCGGGGTAGCGAGGTACTCGACCAGGGCACGGGCCGCCGCGGGGTGCTTGGAGCTCGCCGACTGGGTGACGAGCGTGCCGCCCTGGAGCATCGCCGGCTTGCGGTTGGCCAGCACGAACGCGCCGAGTGTGTCGTCCTTCAGCAGTTCCGGGTTCTGTTCGCGGACCTGCTCCCACAGGGCGCTGGTCGTCATCATCATCGACGCCCTGCCCGTCTGGACGTTCGTCGGTGCGCCGGGATCCGTCTTCTTGGCGTACTCGGCGGAGCCGTCCTTGATCAGGTCCTTGAAGAACTCCAGAGCCTCGACTCCCCGGCTGTCGGTGAACAGCACCTTCTTGCCGTCGGCGCTGAACAGCTGACCGCCGTTGGCGAACAGGAGGGTCTCCCAGCACTGGCGCAGGTCGATGGAGAACGGGTCGAAGCCGATCCGGCCGTCCTTCGTCAGCTGCTTCGCCACGGCCCGCAGTTCGGCCCAGTTGGCGGGGGTCTTCTTGATCCCCGCCTCGGCGAAGTGGTCCTTGCGGTAGACGACGATGCGGGTGTCGAGGACCACCGGCAGCGCGTACAGCTTGCCGTCGTAGCGCGACGGTTCCAGCACCCGCTTCTCGTAGTCGTGCGCGGTGGCGAACTTCTCGGGCAGCGGGGCGATCGCCTTCTTGGCTGCGAACGGCGGGATCCAGCCGACCCCCATCATCATCACGTCGGGCAGCAGGCCGCCGGCCATCCCCGTGGTGATCTTCTCGTTGAGGTGCGCGTACGTGGTGTAGTCCACGTTCACCTTGACGTCCGGATACTTCTTCCGGAAGCCGCCGAGGATCTCCTTCTCCAACAGCGTCTTGCCGTTGGCGTTCTCGTAGATCGGGGTGAGCAGGGTGATCTCGCCCTCGGCGGGACCATCGGCGGAGCCTGCGGCCGTGGAGCCGGTACCGCAGCCGGAGAGTGCGGCCGCGGCCGTACCGGCGCCGATGGCAGCGAGCAGCGACCGTCGTTTGAGTTCCATTGGGCACCCCTTTTGAGGTGGAGGCAGTGGATCGATCCAGCGATGGCATCCCGGCCATGGCTGGGAAGCGCTGGTAAATCGATGCACTGAGACTAGGAACGCCCCGAGAGGTGCGTCAACAGCTGATGCACAACAATTTTCCGGGAAGTTAACGGGTGTACCGGTGAAGGGGGTTCAGTAAATCGGTACACTAGTGTGGCTGAACACATTCCGAACCGGAGGTGGCATGAGCGGGGTAACGATCCATCAGGTCGCGGAGGCTGCGGGTGTCTCCGCCAGCACCGTGTCGAACGTCCTCAACGGGCGTACGGACCGTATGCAGGCGGCGACCCTGGCCCGCGTGGAGCAGGTGATCGAGCAGCTCAGCTACCGGCCCAACCGTGCGGCCCGCATGCTGCGCACCGGCCGGATCAAGGTCATCGGCCTGATCGTGCCGTCCGTCGCCAACCCCTTCTGGGGTGCGCTCGCCCGGGAGCTGGAGGCCATCGCGCTCGCCGAGGGGTACCACGTACTGCTCTGCAACAGCGAGCGCGATCCGGCCCGTGAGCTCAAGTACGGCGAGGAACTACTGGCCGACGGGGTGAGCGGTGTGGTGCTCTGCTCTTCGCTGCCCTCCCTCGACCATGTGGCACCGCTGCTCAGCCGCGGCCTGAAGATGGTGGCCTTCGACCGCACCGCCCAGGCGGGCGACCCGCCGTCGCTCGCCTCCATCAGCGTCGACAACGCGATGGGGGCCGAGCTCGCCACCCGTCACCTGCTCGAACTGGGCCACCGCCGACTGGCGTTCGTCTCCGGCTCGGTCAACAGCGTCAACCGCCGCGAGCGACTGCGCGGCTTCCGGGCCGCCCTGGAGTCGGCGGGCCTGGACCCGGCCGACGCGATCGTGTGGCCCGGCGCCGAAACCACCGAGTTCGGCGACAAGGACGCGGCCGAGCTGGGACGCAAGGCCGCCCGTGAACTGCTGTGCGGCCCGCGTCCGCCCACCGCGTTCGTCGCCATCAACGACATGTGCGCCATCGGGATCTGCCGGGGCGCCAAGGACGCGGGCCGCAACGCCGGGCAGGACGTCTCTGTGGTCGGCTTCGACGACATCCTGCTCGCCGACCTGTTCGAACCGCCGTTGACCACGGTCCGTCAGCCGCTGCCGGAGATGGCAGCTGAGACGTTCCAGCAGTTGCGTTCCCGCATCGACTCGGCGCCGGTCGCCGGGCGCTCGCTCCTGATCAGGCCACGGCTGGTGGTCCGGGAGTCGACGGCGCCCGCCCCCGCGGAGGTGGCGGCGCCGGACGAGGCCTTTGCGCGCCGGTGAACCACCGGCGCGTCGACGCGTGCGGTGCCGGTCCGTGCGCGGACGACGCGAGGGCCCCGTCCCGGAGACGGGGCCCTCGCGCCGAGGACCGACGGGATGCCCGGGGGCGCCGTCGCGCCCCGCGCCCGCGTGTGTTTCGAAGAAGTGAACCCGCCTTCTGGTGCGTCGTAGGCAGGTGACCTGCATGTATGAGACGTCACTCCTGGCGTGTCGTGATGACGGATGGGACGCATGGGTACATTCGCCTCCGAGGGCTACGAAAGGATTCCGAATGTTGTGTGGAGGCGGTCGAGTTGAATGCCGTCGCCATCGCAGAGCCATTTTCGGAGATGTCTCGCCTGAGCTGGCATTTCTGTGCACGCGTCGGTGAACCGGAAGCCATTTGAATCGAAACTGGCGAGGCGGGAGCTCGAAATATTTCGACTCCAAAAGAATCTTGAACCTGGGCCCGGAGATATCCGTGTCCTCGCGTGACACGATCGGTCTCCCCGCAGCCGGCCGACGTTCCGGCTGCTCCGGCCGGAGGGACCCATGTCGACACGATGGAGTCTGACGATCGACTGCGCGCACCCCGCGCAGCTGGCGGAGTTCTGGGCGCTTGCCCTGGGTTACGCGCAGAAGCCGCCACCGAAGGGCTTCGGCAGCTGGGAGGAGTGGTTCGCGCACTACGACGTCCCGGAGGAGGAATGGGACGACGGTGCGTACCTGTCGGACCCGGACGGCGAGGGGCCCGCCCTGTCCTTCATGAAGGTGCCCGAGTCGAAGGCGGGGAAGAACCGACTGCACGTGGATGTGCAGGCCGGCGGCGGGCGCGAAGTTCCCTGGGAGGTGCGGTGGCCGCGCGTACTGGAGGCAAAGGCGAGGCTGACTTCCGCTGGGGCGAGGGTTGTTGATCTGTACGAGGCCCAGGGCAGACCTGATCACTACATGATGGCGGACCCGGAGGGCAACGAGTTCTGCCTGCTCTGAGGACCGGCACCCCCTCCCGGTCTAGGGCGTGTCGTCAAACTGCCGCCGTGCGACGCCGAGCACGCACTCTCGCCGCTCGGGCCCCGGACCCCGGTACGTCCACTACAGGTGCCTGGGGCCGGCACGCCGAGAGCACGCACCTGACGCCGCACGGCCGCCCTTCGGGCGACGACGGCAGTGTGACGACAGACCTAGGACTGCTCGGTGAGCTCCGGGGCGGCCTCGCGCGTGCCGATGCTGACCAGCCCTGTCTCATAGGCGACGATGACCGCCTGGACGCGGTCACGGAGACCGAGCTTGGCGAGGATGCGGGCCACATGAGTCTTGACCGTCGTCTCGGCCAGATGAAGGCGGGCGGCGAGTTCGGCGTTGCTCAGTCCTCGGGCCAGCAGACCGAAGACCTCCAGCTCGCGCGGGGTCAGCGAGGCGAGGTCGCGGTGAAGGGCGGCGGTCTCGCTGCCGCGCTGCGCGAACCGCTGCACGAGGCGACGGGTGATGGCCGGAGCCAGCAGCGCGTCTCCGGTACGGACTGTGCGGACGGCCGCCGTCAGGTACTCGGGGGTGACGTCCTTGAGGAGGAAGCCGCTGGCCCCGGCGGACAGCGCCGCGTAGACGTACCGGTCCAGGTCGAAAGTGGTCAGGATGATGACGCGGGGTTCGCCTGGGGCGTCGTCGAGGATGCGCCGGGTGGCCTCCAGGCCGTCCATCTCGGGCATCCGGATATCCATCAGGACCACGTCGGGACAGGTGCGGCGGACCGCTTCGACCGCCTCGGCTCCGTTGGTGGCCTCGGCGACGACGTCGATGCCGGCGGCGCCGAGGATCAGCCGGAATCCGGTGCGGACCAGGGTCTGGTCGTCGGCGACGAGCACACGCAGCGGCTCGGTCATGGGGTCTCCAAGGGGATCATTGCCTCCACACGGTAGCCGTCGGTCAGGCGTCGGCCGCTGTGCAGGGTTCCGTCGTAGACGGCGAGGCGCTCGCGCAGGCCGATCAGCCCCCGGCCGTTCCCGGTGCCCGCTTCCGCGCCCGGGCGTCCACCGGTGTCGGTGACTTCCACCCTGAGCCGGTCCGGGCCGTACTCGACGGTCACGGCGGCGGTCGAGCCGGAGGCGTGCTTCACCGTGTTGGTCAGGGCCTCCTGGACCACGCGGAAGGCGGCGAGTTCGACGCCGGGCGGCAGCCGACGGCGCGGGCCGGTCAGGGTCAGGCCGACCGGCAGCCCGGTGTCCCGGACCCGTCCGACCAGCTTTTCCAGCTGATCCAGCCCGGGTTGCGGGACCAGTTCCGCACCTTCGTCCGCGCCTTCCTCCTCGCCGTCCGTGGTGAGCAGCCCCATGACGTGGCGCAGCTCGGTCATGGCCGCCCGCCCACCCGCCTCGACGGCGAGCAGCGCCTCGCCGGCCTCCTCCGGGGCGGTGGCCATGATCGTGCGGGCGGCGCCCGCCTGGATGATCATCACGCTGACGTTGTGCGTGACGACGTCGTGCAGTTCGCGCGCGATCCTGGCCCGCTCGTGCTCGACGGCCCTGCGCAGCGCCTCGGCCTGTTCCCGTTCCAGATCGGAGAGCCGGGTGCGGCCCTCGTCGGTCCGGAGTTTCCACGTACGCAGACCAACGGCGGCCACGGCCATCGGCACCAGGATCAGCAGGGCGATGTACTCGTTGGGGACGATCGGCGTCACCGAGTTCCCCGCGGTGCCGACCAGGAGGACCGACACCGGCAGCGCCGCCAGGGTCGCCACCCGGGACGGGCTGTACACGGCGGCGCTGTAGACGGCGATGACGAACGCGTAGAAGGTCAGCCGCAGAACGCTCTGCGGTGTCGCCAGTGTCGCGGCCGTCACGACGCACAGCACGGCGAGCGGGTAGCGGCGGCGCAGTGCCAGGGCCCCCGAGGCGATGGCCGCGAGGGTCACCATGAAAGCCAGGCCGCCGGGGCCGTTGGGGCGCGACACGACGTGCTCCACGCCGGGTGCGATCTCACGCACCACGACGTTCTTGGAGTTGTCGATGCCGTAGTAGACGGTGGTGACGGCGAGTGCCAGTGCCACCAGGACGTCGAACTGCCAGGCGCGCCGGGTGAGCCGCAGCGGGGGACCGGACGCAGGCCCGGCGTCGCGGAGCGATCGGCGGGCGGCTTCCCGCAGCCGCTTCAGCGTCGTACGTACGTCCATCACCGGTTCATTGTCGCTGCCGCGCGGAGTCACGGAATCCGCCACGGTGCCCATTCCCGTCGCGCCGGATACATCACCTGTCTACATCGCAGGGATGACGTCTCCGGGAGTCCTCCCCGCTCGGTACCACAAGGGGTTCGGGTGGCCGACGCGTGCGGGCCGCGCCCGCTCCTAGCGTTCACGCAGCCAACTGTCCGTACCCAAGGAGTCTCCTCATGACCACACCGGTGATCGAACTGCGCGGCGTGAGCCGCCGATACGACGACGGCCCGCCCGCTCTGCACGAGGTGTCGCTGACCGTGCAGCGCGGCGAGGCCGTCGCGATCCTCGGCCCCTCCGGCAGTGGCAAGTCCACACTGCTCAACCTGATCGCGGGCCTGGACCGGCCCGATACGGGGACCGTCACCGTGGACGGGGTGCGGGTGGACCAACTGGGCGAGGCCGGGTCGGCGCTCTACCGGAGATCGAGGATCGGCATGGTCTTCCAGTTCTTCAACCTGCTCGACGACCTGACCGTCACCGACAACGTCCTCCTGCCCGCGCGGCTTTCGGGCGTGGCACGCGGCGAGGCCGGCCGCAGGGCCGCGGAACTCCTGGAAACCCTCGGGATCGACCGGCACGCCCGTTCCTACCCGGGACGGCTGTCCGGCGGCGAGCGGCAGCGCGTCGCGGTGGCCCGTGCGTTGATGAACCGGCCGGCGCTGCTCCTGGCCGACGAGCCGACGGGGGCCCTGGACACAGCGGCCGGGCAGGACGTCAGCAGCCTGCTCACCGACCTCAACGCCGACGGACAGACCATCGTGGTGGTCACCCACGACCTGGCCCTGGCCCGGTCGTGCACGGACCGAACGGTCCGGATCGCCGACGGCCGGATCACCGAAGACGTCCGGTCTCGGGCCGTCACTCCGCAGGCGGTCGCCTCGGACACCGTCGCCCAGGAGACCGTTCGATGAGGGCGCTCGGCACAGTGGTGCGCTCGGGGGTGGGGCGACGCCGGGTGCAGACGCTGGTGATCGGGCTCGCCGCCATGATGGCGGTGGCCGCCTCCGTCCTCGCCGGATCCCTGCTCGTGGTCTCCGGCGCGCCCTTCGACGACGCCTTCGCGAAGCAGCACGGCGCGCATCTGTCCGTGCAGTTCGACGCGGACGAGGTGAGAGCCGGGGACCTGGCGAGGTCCAAGGGCGCCGAAGGGGTGCGCAACGCTGCGGGGCCGTTCCGTACGGCGACGGTCGTCCCGGAATCGGACAGCTCCGGGCCCGGTTGGCCGATGACCGTGGCCGGCCGGGGCGATCCGGGCCACGACGTGGACAAGGTGGCACTGCTCGAAGGCCGTTGGCCCACGCGCCTCGGCGAGACCGTGCTGTCCGCGGACTCCTCGCTCTTCCCGGCCTTGGGGATGAAGCTCCGCTTCCCCGCCCTGTCCGGCGGTCCGGCGCTGACGGTGGTCGGTGTGGCCCGCTCGGTCACGCGGACCGCTGACGCCTGGGTGGTTCCGTCCCAGATGGCGGCGCTCACCGCGCCCGGCAACGGCGGCTACCAGATGCTTTACCGCTTCACCGACGCGGCCACCGCGGCACAGATCACCGCCGGCGGCAAGGCGGTGACGCGATCCCTGCGGGCGGCAACGGCCGTCGGTGAGCAGTCGTGGCTCACGGTCAGGAAGACCGCCGAGCGCGATACCGCCCTGTACGTCCCCTTCCTCACCGCGTTCGGCGCGCTGGGCCTGATCATGTCGGTGCTCATCGTCGGCAACGTCGTCGCGTCGGCCGTCGGTACGGGTACGCGCCGTATCGGCATCCTCAAGGCTGTCGGCTTCACCCCGGCCCAGGTCGTGCGGGCCTACGTCGGCCAGGCGCTCACCCCGGCCGCCGTCGGCACGGCCCTCGGTGTCCTCGCCGGTCATCTGCTCGCCGTCCCGGTCCTGGCCGAGGCCGAGGAGGCCTACGGCTCCTCGGCCCTGACCGTCGCCCCCTGGGTCGACCTGACGGTGATCGCCGGGGTGCTGGGCCTGGTGGCGGCGACCGCGTGGGCGAGTGCCTGGCGGGCCGGCCGGCTGCGTACGGTCGACGCGCTTGCCGTCGGGCGTACCGCTTCGGCGGGCCGTGGCCGGTGGGCGGTCCGGTTCGCCGGCCGGCTGCCGTTGCCGCAGTCCGTCGCGCTGGGCCTGGTCCGGCCCTTCGCGCGGCCCGCCCGCGCGCTGGCCATGGGCGCCGCCATCCTCTTCGGCGTGGTCGCCGTCACGTTCACCGTGGGGATGGGCGCCTCGCTCGGCGAGGTGATGAAGGCCAAGGCCCACGACGTGGCCGATGTCGTCGTGCCCGCGCCGCTGCCGGACTTCGGGCCCCAGGGCCCCGGAGGCCGCGGCCAGGAGAAGCGGCCCGAGGCCGATCCCGCCGCGGTCGCCACGGCCATCGAGGGCGCGGCCGGAACCGGGAAGTACTACAGCGCGGCGACGGTCCGGGCGACGCTGTCCGGCCTGACGGGCACCGTCGACGTGATCGCCTTCTCCGCGGACGCCTCCTGGGGCGGTTACACGATGGTTTCGGGCCGCTGGATCGACAAGCCCGGTGAGGCAGTGGTCCCGACGCCCTTCCTGACGGCCACCGGCACCCGCATCGGCGACACCGTCACTCTGAACGGCCTGGCCGAGCCGGTCGCGGTCCGGATCGTCGGTGAGGTCCTGGACCCCCGGAACGACGGCATGCAGGTCTTCACCGATGCCTCGACCCTCACGGCCGCACATCCCGACCTGACGGAATCCAGCCACCACATCGCGGTCACGTCAGGCTCCGACGTCTCCGACTACGTCAACGCGCTGAACGAGGACCTGGCACCGCTGGGGGCCACCGCTCGGGCCGGCGGGCTCCGTTCCGGCGGCGACATGGCCGTCACACTCGACGCGCTGTCCGCGATGCTCACGCTGATGCTGGTCGCCGTCGCTGCGCTCGGCGTACTCAACGGCGTGCTGCTCGACACCCGCGAGCGCGTCCGGGAGATCGGCATCCACAAGGCCCTCGGCATGACCCCGAGGCAGACCGTCGCCATGGTTCTCACCTCGGTCGTCGTGACCGGCCTGGTCGCGGGTGCGCTGGGTGCACCGCTCGGCGTCGCGCTGCACGGCTGGGTCATGCCCGCCATGGGCGACAGCGTGGGGCTCCGGCTCCCCGGTTCCGCCGTCGCCGTCTACCACGTGGCCCAACTGCTCCCGCTCGCATTCGGAGGCCTGCTCATCGCCGCCCTGGGCGCGCTCCTGCCGGCCGGCTGGGCCGCCGGGTCCCGGACGGCCACAGCGCTGCGCACCGAATAGGGGGCATGCCTGCGGACCCCGCGTGAGGGCGGCCGGCCCCGATGGCCCGGCCACCCCCATGGGGTGATGGTCAGTCCGCCGAAGCGGCCCAGCCGTTCGCCTCGATGCGCCGGGCGTCACCCGGCCGGCCCTCGTCGAAGACCGTTCGTCCGCCGTCCTCGACCCTGATGGCGTCCACGTACACCCCGCGGCCGACGTACAGCTGATCCGTGGTGTACCGCCAGCGCAGCCGCAACTCCTCACCGCGCCACTGCGCGAGGTCCGCCTCCAGCCGGTGCCAGACCCGGCCCGACCAGCCGGACACGGAGCCCGCCGGATGCGGTTCGGGCTGCTGCTGCCCCTTCGGCGAGGCCGGACCGGTGGTGAAGGGGACCGGTTGCCAGGTCGTTCCGCCGTCCGCCGACCCCTCCAGGAAGAGGAAGTCGGAGTTGGGCTCGGTGTCCCACCACAACGCGCAGCTCAGCCGGGCCCGCGCGGAGGCGAGCGGGAGCGGCGGGAGCGCCAGGGTGGCCGACGAGGCGCTTGCCAGGCCGGAGAACCACGCCGTACGGCCCCGGGCCGGGCGGACCGCGACGGCCCGGGCCATCTGGTTGGCGGTGGCGACGCGTGGCGCGCTGCCGGAGCGCCAACTACGCACCGGGTGGACCGAGTTGCCCAGCACGATCAGGAACGAGTCCGTGGTCGGGTCGAGGACGAGGCTGGTGCCCGTGAATCCGGTGTGGCCCGCCGTGCGCGGAGTGGCCATCGCGCCCATGTACCAGTGCTGGTAGAGCTCGAAGCCGAGGCCGTGCTCGTCGCCGGGGAACGCGGTGTTGAAGTCCGTGAACAGCAGGTCCACCGATGCGGCCGAGAGGATCCTCGCGCGGCCGTAGACCCCGCCGTTGAGCAGGGTGCGGGCGAGGATCGCCAGGTCCCAGGCGCAGGAGAAGACTCCGGCGTGGCCCGCGACACCGTCCAGGCTGTACGCGTTCTCGTCGTGCACCTCGCCCCAGACCAGTCCGCGCTCCAGCCCGGACCAGGGGAGCCGGGCGTCCTCGGTCGCCGCGATCTTCGGCTTCCAGGAGGCCGGTGGGTTGTAGCGAGTGCGGTGCATCCCGAGCGGAGCGGTGATCCGTTCGCGGAGCAGTACATCCTCGGTCAGACCGGTGATCTTCTCCAGCACCAGCTGGAGAGAGATCAGATTCAGGTCGGAGTAGAGGTAGGCCGTGCCGGGCGGGCTCGCCGGTACCTCGTTCCAGATCAGCTCCAGCTTCCCCTCGCGGGTGGGCGCCTTGTAGAGCGGAATCCAGGCCCGGAAACCCGAGGTGTGCGTGAGCAGCTGACGGATCGTGATGTCCTGCTTGCCGCCGCCGGCGAAGTCGGGGAGGTACGAGGCGACGGTCGCCTCCAGTTCCAGCGAGCCGCGCTCGATCTGCTGCACGGCCAGGATCGATGTGAACAGCTTCGACACCGACGCCAGGTCGAAGACCGTGTCCTCGGCCATGGGGATCTGCTGGTCCGCCGGGAACTCCACGCCGGTGTCGGTCTTCTCGTCGTACGCCGCATAGCGCACCGCCTTGCCGATCGGCCGGTGCAGCGCCACCGTCCCGCCTCGCCCCGCGAGCAGCACGGCGCCCGCGTACCAAGGGTGTTTGGGCACGTCGGCGAGGTATCTCTCCGCCTCGGTGACGAGCCGGTCGAGCGGCTCCTGCAACAGCCCCGCACGGGAGGCCGATCCTCGCCGCAGCGTCGGCCTGTCCCGGCCGGCGGGGCTCCCCTCGGCGGTCCCTGTTCCCATGTCCGACGACCCCGCCCCCGACTCCGTGGCAGACGCCGCCGCCGCGAACGGGATGGGCGCCAGGGCGAGTGCTCCGCCCAGGGCCAGCATCCCACCGCCCAGCCTCCGCCGGCTGATGCCCCGGCCCGCCGTGTCCTCGGTCATCCGGAACCCCTTCCCATGTGTGAAAGTAACTTTCGAAATCTCTTCCGGGATTGAAACTTCCTGCCGAAGCAGAGAGTACTGTCACCCTCCGCCGTCCCGTAGGCCCCCGGAGTCACAAAGAATCTGACACTGCATCAGAAAATCTCTTCCCTCGGTTGTCGGACTGCGGCATCCTGCCGCCCATGGAGACGGAGCTGAGTCAAAAACTGGGGATCGAGCACGCCATCTTCGGCTTCACGCCGTTCCCGGCGGTGGCCGCGGCCATCACCCGGGCCGGTGGATTCGGCGTACTCGGCGCGGTCCGCTACACCGCCCCCGATGACCTCGCACGCGACCTCGACTGGATGCAGGAACACACCGACGGCAAGCCCTACGGCCTCGACGTCGTCATGCCCGCGAAGAAGGTGGAGGGCGTGAGCGAGGCCGATGTGGAGGCGATGATCCCGCCAGGCCACCGGCAGTTCGTCCAGGAGACCCTCGCCAAACACGGCGTCCCCGAACTCGCCGAGGGCGAGGCCTCGGGCTGGCGCATCACGGGCTGGATGGAGGAAGTCGCCCGCAACCAGCTCGACGTGGCGTTCGACTACCCCATCAAGCTCCTCGCCAACGCGCTGGGCTCACCGCCTGCCGATGTCGTCGCCCGCGCCCACGACCAGGACGTCCTCGTCGCCGCGCTCGCCGGCAGCGCCCGGCATGCCCGCCACCACGCGGACGCGGGCATCGACGTCGTCGTCGCCCAGGGATACGAAGCAGGGGGCCACACCGGGGAGATCGCGTCCATGGTCCTGGTCCCGGACGTGGTCGACGCCGTGGGGCCGCTCCCGGTCCTCGCGGCCGGAGGCATCGGCAGCGGTGAGCAGATCGCCGCGGGACTTGCGCTGGGCGCCCAGGGCGTCTGGCTGGGCTCCCTCTGGCTCACCACCGAGGAGGCCGACATGCACTCCCGGGCGCTGACCGCCAAACTTCTTGCCGCGGGCTCCGGCGACACGGTCCGCTCGCGCGCCCTCACCGGCAAACCCGCGCGCCAGCTCCGTACCGAATGGACCGACGCCTGGGACGACCCGTCGGGGCCCGGCACGCTGCCCATGCCGCTGCAGGGGCTGCTGGTGGCCGAGGCCGTCTCCCGTATCCAGAAGTACGAGACGGGCGCACTGCTCGGCACGCCCGTCGGCCAGATCGTCGGCCGGATGAACACCGAACGCAGCGTGCAGGCCGTCTTCGACGACCTGACCAGCGGCTTCGAACGAGCCATCGACCGGATCAACCGCATCGCCGGACGGAGCGCCTCATGAGCCAGCCGCCCAACGGCTTCTGGGCCCAGGCCGCCGCCGACCCCGACCGCATGGTCCTGATCGCACCCCACGGCGAGGAGTGGACGGCGGGACGGCTGCACGCCGAGGCCAACCGCATGGTCCACGGGCTGCGCGCCGCAGGCCTCGAAGAGGGCGACGCGTTCGCGGTCGTCCTGCCCAACGGCGTCGAGTTCCTCACCGCCTATCTCGCCGCCTCGCAGGCCGGGTTCTACCTCGTCCCGGTCAACCACCACTTCGTCGGGCCGGAGATCGCCTGGATCGTCTCCGACTCCGGCGCCAAGGTGCTGATCGCCCACGAACGCTTCACCGAGGCCGCGACCGCCGCAGCCGACGAGGCGAAACTGCCCGCGAGCCACCGTTACGGAGTCGGCGCGGTCGACGGCTTCCGCCCGTACGCCGAACTGCTGGAGAACCGGCCGGTGTCGCCCCCCGAGGGGCGCACGCTCGGCTGGGTCATGAACTACACCTCCGGCACCACAGGCCGCCCGCGCGGCATCCGCCGTCCGCTGCCCGGAAAGCTCCCCGAGGAGAGCTACCTCGGCGGCTTCCTCGGCATCTTCGGCATCAAGCCGTTCGACGGCAACGTCCACCTGGTCTGCTCGCCCCTCTACCACACCGCCGTGCTGCAGTTCGCGGGAGCGGCCCTGCACATCGGCCACCCCCTCGTCCTCATGGACAAGTGGTCGCCCGAGGAGATGCTGCGGGCGATGGACACCCACCGCTGCACCCACACCCACATGGTCCCCACCCAGTTCCACCGCCTGCTCGCCCTCCCCGACGAGGTGAAACAGGCGTACGACGTCTCGGCGATGCGCCACGCCATCCACGGCGCGGCCCCCTGCCCGGACCACGTCAAACGGGCCATGATCGACTGGTGGGGCGGCTGCGTCGAGGAGTACTACGCGGCCAGCGAGGGAGGCGGCGCCTTCGCCACCGCCGACGACTGGCTGAAGAAGCCGGGTACCGTCGGCCGGGCCTGGCCGATCAGCGAACTCGCGGTCTTCGACGACGACGGGAACCGGCTCGGCCCGGGCGAGCTCGGCACCGTCTACATGAAGATGCGGACCGGCGGCTTCAGTTACCACAAGGACGAGAGCAAGACGAGGAAGAACCGCATCGGCGACTTCTTCACCGTCGGCGACCTCGGCGTCCTGGACGAGGACGGCTACCTCTTCCTCCGCGACCGCACGATCGACATGATCATCTCCGGCGGGGTGAACATCTACCCGGCCGAGATCGAGAGCGCCCTGCTCAGCCACCCCGCGGTCGCCGACGCCGCCGTCTTCGGCATCCCGCACGCCGACTGGGGCGAGGAGGTCAGAGCCGTCATCGAGGCCGCCGAGGGGCACGAGGCGGGTGAGGAACTCGCCGCCGAGATCCTCGGACACTGCGAGTCGCTGCTCGCCGGGTACAAACGACCCAAGACGCTCGGCTTCATCGCGACGATGCCCCGCGATCCCAACGGCAAGCTGTACAAACGGCGGCTGCGCGAACCGTACTGGGAGGGTCACGCCTGACCCCTCGGCACGCCTGACCCCTCGGCACGCCTGACCCCTCGGCACGCCTGACCCCTCGGCACGCCTGACCCGCTCGGCGGGCCCGGCCCGCCGAGCGGGCCCCGGCCGGTTCTGGCAGCGTATGGCCCATGAACACGAGCGCGACGATCCGGTCACTGGCGACCCGGTGGACCGTGGTCGTGCCGCTGGTCGCCGCGCTCGCGCTGGTGTTCAGCTGGGGGCGTGAGCTCCCGCCGTTCGCCGTCGGAGTGGTCGCGCTCTGCCTCGCCGGCGCCGTCCTGGCCGCCGTGCACCACGCGGAGGTGATCGCCCACCGCGTCGGTGAGCCGTTCGGTTCACTCGTCCTGGCCGTCGCCGTGACCGTCATCGAGGTGGCGCTCATCGTCACCCTCATGGTGGACGGCGGACCCAAGACGTCCGCCCTCGCGCGGGACACCGTCTTCGCGGCCGTGATGATCACCTGCAACGGCATCGTCGGCATCTCGCTGCTGGTGGGGGCCGTCCGGACCCGTGTGGTCGTCTTCAACGCGGAGGGCTCGGGCGCCGCCCTCGCCACCGTGGCGACCCTGGCCACGCTCAGCCTGGTGCTGCCCACGTTCACCATCGGCAAGGAGGGCCCCGAGTTCTCCTCCGCCCAGCTCACCTTCGCCGCTGTCGCCTCCCTGTTCCTGTACGGCCTGTTCGTCGCCGTACAGACCGTCAGACACCGTGAGTACTTCCTCCCGCTCACCCAGGACGGACACCTCAAACAGGACGAGCACCGGGCGGCGCTGCCGGGCAGGGGGGCCACCGCGCTGAGCCTGACCATGCTGCTGGTGGCACTGGTCGCCGTCGTCGGCGACGCGAAGGCCGTCTCACCGGCCATCGAGTCCGGGGTGGAGGCCGCCGGCATGCCGCAGGCCGTCGTCGGCGTCGTCATCGCGCTGCTGGTGCTCCTCCCGGAGACCCTGGCCGCCGTACGGGCGGCACGCCGCGAACGCATCCAGACCAGTCTCAACCTGGCGCTCGGCTCGGCGATGGCCAGCATCGGCCTGACGATCCCGGCCATCGCACTCGCCTCGATCTGGCTGTCCGGACCGCTCCACCTCGGGCTGAGCGCCACCCATATGGTGCTGCTCGCGCTGACCGTGGTGGTCGGCGCGCTGACCGTCGTACCGGGGCGTGCCACCCTGCTCCAGGGCGGTGTGCACCTGTCGATCTTCGCCGCGTTCGTCTTCCTCGCGATCAGCCCCTGACCCGGTGTACGTGTACGGTCAGGGGCTGATCGCGAGCCGTCAGGCCTCAGCGGTGCTCGCGCACCCGCACCACCCGCAGAGCGGGCGAACGCGCGATGTCCTTCTCGCAGAACCGCGACGTCACCCAGCGCTCACCCGAGTACAGCTCGGTCTGATCGCTGTAGTGCGGCGACGCCGGGTTCGACGACTGCGCGTACGTGAGCAGGGTGCGCGCCACGGGGCAGGGGCCGCCGTCCCAGCCGACCGCCTGGATGTAGCTGGACCCGGTCGAGATGTCCGTGTACCCGCCGGCCGCCGCGTCCCACACGCCCTCGGTCTTGTTCCAGATGCCCAGGGATTCCGTACCGCCGCCGATCGGGATACGCCGCTCGCCCCGCAGTACGGACTGGTGCTCGCCCAGCGGTGCGTCCAGGGCGATCCCCGCACCCCTCAGCTCGGTTACGGCGTCGGCGAGGGCCGTGAGGACGCCGGGAGTCGCGGTGTCGAGCGTGTTCGGCGTGCCGACGGGGTCGGCGGGGGAGAACGGCACCTTCCACAGGTCGGCCGCCGGCACGACCACCGCGCGGCGCCAGAACCGGTCGAAGAGCAGTGCGCCCCGGCTCCCCGTGTCGACCTTCCGGTCCCAGTCGCGCAGCACCGGGCAGGCCGCCGAGACATCGACCGGCGTGCCCGCGCTCCCGGGAGTCGTGCCACCGGGCAGCGCCGCGCAGGCGCCTGCCAGGCCGGACGCGGCCAGGTCGCCGGCCGGCGACCGGTTCGCGAACTGCTGTCGCTGCAGATCGGCGACAGTCAGCCCGCCGTCCTCCGCCATCGCGGAGACGTCCTCGACGGCGCCCCGGGTGCGCATGGAGCGCGGTGTGCCGACCGTCCCGAAGACACGCTCGTACCCGGTCAGCGGGGCGTCGGCGTTCGTCAGCCAGGCGCTGTCGTTTGAGTTCTCGACGTACGGCGCGTTCTCCACGGTGGGCATCCGGCCCGGGCCGAAGATCCCGGGCTGTACGGCGTCCGGGTCCGACCCCGGTGCGCAGTCGCTCCGCGAGCCGTCCAGTACGGCGAGTCCCGACGCCGGGTACGTCGCCCTGCCCAGTGGCGTCGAGCAGCGCTGTGCGAGCTCGTCCGTGATCCTCGGCAGCACCTGCGACTGCGAGAAGAACGTGTGCCCGGAGGAGTCGGCCGCGATCGTGTTGACCCACGGCAGCCCCTGCGTACGGCGCAGTGCCTCCTTGATCCCGGCCGTGCTGCGGGCCTTGCTGAACCCGAGCGCGGTGTCTCCCGAGCGCAGGTTCACCGCGTTCGGGTCGCCCAGCGCGTACGCGGTCGTCTGCGTCCAGGGCAGTGGCAGACCCGCACCGAGCGAGGTGACGACGGGCCCGTAGCGGGTCCACCACTGGGTGCGCGTCACCTCCCGGCCGCCCTCGACCGCGACGGAGACAGTGCGCTTCGTCATTCGCTGCGGCTTCCCGTCCACCAGGTACGCGGTCGGATCGGCCGGATCGAGGCTCAGCTGATGCAGGTTGAGGGTGACACCCGTGGCCACCGTGTGGCTCCACGCGACGTGCGCGTTGTGGCCGATCGACATGGTCGCCGAGCCGAGCAGCGAACCGCCCGCCACGTTCAGCTCACCGGGAATCGTCTGCTGGGACTGCCAGAACCGCCGCCCGCCCTGCCACGGGTAGTGCGGGTTGCCGAGCAGTAGTCCGCGCCCGCCCGCTGTCGTACTGCCGCGGAACGCCACCGCGTTGGACCCCATGTCCGCGTTCTGCGTCGACAGCAGCCGCGCCGCCGCGTCCGCCGCGTCGTCGGGTGAGGGGGACGGGGGAGTGGGCGGCTGCGCGGGGGCGGGCGGCTGCGCAGCCGTGATGCCGTCGATGCCGCGGCCCTGGCCGCCGAGCACGGAGAGTGCGAAGGCCCGCTCCGCCACGTCGAGCGTGGTCACCGGGCGCACCCAGCGGGCGCCCCGGCAGGCGGAGTCGGTGATCCGGTTCTGTGCCAGCCAGGCGTTGTAACCGGCCGCCCAGCCGCGCTGCAGTTCCTTCGTCGCACGGCTCGGTCCGGCAGGGGCGGGCACCTTCAGCAGCTTTTCCACGGTGCGGCTGTCGCGTACCCCGCGGAAGTACAGGTCGCTGGACAGGTTCTTCGCCGCCGACGACAGCGAGCCGTCCGGCGCCGCGTCCTGGCCGAAGTACCGGGACCGCTCCCCGCGCAGCGTGACGAAGCCGTCGGCGAGCGTGCACACCTGGTCGGCGGCCTGCGCCCAGCCGTTGCCGAAGCCCAGATTCGCGTAGTCCTTCGCCACGATGTGCGGAATGCCGTACTCGGTGTAGCGGATCACGGCGGAGAGGCCGCCCCCCGACGGGTGATGGGGACGGGTGCTGTGCGCCGAGGCCGGCGGCAGTGACGCCGACACGGTGAACAGCGCCAGACCGGATATGGCGAGAATCCTCAGACGGTTCCGGAGGGGCAAAGGTCCTCCCAACTCAGCGGGTGCGAAAGACGGTTACTCAGGAGTTCGAGATGTCAGGGGAAACTCAGCCAGCACTCCTGTACGTCTGTCAACATCCCGGTCGGAATCCGGACCCTTGACCCCGGGGCCCGAGCCGCACAGGATCACGCCATGACCGGTGTACGCAGCAGCACAGTCGACGGCGTCGTGACCCGCAGCGCACGGCGCACCCCCGAACGCACCGCCCTGCGGTACGCCGACCGGGCCTGGACCTACCGCGGCCTCGACGAGGCGGTCGGCACCGCGGCCGCCGTCCTCATGGACGGCCACGGGCTGCGCCCCGGGGACCGGGTCGCCTCCTACGCGCACAACTCCGACGCGTACCTGATCGCATACCTCGCCTGCGCCCGGGCCGGCCTCGTCCATGTGCCGGTCAACCAGAACCTCACCGGCGAGGACCTCGCGTACATCCTGAGCCAGTCCGGCAGCTCCCTGGTCCTCACCGACCCGGACCTCGCCGGCCGCGTCCCGGAGGGGTATGCCGTACGGCCGCTGCGCGACGCCCCCGGCTCGCTCCTGGCCGAACTCGGCACCCCGCGCCCCTTCACGTCCGCGCACGAACCGGCCGCGGACGACCTCGTCCAGCTGCTGTACACCTCCGGCACCACCGCCCTGCCCAAGGGCGCGATGATGACGCACGGCGCCCTCGTCCACGAGTACGTCAGCGCCGTCACCGCCCTCGATCTGCGCGCCGCCGACCGGCCCGTGCACGCGTTGCCGCTCTACCACTCCGCGCAGATGCACGTGTTCCTGCTGCCCTACCTCGCGGTCGGCGCCGAGAACACGATTCTCGACGCCCCGGACGCGGCCCGGATCTTCGACCTCGTCGAGTCGGGACAGGCCGACAGCCTCTTCGCCCCGCCCACCGTCTGGATCGGCCTCGCCAACCATCCGGACTTCGCGGCCCGCGACCTCGGCGGCCTGCGCAAGGCGTACTACGGCGCGTCGATCATGCCCGTCCCGGTGCTGGAACGCCTCCGCGAGCGTCTCCCGCATCTCGCCTTCTACAACTGCTTCGGCCAGAGCGAGATCGGCCCCCTCGCCACCGTCCTGGGGCCGGACGAGCACGAGGGCCGGATGGACTCCTGCGGCCGGCCCGTCCTCTTCGTCGAGGCCAAGGTCGTCGACGAGAACGGCGAGGACGTTCCCGACGGCACCGCGGGCGAGGTGGTCTACCGCTCGCCCCAGCTGTGCAGCGGCTACTGGGACAAGCCGCAGGAGAGCGCCGAGGCGTTCCGCGACGGCTGGTTCCACTCCGGCGACCTCGCCGTCCGTGACGCGGAGGGCTACTTCACCGTCGTCGACCGGGTCAAGGACGTCATCAACTCCGGTGGCGTGCTCGTCGCCTCCCGTCAGGTCGAGGACGCGCTCTACACCCACCCGGCCGTCGCCGAGGCGGCCGTCGTCGGACTGCCTGACGAGCGCTGGATCGAAGCCGTCACCGCCGTCGTCGTCCTGCGCGGGGAGGCGACCGAGGCCGAACTGATCGACCACGCCCGTGAGAAGCTCGCCCACTTCAAGGCCCCGAAGAGGGTCGTGTTCGTGGGCGGACTCCCGCGCAACGCCAGCGGAAAGATCCTCAAGCGGGAGCTCCGCGACCGCTTCGCCTGAGAGGCGGCGGGTCCCTACGGGCGGACGCGGGCGACCCCGACATGGAAGCTGTCGGTGGCGTCCCTGCTCTCTGGAACAGCCGCCCCCGGGTTCCACCGGGGAGCCGTGACCAGGCCCGGATCGACCAGGTCGAGCCCGTCGAAGAACCGGGCGACCTCCGGCCTCGTCCGGGGCCGCAAAGTGATCCCGCTCGCCCGGTACTCGTCGGTCCTGTCCTGTTCACCGGAGAGGAAGTCCTTGGTGAAGTGCGAAAGCACCAGACAGCTTCCCGGGGCCAGGGCGTCCAGGAGGGTGCGGGTGATGCCGTAGGGGTCGTCCTCGTCGGGTACGAAGTGCATGAGGGCGATGAGGGACAGTGCGACGGGCCGGCCGAAGTCCAGCACGGCACCCGCGTGTTCGAGTATCTTCGCCGGCTCGCGTACGTCCTCTTCGAGGTAGTCCGTGGCCCCCTCCGGTGTGCTGACGAGCAGCGCCTCGGCATGCCGCAGGACGATGGGGTCGTTGTCCGTGTAGACGACCCGGGCCGCGGGGTTGATCTCCTGCACCACCTGATGAAGGTTGGGCCGGGTCGGAATGCCCGTCCCGACGTCGAGGAACTGGTCGATGCCCGAACGCGCGGCCCAGCCGGCTGCCCGGTGCATGAACGCCCGGTTCTGTGCGACGGCCTCCTTCGCCTCGGGCGGCATCTGCTCGCTGAGAGCCTGATCGACGGGGTAGTGGTCCTTGCCGCCCAGGAGATAGTCGTAGACACGCGCGGGGTGGGGCCTGCCGGTGTCGATCCGGGCCTCGGCCGGTCCTGTCGTCATGGCGGGCTCCAAGTTCTTCGGTACGGGAGAACAGCGGGAACGGGACGGTGCAGGCCGGACACGTCTCCGTGCAGGTCATGCCCCCCGACGCATCCTGCCACAGCAACCACGCGGGCCCCAGGGGGTGTTGGCGCGCCCGCCGGCGGCTCGGGGAGGTCAACTGCCGGGACGTTCCCGCTCGTCCACGATCCTCCTGAACTTGCCGACGGACCTCTCCAACGTCTCCGGATCGAGGATCTCGACCCGGACCGAGACGCCGACCCCGTCCTTGACGGCCACCGCGACCGACACGGTGGCCGCCGCCCGCTGCTCCGGTGTCGCCCCGGCCCGGGCCTCCGCCCGCACCGTCAGCACGTCGAGGCGCCCCTCGCGGGTCAGCCGCAGCTGGAAGTGGGGCGACACACCGGGGGTGCGGAGCACGATCTCCTCGATCTGCGTCGGGAAGAGGTTCACCCCGCGCAGGATCACGAGATCGTCGCTGCGCCCGGTGACCTTCTCCATCCGCCGGAAGACCCGGGCCGTGCCGGGCAGCAGCCGGGTGAGGTCACGGGTCCGGTAGCGGATGACCGGCATGGCCTCCTTGGTGAGTGAGGTGAACACCAGCTCACCCTCGGCCCCTTCGGGCAGCACCTCGCCGGTGAACGGGTCGACCACCTCGGGATAGAAGTGGTCCTCCCAGATGTGCAGTCCGTCCTTCGTCTCCACGCACTCCTGCGCCACACCCGGGCCCATCACCTCGGACAGCCCGTAGATGTCGACCGCGTCGATCGCGAACCGTTCCTCGATCTCGCGGCGCATCTCCTGCGTCCACGGCTCGGCCCCGAAGATCCCCACCTTCAGTGACGTCGCCCGCGGGTCCACGCCCTGCCGCTCGAACTCGTCCAGGAGCGTCAGCATGTAGGACGGCGTCACCATGATGACCTCGGGCCGGAAGTCCTGGATCAGCCGCACCTGCCGGGCCGTCATGCCGCCGGAAGCCGGAATGACCGTGCAGCCGAGCCGCTCCGCGCCGTAGTGCGCGCCGAGGCCTCCGGTGAACAGACCGTATCCGTACGCGACATGGACCTTCTGCCCGGGACGCCCGCCGGCTGCCCTGATCGAGCGGGCGACCACGTCCGCCCAGGTGTCCAGATCCCTCTCGGTGTAGCCGACGACCGTGGGCCGGCCGGTCGTCCCGCTGGAGGCGTGGATGCGTCGCACCCGCTCCTCGGGGACCGCGAACATCCCGAACGGATAGTTGTCGCGCAGATCGGCCTTGGTGGTGAACGGGAACCGGGCCAGGTCGGCCAGCGAGCGGCAGTCGTCCGGACGAAGCCCCGCCCGGTCGAACGCCTGCCGGTAGTGGCCGACGTTGTCGTACGCATGACGCAGGGTGGCCCGCAACCGCTCCAACTGCAGTGCCGCGAGCTCCTCGCGGCCCATCCGTTCCGCCACGTCCAGCAGAGCCGTCATGCGGATCTCCCTCGTTCCGTGCACCGTGCAGACGACCGATCATTCGGTCGTTCCTCCGGGAGCAGTAATTCAGGATCTTCCCCGGTGTGGCAAGAGGCGCGACGCATCCGATGCGTTCCCCGGATACGCCCGTACCGAACACTGCTGCATCACCCGGTCGGCCCTGTTTGGATGGGTCCATGCCGACTTTCCACACGTACGACGGGACCGAGCTCGCCTATCACGTCACGGGGGAGGGCGCGCCGCTGATCTGCCTGCCGGGCGGCGCCATGCGGGCCGGCGCCTACCTCGGGGACCTCGGCGGACTCTCCGCCGTACGGCAGTTGATCATTCTGGATCTGCGGGGCACCGGGGGCTCCGACGTACCGGACGACATCTCCACCTACCGCTGCGACCGGCTCGTCGAGGACGTCGAGGCGCTGCGCCGGCACCTCGGGACCGACCGCGTCGACCTGCTCGCCCACTCGGCGGCCGGGGACCTCGCCTCGCTCTACGCGGCCCGCTACCCACACGCCCTGCGGAGCCTGATCCTCGTCGCGCCCACCACGCGGGCGGTCGGCTTGCCCTTCGTCGAGCGCGAGGCCCGGGAGGCCGCCGCCCTGCGCAGCGCGGAACCCTGGTACGCGCAGGCGCTCCCGGCTCTGGAGGAGATCTGGGCAGGGCGACTGACCGACGAACTGCGCGCCGCCTCAAGGCCGTTCCTGTACGGGCGCTGGGACGCCGACGCGCAGGCCCACGCCGCTGCCTCCGCGCAGCAGATCAACTCCGAAGCGGCGCGGGCCTACTACGGGCAGGGAGCGTTCGATCCCGCTGCGACGGTCACCGCCCTGCGGGCCCTCCCGGCCCCGGTGCTCGTCCTCGCAGGTGAGTACGACGGCGTGACCACGCCCGACCGTGCTGCCGAACTGGCCGCGCTCTACCCGGAATCGGAGTTCGCCGTGCAGCGCGACGCCGGCCACTTCCCCTGGCTCGACGACCCGGGCGCGTTCGTCCGTACCCTCGCCGCGTTCCTGGACCCGGACGTGCGCAGCGTCCAGGCCGGTGGCATCCGGCTCGCCTACCGGGCGTGGGGCGACCCGGCCGCGCCGCCCGTCGTCCTCGCCCACGGACGCTGCGGCGACAGCACCACCTGGGCCACCATCGCCGAGCGGCTCTCCGCCCGGCACCGGGTGTACGCGTTCGACTTCCGCGGCCATGGACTCAGCGACTGGCCCGGACGCTACTCCTTCGAGCTGTTCCGCGACGACCTGCACGCCTTCCTGGAGGCCCGCAACCTCTCCGGTGCCACGGTCGTCGGACACTCCATGGGCGGCGCCGCGGCGTATCTGCTCGCCGAGCGGCAGCCCGGACTCATCGGCCGCCTCGTCATCGAGGAGGCGCCGCCGCCCTTCCCTCTCGACCCGCCCCGCGCACCGGCCGAACGCCCGGCCGGAGAGCTGGACTTCGACTGGCCCGTCGTGCCCTCCACCGACGCCCAGCTCAACGACCCGGATCCGGAGAGCCGCGAACGCCTCGGCGAGATCACCGCCCCCACGCTCGTCATCGGCGGCGGGCCCAGGAGCCAGATCGCCCAGGAGGACCTCGCCTGGATGGCCCGCCAGATCCCCGGCGCGCGACACACCACCATCGACGCGGGCCATCTCGTGCACACCGAACGGCCGGAGGAATTCCTCGCGGCCCTCCGGTCGTTCGGCGTGGGCTGATCCCTGCTGGGCCGCCCGGGGCGTCAGTCCCGGCGCAGCAGCGCCACCATGACCTCGTGCAGCGCCGCGTCGGCGTCCTCGACACCCGACTCCGCACGCCAGGCGACGAACCCGTCGGGGCGCACCACCACGGCACCCTCGGTGCTCGTCCCGTGCGCCTCGGCCCAGTCGGCACCGTCCTCCGGCTCCAGGTCGCCGCCCGGCCCCGAGCCGATCCCGAACGCGTCGAGCCGTACCCCCAGCCGCTCGCCGACCCGCGCGGCCGCCCGGCGCCACGCCACGTCCGCGGCGTCGGTCAGGAGCACGAACGACCGCTCGTACAGATCCAGCGTGGAGATCCGTTCACCGGCCCGGCGGACCCACAAGTGCGGGGCCCTGCTGCCCGGTTCACCCGCCAGCTGCACGCCCTCGGGCACCACGGGCCACTCCGGGCCGATGCCCAGCACAGCGCCGTCCACATAGCGGTATCCCAGCGCCACGTTCAGCATCCCGCCGCGCTTCCCGCCGCCCATGGTCGGCGGAGCCGCGTACCCTGGGTGGCTGTGTTCGCCGGAACGCGCCGAGGCCCGCTCGCTCGTCGCCCGGGCCACCGGCCGCCGCTCCGCCTCGTAGGTGTCCAGCAGGCCGGGGCCCGCCTCACCGCGCAGCACGGCCGCGAGCTTCCACGCCAGGTTGTGCGCGTCCTGGATGCCGGTGTTGGAGCCGAACGCCCCCGTCGGCGACATCTCGTGCGCCGAGTCGCCGGCGAGGAAGACCCGGCCCCGGGCGTACCGGTCGGCCACCCGCTCCGCCGCGTGCCACGGTGCCTTGCCCGTGATCTCGACGTCGATGTCCGGAGCTCCGACGGCCTTGCGGATGTGTGCCACACACCGTTTGTCCGTGAAGTCCTCCAGCGTCTCGCCGCGGCCCGGCTGCCACGGCGCGTGGAACACCCACTCCCGCTCGTTGTCCACCGGCAGGAGTGCGCCGTCCGCTTCCGGATTGGTCAGGTAGCACACGATGAAACGCCGGTCGCCCAGCACATCGGCGAGCGCACGGGACCGGAAGGTGATGCTCACGTTGTGGAACAGGTCACCGGCACCCGAACGGCCGATGCGCAACTGCTCGCGGACCGGGCTGCGCGGACCGTCGGCGGCGATCAGGTAGTCCGCCCGCACGGTGGTGTGCTCGCCCGTCTCCCGGTTCTTCAGGACCGCCCCGACCCCCGACCCGTCCTGGTCGAACGAGAGCAGTTCGGTGGAGAACCGCAGATCGCCGCCCTGCTCCCGGGCCCGGTCCAGGAGAACCGGCTCCAGGTCGTTCTGGCTGCACAGGCACCACCCGCTCGGGCTGAAGCGGGCCAGTGCGCCACCCGGGTCGATCTCCTTGAAGAGCCACTCCTGGTCGTCGCCGGTCAGTGAACCGGCTTGCAGGATGCCGTGGTTCTCCGCCAGTACGGAGGCGGCCGCCCGGATCTGCGGCTCGACCCCCGCCCGGCGGAAGATCTCCATCGTGCGGACGTTGTTGCCGCGGCCCCGTGGGTGTGTCGAGGTGGCGGCGTGCTTCTCGACCAGCAGGTGTTCGACGCCCAGCCGGCCGAGGAAGAGGGACGCGGACAGACCCACCAGGGAGCCGCCCACGATGAGGACCGGTACATGGACGTCGACGTTCTCGTTCATCAGTTGCTCCAGCTCGGACGCCGTACAGATGCAGTGTCCATGCCCTTGTCCGACCCCTGTCGGAGCGGTTCGGACGCCCGCTCACCTGAACGGTTCATAAATCTCGCGTCAGCCGGTCCAGCGTTTCACGATCGGTCACGGAGACGTCGCCCACGGTCCGGGCGGACCGTGCGCATCCGCCGGGAGATTCCCCGCTCCGACCCCCCACTCGACGGTTCCACCGGCCCGGCCGGTTCTCCCCTCGTCTCGAAGGAGTTCGCAAGATGACCACCACGCTCTCGGAACGGACCTCCCAGTCCGCCTTCGACGGATCAAGGCTGCGGGTCATCCTGCTGCTTGACCTGCACGACGGCGCCCAGAAGCAGTTCCTGGAGGCGTACGAGCACATGCGCAACCAGGTCGCCTCGATCCCCGGCCACATCAGCGACCAGCTGTGCCAGTCCATCGAGAACCCGTCGCAGTGGCTCATCACCAGCGAGTGGGAGAGCGCGCCGCCCTTCCTCGCCTGGGTCAACAGCGAGGACCACGTTGCCACCGTCCAGCCCCTGCACAGCTGTGTGCGCGACACCCGCTCGCTGCGCTTCAGCGTCCTGCGCGAGACCGGCGCGGCCTTCGAGGAGAGCTTCGAGCCCGTCAAGGGCGGTCTTCAGGCCGCGCCCCGCCTCGGGGACGGGGTGGTGCGCCACGCGCTGACCTTCACCGTCAAGCCGGGCACCGAGGAGATCGTCGCGAAGATCCTCGCCGACTACGACTCCCCGCAGGCCCGGGTCGACGAGCACACCCGACTGCGGCGCACCTCGCTGTTCATGCACGGCAACCGGGTGGTGCGCGCGGTCGAGGTCGAGGGCGACCTCCTCGCGGCTTTGCGCCACGTTTCCCGGCAGCCCGGGGTCCGGGCCGTGGAAGAGGCGATCAACCCGTACCTGGAGCAGGACCGCGACCTGGCCGACCCCGACTCCGCCAGGATGTTCTTCACCCGGGCGGCCCTGCCCACCGTCCATCACGTGACGACAGGCCGCCACGCGGCCGGGGAGCGCAAGCGCCACGCGCTGTTCTACCAGGCCAAGGAGGGCTGCGGAATGGCGCTGGCCCGCCTCCTGGCCGAGCACGACGAGGAGGAGGCCGACCACACCGGCAGCCCCATCGAGAGCAGCACGATCTTCCAGCGCGACGACATCGTGGTGCGTCTGCTGGAGGTGGACGGCCCGCTCGACGCGCAGCCCGCCAAGTCCCTCGGCATCCACGGCCCCGGCAAGGCCGCCCGGCTCGCCCGCCTCCTCGACGGCGAGGCGAACGCCGTACCGGCGAGCGATGCCGACGCCGCACGCTTCCTGGCCCGGTCCGAGATGAAGCTGATCACCGACCGGCGGGCCGCGGAGTCCTGAGCCGCGCAGCAGCACTCTGGGGGGTTCTCGCTCAACCCGTCGACACAACGCGCCATGCGCCAGGAGGAAAGCAGTCATGAGCATGCACCGGCCACGCATCGTGGACCTCAGTGAGACCCAGCCCAACACCAGGCGCGGGGGTGACCTGCGAGCCCTGCTGACTCCGACGGCCGTGGGCGCCACCAGCGGCTTCATGGGGCTGGCCATCATTCAGCCCGGCGACCGCATCGCGGAGCACTACCACCCGTACTCCGAGGAGTTCGTCTACGTCGTGGACGGGCTGCTCGAAGTGGACCTGGACGGCGAGCCGTACGCGATGCGGCCGGACCAGGGGCTGCTGATCCCCCTGAACGTACGCCACCGCTTCCGCAACGTGGGTGACGTCGAGGCGCGGATGGTCTTCCACCTCGGCCCGCTCGCGCCCCGCCCGGAACTCGGCCACGTCGACACCGAGGTCACCGAGTCGGCCGAGCGGGGCGCGCCGCCAGAACGAACCGAGGCCGCCTCATGACCCGGCGCGTGGCCGTCACCGGCGTCGGCGTCGTCGCCCCGGGCGGCATCGGCACCCCGGCCTTCTGGGACCTCCTCTCCAACGGCCGCACAGCGACCCGGGGCATCACCCTCTTCGACCCGGCGGGCTTCCGGTCCCGGATCGCCGCCGAGTGCGACTTCGACCCGGCGGCGTACGGACTGGACGAGGAGGAGGTCGCCCGAGCGGACCGCTATGTGCAGTTCGCGATGGTGGCCGCCCGCGAGGCACTCGCCGACGCCGGCCTCGACGTGGAGCGGACCGACCCCTGGCGCGTCGGCGTCTCGCTCGGTACCGCGGTCGGCGGCACCACCCGGCTGGAGCACGACTACGTCGCCGTCAGCGGCAGCGGAGCACGCTGGGACGTCGACCACCGGCCGGCCGGGCCCCATCTGGAACGCGCCTTCTCACCCAGCTCGCTGGCCTCGGCCGTCGCCGAACAGGTCGGCGCGCACGGGCCGGTGCAGACCGTCTCCACGGGCTGCACCTCCGGCCTCGACGCGATCGGCTACGCCTTCCACTCCATCGAGGACGGCCGCGTTGACGTGTGCATCGCCGGTGCCTCGGACTCACCGATCACCCCGATCACCGTGGCGTGCTTCGACGCGATCAAGGCGACCTCGGCCAACAACGAGGACCCGGAGCACGCCTCCCGGCCCTTCGACTCCCGCCGCGACGGCTTCGTGATGGGCGAGGGCGGAGCCGTGCTCGTCCTGGAGGAACTGGAACACGCCCGCGCCCGTGGTGCGACGGTCTACTGCGAGATCGCCGGCTACGCGACCTTCGGCAACGCCTACCACATGACGGGTCTGACCCCGGAGGGCCTGGAGATGGCCGAGGCCATCAACCAGGCGCTCGGCCATGCGGGGATCACCCCCTCCGACATCGACTACGTCAACGCGCACGGCTCGGGCACCAAACAGAACGACCGCCACGAGACCGCCGCCGTGAAGCGGGCGCTCGGCGCACACGCCCACGACGTACCGATGAGCTCCATCAAGTCGATGGTGGGTCACTCGCTCGGGGCGATCGGCGCGATAGAGATCGCGGCCTGCGTACTCGCGCTGGTCCACCAGGTGGTGCCGCCGACGGCGAACTACGAGTCCCCGGACCCCGAGTGCGACCTCGACTACGTGCCCCGCACCGCACGTCCGCTGAAACTGCGCAGCGTCCTGTCGGTCGGCAGCGGATTCGGCGGATTCCAGTCCGCGGTGGCCCTGACCAGAAACGGTGGGAGGACACCATGAGCACCCGCAAGGCCCGGCGTACCGTCGTCACCGGCATCGGCGTCGTCGCCCCCAACGGCACGAGCACCGAAGCCTTCTGGAAGCGGACGCAGGAAGGCATGAGCGTCCTGGACCGGGTCACCCGTGAAGGGTGCGAGGAGCTGCCGCTGCACGTGGCCGGCGAGGTCAGGGGCTTCGACCCGGCCTCGCTGATCGAGGAGCGCTACCTCGTACAGACCGACCGGTTCACTCACTTCGCGATGGCCGCGGCCGACATGGCCCTGGACGACGCACGGCTGGGCCGCGCGGACTACGAGGACCGTCCGTTCAGCGTGGGCGTGGTGACCGCCGCCGGTTCCGGCGGCGGCGAGTTCGGCCAGCGCGAGCTGCAACGGCTGTGGGGCCAGGGTTCCAAGTACGTCGGCCCCTACCAGTCGATCGCCTGGTTCTACGCTGCCAGCACCGGCCAGATCTCCATCCGCGGCGGCTTCAAGGGGCCGTGCGCGGTGGTGGCCAGCGACGAGGCCGGCGGCCTCGACGCGCTGGCGCACGCCGACCGGTCCGTCCGGCGCGGCACCGACGCGGTGGTGGTCGGCGCGGCCGAGGCCCCGCTCGCCCCCTACTCCGTCGTCTGCCAGCTCGGTTACCGAGACCTGAGCGCCGCCGAGGACCCGACGCGGGCCTACCGCCCGTTCACCTCGGACGCCTGCGGATTCGTGCCCGCCGAGGGCGGCGCGATGTTCGTGGTCGAGGAGGAGACGGCGGCCCGGGAGCGAGGCGCCCGGGTCCGCGCCGAACTCGCCGGTCACGCGGCCACCTTCACCACCGCGATGCGCTGGGAGGAGTCCCGCGAAGGGCTCGCCCACGCCATCGAGGGCGCGCTGCGCGAGGCCGGCTGCGCACCCGAGGAGATCGACGTGGTCTTCGCGGACGCTCTCGGAGTCCCCGAGGCCGACCGGGCGGAGGCGTTGGCGCTGGCCGACGCGCTCGGCCCGCATGGCCGGCGCGTCCCGGTGACCGCGCCCAAGACCGGTATCGGGCGGGCCTACTGCGGCGCCCCCGTGCTGGACGCTGCCGCCGCCGTCCTCTCCATGGAGAACGGCCTGATCCCGCCCACGCCCAACGTCTTCGAGGTGTGCCACGACCTCGACGTGGTCATGGGCCGGGCCCGCCCCGCCGAACTGCGCACGGCCCTCGTGCTCAGCCGCGGCCTCATGGGCTCGAACGCGGCGATGGTGCTCCGGCGCCCCGCATGAGCCCCACCGACACCCCCGTGCGAAGGAGAAGTCCCTCATGACCGAACGACTGACCTACGAAGAGCTGGCCGCCCTGATGAAGAAGGGCGCCGGACTGACCGTCGACCCGCGGGAGATGGAGAACCGGTCCGGAACGGCCTTCGACGAGTTCGGCCTCGACTCGCTGGGTCTCCTGGGCATCGTCGGTGTCCTGGAGAACCGGCACGGGCAGCCGCTGCCGGCCGACGCCGACCGCTGCAAGACCCCCCGCGAGTTCCTCGACCTCGTCAACAACAGCCTCATGACAGGAGCCTGAAGTGTCCGGACACACCGAGAACGAGATCGTCATCGCCGCCCCCCTGGACCTCGTCTGGGACATGACGAACGACCTGGAGAACTGGCCCCGCCTGTTCAGCGAGTACGCCTCCGTCGAGGTCGTCGAGCGCGACGGCGAGCGGACCACCTTCCGTCTGACGATGCACCCCGACGAGAACGACAAGGTGTGGAGCTGGGTCTCCGAGCGCACCACGGACCGCCCCGGACGCACCGTCCGGGCCCGTCGCGTGGAGCCCGGTCCGTTCCAGCACATGGACATCCACTGGGAGTACTCAGAGGCCCCCGGCGGCACCCTCATGCGGTGGACGCAGGACTTCGCGATGCGCCCTGACGCCCCGGTCGACGACGCGTGGATGACCGACAACATCAACCGCAACTCCCGTGTCCAGATGGAACTCATCAGGGACAAGATCGAGCAGCGCGACCGCGAGCGCCGCACGGCCGCGGTCCCGGCCAACTGACACACCGTCCGCCGACGGCCGGCCGCCCGGCCCTCGTGGCCGGGCCCCGGACCGCGTACCAGAAGGGCCCCACCCGATGCACCACGCTCTGATCGTCGCCCGGATGGCGCCGGAATCGGCGCCGGACATCGCCGAGCTGTTCGCCGCCTCCGACAGCAGTGAGCTGCCGCACCTGGTGGGCGTCACCCGGCGCAAGCTCTTCCAGTTCGGTGACGTCTATCTGCACATGATCGAGTCCGAGCGCCCGCCCGGTCCGGAGATCGCCAAGGTGACCGAGCACCCGGAGTTCAGGGGCCTCAGCGACCGGCTCACCGCCTTCATCAGTCCGTACGACCCGCAGACCTGGCGGGGGCCGAAGGACGCGATGGCACAGGAGTTCTACCGCTGGGAGTGCGACACCGGCGCCTGACGGCGTGACAGGGCCCCGGGCCCGGCCGCGAGGCCGGACCCGGGGCCCTGTCACGTGAGGACGGGGTCAGCCGGCGACCACGCACTCGAACGCGTGCAGATACGGGTTGACCGGGCGGATCTCGCCGATGCTCAGCCCCGCGTCGGACAGCCGGTCGACCAGGCTCTGCCGGGTGTGCTTGGCACCCCCGACGTTCAGGAGCAGCAGCAGGTCCATGGCGGTGGTGAACCGCATCGACGGCGTGTCGTCGACGAGGTTCTCGATGACGACGACCCGGGCGCCGGGACGGGCCGCCGCGATGACGGCGCGCAGCGCCCGGCGGGTGCTGTCGTCGTCCCATTCCAGGATGTTCTTGATGATGTAGAGATCGGCCGCTACCGGAATGCCCTCGCGGCAGTCACCGGCCACGATGCTCGCCCGGCCGGCGAGCGGGCCGCCGTCCCGCAGCCGTTCGTCGGCCCGTGCCACCACGCCGGGCAGGTCCATCAGGGTGCCGCTGACCGACGCGTGCTTCTCCAGCAGGCTCGCCAGGACGTGCCCCTGACCGCCGCCGATGTCGGCGACGACCGACACCCCGGTGAGGTCGAGCAGATCGGCGACGTCCCGTGCGGACTGCATGCTGGACGTCGTCATCGCCCGGTTGAACACCTGGGCCGACTCGTGGGCGTCCTGGTGGAGGTAGTCGAAGAACTCCTTGCCGAACACGTCCTCGAAGACGTTGCCGCCCGAGCGCACCGCGTCGTCCAGGCGGGGCCATACCTCCCACGTCCACGGCTCCGTGCACCACAGGGAGATGTCCCGCAGGCTGTTCGGGTCGTCCTCGCGCAGCAGCCGCGACATCTCGGTGTGGGCGAAGGTTCCGTCGGCGTTCTCCGTGAAGACGCCGTAACAGGACAGGGCGCGCAGCAGCCGTCGCAGCGGGCCGGGTTCGGTCTTCACCACAGCGGCGAGCTCGTCCGCGGTGGCCGGCTTCTCACCCAGCGCGTCCGCGACACCGAGCCGGGCGGCAGCGCGTACGGCGGCGGAGCGGGCCGCGCCGAACACGATCTCGCGCAGCCGCATGGCCGGCTGCGGAGTGGGAACGGGCTGGACGGGTGTGGTGGTGGGGGTGGTGCTCACGGTGGTCATACCGTCTCGCTTCTCCTCGTGCGGGGGGACACCGGTCAGCACATCCCGGCCGGTGCGGAGGTGGTGCAGACATTGCCGGTGAAGCGGTTGCCCGTGCCGGTGTCCTGGTTGGCCAGGTCCGCCGGCTGGTTACCCAGGACCGTGTTGCCGCTGATGGTGTTGTCGGTGTTCTTCGCGCCCACGAAGCTCTTGAACAGCACGACGCCGCCCGAGAGCGGGGTGGCGCCCACGTTGTCGCGGATCACGTTGGACCGCACCTCGGTGGACTCGGTGCCGGTGAGGACGATCCCGGAACCCTGGATCGCGGGCAGCCGCTCGGTGGCGGCGCAGAACTTGTTGTTGCCGGTGATCCGGTTGGACCGGATGGTCATGGCGCCGGCCTGCGGCGTCCCCTCGTCGCCGACGACGAACACGCCGCTGCAGTTGGCGGTGAAGGTGTTGTCGTTCACCGTCATGTTGCGCACGCGCCGTGCGGTGAAGCCGATCCGGTTGTCGGTGAGGGTGTTGCCCCGGACCCGGGTGCCGCCGGTGTCGGTGGCGCCGCCCTCCTCGTCGACGCTGTTGGCGACGAAGATGCCCGCGTCGCCGTTGGAGCGGGCGGTGTTGTGCCGGATGTCGGAGCGGGTGGACCGCTGCTGCGCGATGCCCCAGACCCCGTTGGACCGGGACGTCACCGAGCGGACCTCCAGCGCGTCCGTCCAGGACGCCCATACGCCACTCCGGGTGAAGCCGGACACGGTCAGGGACCGGATGGACACGTCGTCCACGGTGTTCTGGGCCGTGCCCAGTACGCAGATCCCGTTGCCGGCCTTCGCGCAGGCGTTCTCCGTCCGGTTCCCGCTCGCGCCCGGCTCGATGACGGTACGGTCCCCGAATCCGCGCAGGGTCAGTCCTGGCGTGGTGATCAGCACGCTCTCCCGGTAGGTGCCGGGCCGGACGACGATGGTGTCGCCGGGCTGTGCGGCGTCCACCGCTGCCTGGATCGACTGGCCCGGACTTACCACGTGGCCGCCCGCGGCGGCGGCCGGGACGGACGGCGCGACGACGCCCAGTCCGGCGGCCGAGGCGGCTGCGATGCTCACGAGGCATTTGATGTGTCGTTTCCTCATGAGCCGAAGCTATGGGCGATCACCCGCCGATGCCACGCAGGGTGTCCGGTTGGACACGGGCCGTGCCCGAATGGCTTACGTCGGCGTGGAGGCCCCGCGTCCGCCGTGGACGCGGGGCCGTGCACTCGGGTGATTCGTCCCCGGGCGGGCCGGTGTCAGTCGGTGGCCGGGTGGGGCGGCGCGACGACGGAGCGGGCCCACCGGTAGTCGGCCTTGCCGCTGGGGGAGCGCTGGATCTGCGGGGTGATCACCAGCCGGCGCGGAATCTTGTAGCCGGCCAGCCTGGTGCGGCAGTGTGCCTGGACGTCGTCGAGCGAGGGGGCGTCGGCGCCCTCGCGCAGCTGCACCACGGCCGCGACGCGATTGCCCCAGCGCTCGTCGGGAGAGCCCGCGACCAGCGCGTCGTACACATCCGGATGCGACTTGAGCGCCTGCTCGACCTCCTCCGGATACACCTTCTCGCCCCCGGTGTTGATGCACTGCGAACCCCGGCCGAGCACCGTCACGATGCCCTCGGCGTCGACCGTGGCCATGTCGCCCAGCAGCACCCACCGCTCGTCGCCCTTGCGGAAGAACGTCTCGGCGGTCTTGCCCGGGTCGTTGTAGTAGCCGAGGGGTACGTGACCCCGCTGGGCGATCCTGCCCGGCTCGCCCGGAGCCGCCGGCTCGTACGTCGCCGGGTCGACGACCGCCGTACGGGCGTTGACCCGGAGCCGGAAGCCGTTCTCCGGCCCGGAGTCGGCGGTCGCGGTGCCGTTGAAGCCGGACTCGGAGGAGCCGAAGTTGTTCAGCAGCATCACGTGGGGAACCAGCGCCTGGAACTCCGCGCGTACCGAGTCGGACATGATCGCGCCCGAGCTGGAGACGGAGAACATCGCTGAACAGTCGGTGCCCTTCAGTGGTCCCTTCAGCGCGTCGATCAGCGGCCGCAGCATCGCGTCGCCCACCAGCGAGACGCTGGTGACCTTCTCCTTCTCGATGGTGCGGAGTACCTCGTGTGGCACGTACTTGCGGTGCACGACGACCCGCTGCCCGAAGTTGAAACCGATGAACGCGGTGAGCGTCGAGGTGCCGTGCATCAGTGGGGGAGTGGGGAAGAAGGTGATGCCATCCCCGCCGGCCGCCACCCGTTCGGCCAACTCCTGGGGGGTCTTCACCGGGTCGCCGGTCGGTGCGCCGCCGCCCAGGCCGGAGAAGAACAGGTCCTCCTGGCGCCACATCACCCCCTTGGGCATGCCCGTGGTGCCGCCGGTGTAGATGATGAACTGGTCGTCGGCCGAGCGGGGTGCGAAGCCGCGCCCCGGATTCCCTGCCGCCTCCGCGGCGGCGAACGCGACGGCGTCGGGCCCGGGGGCGCCGTCCGTGGACGTGCCCACCCGTACGAGATGGCGGAGCATCGGCGCCTGCGGAGAGGCGGCCGCGACGCGCTCGTCGAACTCCGCGTCGAAGACCAGCGCCGCCAGATCCGCGTCGCGGTAGAGGTAGACCAGCTCCTCCTCCACGTAGCGGTAGTTGACGTTGACCGGCACGATGCGCGCCTTCAGGCAGGCCAGCACGGTCTGGAGGTACTCGATGCCGTTGTAGAGGTGCAGGCCGAGATGCTCGCCGGGGGCGATGCCCGCCTCGATGAGGTGGTGGGCGATGCGGTTGGCCGCGGCGTCGAGCTCCGCGTACGTGAGCCTGCGCTCGGCGCCTGTTCCGGGATGGTCGAGGTAGACGAGCGCCTCGCGTTCCGGGACAGCGTCGACGACCGATTCGAACAGGTCGGCAAGGTTGTACTCCACCGTTCCTCCTGACCCCGGTTGCTGAGTGGCTCGGCGGTCATTAGAGCGCCGACCGGCACAAGTGGGAAGGGGGCCCGGGAAGAAATCTGACTGACTGTCAGAAAACTATTGAACTGCCTCCCCGCTTACTGCAACCTGTTCTAGCCTTGAGACGGGAGACAGACCATGGGCGGAACGGAACACCTCACCGTGCAGCGCGAAGGCGCCACACTGGTGCTCACCTTGAACCGGCCCGAGAGCAAGAACGCGCTCTCGCTGCCGATGCTGGTCGGCCTGTACGACGGCTGGCTGGCCGCGGACGAGGACGAGGAGGTCCGCTCCGTCGTCCTCACCGGAGCCGGCGGCTGCTTCTGCGCCGGCATGGACCTCAAGGCCCTTGCCGGCAAGGGAATGGAGGGCGAGCAGTACCGGGACCGGATGACGGCCGACCCCGATCTGCACTGGAAGGCCATGCTGCGCCACCACCGCCCCCGCAAGCCGGTCATCGCCGCCGTCGAGGGCCACTGCGTGGCCGGCGGCACCGAGATCCTGCAGGGCACCGACATCCGCATCGCCGGCGAGAGCGCCACCTTCGGACTCTTCGAGGTCCGGCGCGGCCTCTTCCCCATCGGCGGCTCCACCGTGCGGCTGCCGCGCCAGATCGCCCGCACCCACGCACTCGAGATGCTGCTCACCGGCCGCCCCTACTCGGCGGAGGAAGCGGCCCGGATCGGGCTGATCGGCCGGGTCGTTCCCGACGGCACGGCGCTGGACGCGGCCCTCGCCGTCGCCGAGCAGATCAACGCCTGCGGCCCGCTCGCCGTCGAGGAGGTCAAGGCGTCCGTGTACGAGACCGCGGAGATGACCGAGACCGACGGGCTCGCCGCCGAACTGAAGCGCGGCTGGCCCGTCTTCGCGACCGCCGACGCCAAGGAGGGCGCCCGCGCCTTCACCGAGAAGCGCCCGCCCGTCTACCGGCGGGCCTAAGGGGATTCGTCAGACACCCCCCAACCAAGGAGGCAACCGTGCCCGAAGTCCTCAGCGCGCCGCTGGTGGTCGAATTCCCCTTCACCCGCTCCCTCGGCCCCGTACAGAGCGCCTTCCTCACCGGACTGCGTGAACGCACCGTGCTCGGCGTCCGGACCGCGGACGGCAAGGTCCTGGTCCCGCCCGTCGAGTACGACCCCGTCACCGCCGAGGAGATCCGGGACCTGGTCGAGGTCGCGGCCACCGGAACGGTCACCACCTGGGCCTGGAACCCGCACCCCCGCCGCGACCAGCCGCTCGACACCCCCTTCGCCTGGGCCCTCGTCCGCCTCGACGGCGCCGACACCGCCCTCCTGCACGTCCTGGACGCACCCGGGCCCGAGGCCGTCCACACCGGGATGCGGGTCCGCGTCCGCTGGGCCGAGGCCCGCACCGGTGCCATCACGGACATCGCCTGCTTCGAACCGTACGAGGGTGAAGCCGGCGGATCCGCCCCGCACGACGGCGAGTTCGCGGACCCGGTCACCGGCATCGTCACCCCCGCACGGCTCGACTACACCTACTCACCGGGCCGCGCGCAGAGCGCCTACCTCGAAGCGCTCGCGGGCCGGCGCGTCGTCGGAGAACGCTGCCCGTCGTGCCGCAAGGTGTACGTTCCGCCCCGCGGCGCCTGCCCCACCTGCGGCGTCGCCACCGACGAACAGGTCGAGGTCGGACCGCGCGGAACGGTCACCACCTTCTGCGTCGTCAACATCAAGGCGAAGAACCTCGACATCGAGGTCCCCTACGTCTACGCGCACATCGCCCTCGACGGCGCCGACCTCGCCCTGCACGCCCGGATCGGCGGCATCCCGTACGACCAGGTACGGATGGGCCTGCGCGTCGAACCCGTCTGGTCAGAGGGAAACCGCCACCCCGACCACTACCGGCCGACCGGTGAGCCCGACGCCGACTACGACGCGTACAAGGAGCTGGTCTAGATGCGAGACGTAGCGATCGTCGCATTCGCGCAGACCGACCATCAGCGGCGCACCGACGAACTCTCCGAAGTCGAGATGCTGATGCCCGTCCTGCACCGGGTCCTCGACGCGACGGGCCTGAGGACCAGCGACATCGGTTTCACCTGCTCCGGCTCCAGCGACTACCTCGCCGGCCGCGCCTTCTCCTTCACCATGGCGCTCGACGGTGTGGGAGCGCACCCGCCGATCTCCGAGTCCCATGTCGAGATGGACGGGGCCTGGGCCCTGTACGAGGCCTGGGTGAAGATCCAGACCGGAGAGGCGGACACCGCGCTCGTCTACGCGTACGGCAAGTCCTCGCCCGGCCAGGTGCGCGACGTCCTCACCCGGCAGCTCGACCCGTACTACACCGCGCCTCTGTGGCCCGACTCGGTCGCGCTCGCCGCTCTCCAGGCACAGGCGCTCATCGACGCGGGCGACACCGACGAGACCGCGCTCGCCGCCATCGCAGTCCGCAGCCGCACGGACGCCTCGGACAACCCGCACGCCCAGCTCAGCGGGTCGGTCCCGGCAGGTGACTACCTCGTCCAGCCGCTGCGGACCGGCGACTGCCCGCCCGTCGGCGACGGCGCCGCCGCCGTGATCCTGGCCGCAGGGGACACCGCGCGGGCCCTGTGCGCACGGCCCGCCTGGATCCGCGGCATCGACCACCGCATCGAGGCCCACAGTCTCGGGGTGCGCGAGCTCACCGAATCTCCGTCGACCCGGCTCGCCGCCGAACGTGCCGGGGCCTTCGAACGCCCCGTCGACACCGCCGAGTTGCACGCCCCGTTCAGCTCCCAGGAAGTGGTCCTGCGCAAGGCACTCGGCCTCGGCGACGAGGTCCGGATCAACCCGTCCGGCGGCGCACTGGCCGCCAACCCACTGATGGCCGCCGGGCTGATCCGCCTCGGCGAGGCCGCCGCCCGCATCCACCGCGGCGAGTCCGACCGGGCACTCGCCCACGCCACGTCCGGGCCCTGCCTCCAGCAGAACCTGGTCGCCGTTCTCGAAGGGGAGAGTGCTCATGCCTAAGGAGCCCGTGGCCGTCGTCGGCGTCGGCCAGACCAAGCACGTCTCCGCACGCCGCGACGTCTCCCTCGCCGGCCTCGTCCGCGAGGCCGCCGTGGCCGCCCTCCAGGACGCCGGACTGACCTGGGCAGACATCGACGCCGTCGTCATCGGCAAGGCGCCCGACTTCTTCGAGGGCGTCATGATGCCGGAGCTCTACCTCGCCGACGCCCTCGGCGCGGTCGGCAAACCGATGCTCCGGGTCCACACCGCCGGCTCGGTCGGCGGTTCCACCGCACTCGTCGCCGCGAACCTCGTCGCGGCCCGCGTGCACCGGACCGTCCTCACCCTCGCCTTCGAGAAGCAGTCGGAGTCCAACGCGATGTGGGGCCTCTCGCTCCCCATCCCGTTCCAGCAGCCGCTGCTGGCCGGCGCGGGCGGCTTCTTCGCCCCGCATGTGCGCGCCTACATGCGCCGGACCGGGGCGCCGGACACCGTCGGCTCCCTCGTCGCGTACAAGGACCGGCGCAACGCGCTCAAGAACCCGTACGCGCACATCCACGACCCGGACATCACCCTGGAGAAGGTCCAGGCCGCGCCCATGCTCTGGGACCCCATCCGCTACTCGGAGACTTGCCCGTCCTCCGACGGAGCCTGCGCGATGATCCTCACCGACCGTGCGGGAGCGGACCGTTCACCGCACCCGCCCGCCTGGGTGCACGGCGGTGCGATGCGCAGCGAACCGACCCTCTTCGCCGGCAAGGACTTCGTCTCGCCGCAGGCCGGCAAGGACTGCGCCGCCGACGTGTACCGGCAGGCCGGGATCACCGACCCGCGCCGGGAGATCGACGCCGTCGAGATGTACGTGCCGTTCTCCTGGTACGAGCCGATGTGGCTGGAGAACCTCGGCTTCGCGGGCGAGGGCGAGGGCTGGAAACTCACCGAGGCCGGAGTCACCGAACTCGACGGCGACCTGCCCGTGAACCCGTCCGGGGGCGTGCTCTCCACCAATCCCATCGGCGCCTCCGGGATGATCCGCTTCGCCGAGGCCGCACTCCAGGTACGGGGACAGGCGGGGGAGCACCAGGTGGACGGGGCGCGTCGGGCACTCGGCCACGCCTACGGCGGCGGAGCGCAGTTCTTCTCGATGTGGCTCGTCGGCGCCGAACCGCCCACGGGCTGAACCCGAGCCCTCCCGAACAGGCCGACGCTCACTGCTTTCCGAGCCCTCCCGGACAGGTCGCACCCACTGCGTTCCGCGGCCTGTTCGGGACCGCCGGCGGTGGCTAGGCTCTGTTCCGTCAGCAATGACGAGCAGGAGGAGCGCCGACGTGGCACGCAGGACGAGGCCCCAGCAGCCCTTTGCCCGCTGGGACAAACCGGAACTCGATCTCGGCAACGCCCGGTGGCGGTCCGGCAGTCAGGGCGTCGGCGATGTTCAGATCGCCTTCGTCGAGGGGTTCATCGCGATGCGCAACGCCGGGCGCCCCGGCAGCCCGCCACTGGTCTTCACCCCTGCGGAATGGCGCACGTTCGTCGTGAACGCCCGGCACGGCGAGTTCGATGCGGGGGCGGCGCGCCGCACGGTGTGAGCTCACCGAGTGGCAGCCCGTAGCCCGTACCACCGGCCCGACGGGAACGGTCCGCGCGCGGGTCGGGTGTGGCGAAGGGTCATGCTTCCGTCGGCCTCCGGGGAGTGAGCAGGCCGCGGTTGAACGCCTCGGCGACGGCCGCCGCCCGGTCATTGACTCCGAACTTGCCGTAGACGTTCAGCAGATGGGTTTTGACCGTGCCCTCGCTGATCAGCAGGCGGGCCGCCACCTCACGGTTGGTGGCCCCGGCCGCCACCCACTTCAGGACCTCCTGCTCCCGCGGGCTCAGCAGCCCGGGACCGGGCGCCCGGACCCGGTTCATCAGACGGGCCGCGACGGAGGGGGAGAGCACCGCTTCGCGGTTGGCGGCAGCCCGCACCGCCCGGAGCAGCTCGGCCCGGGGAGCGTCCTTGAGGAGGTATCCGGTCGCCCCCGCTTCGATGGCCGGGAGGACGTAACTGTCGGAATCGTACGTGGTCAGGACCAGCACCCGGGAGGTGCTGCCCGTCCTGGCCAGCTCGGCGATCGCGGTCACGCCGTCCATGCCGGGCATCCGCAGATCCATCAGGACCACGTCCGGCTCCAGGGCTCGGGCCAGCCGAACCGCTTCGGTGCCGTCCGCCGCTTCGCCGACGACCTCGAATGCCGGGTCGTCGGCGAACATGCCGCTGAGGCCGTCCCGGACCACGGGGTGGTCGTCGACGATCAGCAGCCTGATCGGGGCCGGGGCCGGGGCCGGGGCCGGCTCGGGTTCCGGGGCTGGGGCGTTCATACGCCGGCACCCGCCGTCTCGTGCGGGACACGGGCGGAGACGGTCGTCCCCGATCCCGGTTCCGACCGGACCCGCAGGGTGCCGGAGAGCCCTTCGATCCGCTCCCGCATCGCCTTGAGGCCGAACCCGCCGCCGGACCCGGCCGCCGTCCCCGCACCGGACGTGACCGGTCCCTTTTCGACCGGGGCGGAAGGAGTCCCGAACCCCCGGCCGTCGTCGCGCACGTCCAGGGTGACCTCGTCATCGAGGTAGCCGAGAGTCAGGGAGACGGCAGTGGCCCGAGCGTGCCGGGCCACATTGGCGAGCGCCTCCTGAGCCGCCCGCAAGAGGGCCAGCTCGGCCTCCGACGGCATCGGCCGTGGCGTCCCGGTGGTGGTGACCTCGGCCGTCACGCCGTTCAGTGCGGACCAGTAGTCGGCGATCCCTGCCAGAGCCTCCCCCAGCCCGGCGGTCTCCAGCGGCTGCGGCCGCAGCGCGTCCACCGACCGCCTGGCCTCGGCCAGGCTGTCCCGGGCCAGCCGGGTCGCCGCTGCGACATGCGCCCGCCATCGGTCCGGGACGCCGGCCGCCTGCTCGGCGGCCTGCAGCTGGGTGACGATGCCGATGAGGCCCTGCGCGAGCGTGTCGTGGATCTCCCGGGCCATCCGTTGCCGTTCGTCGAGGACCCCGGCCTCCCGGGCCTGGACCAGCAGTTGCCGGTGCAACCCGGCGTTCTCGGCCAGCGTAGCCCGTAGCCTGCTGTTCGCTTCCCGGGCCTGTTCCAACGCCGCCTCCCGTTCTTCGGTGTGCCGATCGGCAGCCCGCTCCCACCAGGCCAGCCCGCACATGCCGACCGCGTTGACGGCGAGCACCGCGCCGAAGGCCGTCCAGCCGGCCGCGCTGTCCTTGGGAACCGCGTCGGCCTGCGCGACCCCTGACTCCAGGGCGATCGCGGCGATCCCCGGGAGCCGCCACGGCCAGGGCAGCATGCCGAAGGAGTAGAAGTAGCCGGCCGGTGTGAGCAGGCCGAACCATGGATCCCGCAGGACGAGGACGCCGATGAGGACGACCAGCCCGGCGACGAAGACCCCCATCCTCGACGTCCGGATCCACCAGGCGGGGCGCAGGGTGAACATGCACAGGATCCACAGGGCGGTCGCGGCGCACAGGCCGAGATCGACGAGGAGGGAACGTCCGTCCCCGCGCTTGACGACGACGGTCACGACGGAGAGGACGGCGAGGATCGCATAGGGCACGACCGTCACCAGCGGAAGCAGCCGCTCGTCCTGCCCGCCGTTGCGGGCGAGCCATTCCGGCCTGCTCATGGTGGCCTCCGGGTTGAGTTCACTCCCATCGGAACAATCTCACCGCGCCCGCGCCGAAGACAACCGAGTAGGCGGCCAGGGTGATCAGTTGGAGGGGATGGGGCCAGTTCCCCTCGGTCGCGTCGGTCAGCGCCTGTACGGCGGCGCCCAGGGGAGTCGCCCGGCTGATGTGCCGCAGGAGCGGTGGCATGGCGGCGAGTGGGAGGAACAACCCGGCGAAGAACATCATGACGTAGAACAGGGTGGCGCCCGCGGCGCCTGCGATGCGGCTGTCGGGTGAGGCCGCGGCGATGAACAGGCCGATCGCGAGAAGGGCGAGCGCGGTCAGCACGATGCTGATCACGTATCCGCTCAGCTGACGCGGCAGCAGTACCCCGAACGCGAGCCGGGCCACCAGGAGTAAGGCAACCACGGAGACGGCCGCGGTCGCCAGATCGACGACAAGCTGAGCGCCCAGGACCCGGACCGGCCCGACCGGTGTCGTCCGCAGGCGGCGCAGCACACCCTTTTCCCGGTAGCCGGCCAGTACCTGGGGCACGATGTTGAACGACAGCGTGGCCAGGACGAAGGCAGCCAGGATCGGTACGTAGAGGTCGAGCAGGGTGAAGCCCCCGAAGCTCTCCCGGCGCTCGTTGTAGAAGGGAATGTTGCCGAAGACGATGAGCAGGACCATCGGCAGCCCGATCGCGAACAACGGACCCGACTTATCCCGGACGAACAGCTTCAGCTCGGTAAGCGTGAGCTGTCCCAGCACGGAGCCGCGGCCCGTGGTGGGCGGCACGGGCACGGCTGAGGTACTGACCGGCATGACGTGCTCCTCCTGATTGATCTGCCTGATCTGCTTGGTCTGTGGGGTCCTGATCGCCCGGACAGGGCCCCCTGCCACAGCGCTAGTGCGGGGAGGGGCTCCGCCTCCGGGCAGCGCCGGCCGCGGAGCCGCCTGGTCCGGTGGCGGCGCGGGTGCCGGTCAGCGCGACGAACGCGTCCTCCAGGCTGGGCTGTTCCACCCGCAGGTGCTCCGCCACGATGTCGTTGCGGGCCAGTGCGGAGGTGATCGCGTGGAGGGCGTTACCGGTGCCGGAGACCACCACAAGATCGCCCTGGCGGGTGAGGCCGGTGACGTCGGGCAGGCCGGTCAGCAGCCCGTCGTCGAACGGGACGGATGACCGGAACCGGATGTGCAGGCCGCCGTTGAACCCTTCGGTCAGGGCTTGCGGGCTGCCCTCCGCGACGACGCGACCCCTGTCGATCACCGCCACCCGGTCACAGAGCCGTTCGGCTTCCTCCATGAAGTGGGTGACCAGCACGATCGTCACCCCGCGGGAGCGCACGTCCTGGATCAGGCCCCACGTGTCCCGGCGGGCCTGCGGGTCCAGCCCGGTGGTGAGCTCGTCCAGGACGGCCACCTCCGGGCTCCCGATCAGCGCGAGCGCGATCGAGAGCCGCTGCTTCTGCCCGCCCGACAGCTTGGCGCAAGGGGCCCGGCGCACGTCTGCGAGGCCGAGCACCTCCATCAGGACATGCCGGTCGGCAGGCTTCCGGTAGAACGAGCTGTACAGCCGGAGCGCCTCACCGACCTGCAGCCGGTCGGGAAGCCGCCCGTCCTGGAGCTGTACCCCGAGCCGCTGGGTCAGCTCGGCACGATCGCGCCCGGGATCAAGCCCGAGCACTCTGATGACGCCCCGGTCGGCTGTCCGCAGCCCTTCGACGCATTCCACCGTCGTGGTCTTCCCCGCACCGTTCGGACCGATGATCCCGAAGATCTCGCCCTGCTCCACGGCGAACGAGATGTCATCGACGGCCACGGTGGACCCGTAGCTCTTGTGCAGGTTCCGCACCTCAACGACCGCTGGCATACGTGGCGTCCCTCCCGGATCCGGAGGGTTTCCGGATCGCTGACATCAGCGTGGCAGCGACCGGGAGCCGCCGGCATCGGCCGTCCGGCCCTGTTCCGCGGGCGCCCGATGATCGGCCGGACGGTGCACCGGCATCAACCGATCGGCCGATGCCGCCCCGACCGGAGCCACCTGTGCGGGGGTTCGGGCCGTGCCCGGCGTACTGGGGCGACTCCGGAGTACGGCGGGTCAGCGTTTGATACGGCTACGCATGGCGAGGACGGCCAGCGCGAGCAGCACGGGTTCGGCGAAGCGGCTGACCATCTCCGTGTACGTGCCCCAGGTAGTGAGGTCCTGGCCGCCGGAACGGAACACGACGGAGTTGAGCACCACCTGCACGGCTTTGTCGGCGCGTTCCCCGGTGAACCGGTCACCGACGGGCAACGTCAGCTGAGGGTCTTCCTTGTCCACGGCCAGTGTCACGTGCCCGCCACCGGCGGGGACCGTGCCCGTGGCGATCTGCTGGGGTGAGGAGTCGGGCAGGCCGAGACCCATCATGAGCACGATGGTGGCCGACACGGCGGCGAGCAGCCAGCCGAGGGCACGGGAGGCGCGCAAGCCGTAGCCGGAGAGCAGCCAGTACCCCCACAGCAGGAACCGTTCGCCGGCCGGGGTGTCGGTGCGGTCGTGGCGGCGCATCTCCATCTCGCCGTAGTAGAAGTCGGCCGCGCCGGGTTCGTTCTTGCCGTCCTCGAACGCCTTGCGCAGCTGCCGGTAGAGCGTGGCCACATCCTCCGGGTCGGGGGTGAGGTCCGGGTTGGGGTGATGAGGGCCGGTGCGCCAGGCCCGCGGGGAGGGCTGCTGCCCAGCCGGAAGGACGGGTTGCCCGGCGATCTGCGCGCGCCAGTGGTGCTCCTCGGCCAGGGTGCGCCGGCGGCTCCACCGGTGCGGCCATATGAGGTGGCGACGGCGCAGGCCGGTGGGGGCGGAGGCGAACGTGCAGCGTCCTTCCAGGCGGAGTTGATCGAGATGGAAGGCCCCGGCGAACAGGCAGTCATCCAGGCCGATGTCCGTCAGAACCAGGTGCGCGGCGTCCACGCCACGCACCGAGATCACCCGGACCCGGCTCGGGGGGCGTGTCGGCAGGTCCTCCTCCACCACCACCGAGTGGGGGCCGGAAGCGAACGGCGTGTGATGAGCGGTGACAGCCAGAGGGAAGGACAGCACAGCGTGACTGAGATCCAGAGTCGCGAAGCGCAGGCGCAGGGTCGCCGTGGACTCCCAGCGCGTTCTCTCGCAGCGCACGGCAGCCGCAGCGATCTCCAACGTCACCGGCGTCTCGAACACCGTGCCGGACAGGTCCACCGTGCGTGCACACGCCAGTGGCCCGAACTGCGCCGTCAGCGCGAAATGCGCCTCCTTGAAGTGGGCGTCGCCGGAGAACCGCGCTCCACGGAACTCTGCGTTGTCCGCGAACTGCGCCTTGTGGAACCGGGCGACATCCGAGAACCGCACGTGACTGAACCGCGCCGTGCTGGAGAACCGCGCTCCGTCGAACCCGACTGTGCCGAGAAAACGTGCTCCATGAAAATCAGCCGTATGGGAGAACCGCACCCCACCGAATTCGGCATTTCCCGAGAGTTGCACTCCGTCGAACTTGGTGAGGCCCGAGAATTTCGCCCCGGCGAACCACGTGCTTCCGGAGACCCGTACATCGCTGAAACTCGTGATGCCCGAAAATGATGCCTCGTCGAACCAGGCGTCGCCCAGGAACTGTGTCTCGTCGAAAGTGGCCGTGTGAGAGAACTGTGCGCTTTCGAACAGGGCGTCGCCACGGAACCGTGCTCGACAGAAGCTGGCCGTTATGGAGAACTCCGCCCCGGAGAACTCGGCCACGGTGGAGAACCGTGCGAGATCGAACTGGGCGGTGCCGGAGAACTTGGCCCTGCGGAACTCGGCGTCGCCGAGGAACTCTGCCATGCCGAACGCGGCCTCGCCGGAGAACTCCGCGTCGTCAAACTGCGCGCCGCTGCGGAACTTCGCTTGGTCGAACAGGGCGTCGCCGCCGAACCGCACACCGTCGAACCGGGCGTCGCCGGAGAAGAGCGTCACGTCGAATCGCGCGTCATCGGAGAACTCCGCCCCTCTGAAGTCCGCGACGCCGATGCGATTCTCGGAACTGTCGTAGTCCTGGAGGGCGTTGAGAAGGGAGTCGAGGAGTTGTCCGGTGAAGCCGGTGTTCCGGTGATCGATGTCGGCGCCGGGAGCCAAGCTCGCGAGGTAGGCGTCGCGGCCGGCGTCGGTGATATGTGCCAGGCACCTGGTGTGCCCCGGGACGAGTGTGCCGGAGCAGCCCGCGAAGTCGGCGCCGAGGTTCACGCCATATCCGCAGACCTGACGCGGAGTTGGGGCCGGAGTGGGGCTCATAGCGGCAGCTCCCGAGGCGTGTCGGCTCATGACGGGCTGGGGGCTGTCGGATCGTCGGGCCCCCGAGCGGCGCAGCCTAGCGAATCGGCCCCGTCTCGCGAGGGGGCCGGTGAATCTCCGGGCGCCGGACGGCCGGGCACCGCGGGCCGCACGCCGAGGCGGCCGGGTAGAACAGCGCGAGGCGCTGAAGCAGGACGAGATCGGACCACCGCGGTCCTCCGTATGCCGGGGCCGGGTGCAGGACGGCGACTCCGGCGACCGCGACCGCGCCGCACGTCCTCACGAGCGGCAGAGCACTGACGTAGGTAGCGTCGTGGGTGTGACAGGTGAGAGCGATCTTCGCGTTCTGCTGAGCGGTCTGCGTCCGGAGCTGAACCCGGGGCGCTACGTCTACGTGACCGCGTCCGACGGGGCCGTGCCCGACGGTGCCCGCCCCGTCGTCACGGTCCGTGAGGCCGAGGGTCTCACGCTGGTGCTGCCGCAGGCCGAGGCCGCGGCGGCGGGACTGCGGTACTCCTACGTGGCCGGATGGATCACTCTCCGTGTCCACTCGGCCCTGGAGGCGGTCGGGCTGACCGCCGCCGTCTCGCTCGCCCTCACCGATGCCGGGATCAGCTGCAACGTGGTGGCCGGATTCCATCACGACCACCTCTTCGTTCCGTACGACCGCGCTGCCGAGGCCGTCGCCGTGCTGGAGGTGCTGGCCGCGGAGTCGGGTACGGGGTGACCGGGGGTGTTGCCGAGGGGCGGAACGCCAGAGGCCTGCCCGGGCCCGGCTCGGCGAGGCGCGCCCGGACACGTAACATGTCTGCATGTCCTTCCTCCGCCGCCGTAGCGCCGCCACACCCGCGGGCCCCGACTTCGACGTCCTGGCCATGGACCCGGGCGACTGGCCCGGAAACCTCGGCGCCGGTCTGCTGCCCGCCCCCGACGGCAGCTGTCAGGGCGTGTTCCTGCGCTACGACCTGTTCGGCGGCCGAGGCCCCGCGATGATCATCGGCAACCTCCCGGAGGGCTCGCCCGCCCGCGAGACGGAGGAGGGCCAGGTCCCCTTCGAGGTGGCCCAGCTGCTGCTCGCGCTGGAGAACGACGAGCCGGTCGAGGTCACCGGCACCGAGGACATGCCCGTGATGCAGGGCGACAACCTGCTGATCGTGCGCCGTGTGAAGCTCTCCGAGAGCCGCATCTCCTGCGTGCAGTTCGACCGCAGCGACGGCGTCCTCGTCACCATCGCCAGCTGGGACCGGCCGATCACCGACGATCTCTACACCCTCCTGAAGCCGCTGCCCGCCGAGCTCTTCCAGCAGGGCTGAGCCGGCCCCGGCGGCCGTCCGGCTGCGCAACTTCCGTCCAAGTACACGCCGCCTCCGTCCAAGAGGCCGCTTTGTCATGCGTCTTGTCCGGCCAGTCGTCGGACCTCTAGCGTCGTTCGGCATGACATCCGGGATGACGCGACGTACCACTGTGAAGACCGCGATCGGCGTAACAGGAGCTCTGGCGTTGGGGGTTCCCGCTCTTTCCGGCACGGCAGCCGCCGCCGGTACCTCCGATGAATCGGTGAACGGCCAGCGGATGACGGAGCTGCCGAACCCGGTGCTCCACTACCGTGCGCCGGCCGCCGGCTGGGAGCGTGAGTCCCTGCCCATCGGCGGCGGGGCCCTGGGCGCGAGCGTCCACGGAACACTCGCCTCCGAACTGCTCACCCTCAACGAGAAGACCCTGTGGACCGGCGGCCCCGGCTCGGCCCAGGGGTACGACTTCGGCAACTGGACCACCCCCAGACCCGGCGCCCTCGCCGCAGTGCAGAACCGCCTCGACAGCGAGGAGGCAGTCGGTGCCGACGCCGTGGCCGCCGAACTCGGCCAGGCGCGCCGCGGCTACGGGGCCTACCAGGTCCTCGGGGAGTTGCACCTGGACGTTCCGGGAGCACCGGCAGCGCCCGACGCCTCCTACCGGCGGGCGCTGGACCTGCGCACCGCCCTGGCGTCCGTGGCCTACACCCACGAGGGCGTCGCCCACACCAGGGAGTTCTTCGTCTCCCACCCCGGCTCCGTCATCGCCGGACGGCTGACGGCGGACCGTCCGGGGCAGGTCGCCTTCACCCTGCGCTACACCTCGCCGCGCAACGACTTCACCGCCTCCGCCGCCGGGGACCGGCTCACCGTCCGCGGCGCACTCAAGGACAACGGCCTGCGCTTCGAGGCCCAGATCCGCGTCCGCACCTCCGGCGGCAAGGTCACCGCGGCGGCCGACGGCAGTCTCACCGTCACCGGTGCCGACCGTGCCTGGTTCTTCCTCTCGGCGGGCACCGACTACGCGGACACCTACCCCGACTACCGGGGCGAGGACCCGCACCGGAAGGTCACGGCCGCCGTCGACACCGCTGCGGCCAGGTCGTACGAGAGCGTCCGCGACGCCCACGTGAACGACCACCGCACCCTCTTCGACCGGGTCACGCTCGACATCGGCCAGAACCTCCCCGACCTGCCCACCGACCAGCTGCTGAGCGCCTACACCGGCTCGGCGAGCGCGGCGGACCGGGCCCTGGAGGCGCTCTTCTTCCAGTACGGCCGTTACCTGCTCATCGCCTCCTCACGGGCCGGCTCGCTGCCCGCCAACCTCCAGGGCGTGTGGAACAACTCGACCAACCCGCCGTGGTCCGCCGACTACCACAGCAACATCAACCTCCAGATGAACTACTGGCTCGCCGAGGTCACCAACCTCGCCGAGACCACCGCCCCCTACGACCGCTACATCGAGGCCATGCGCGAGCCGGGCCGCAGGACGGCGAAGGAGATGTTCGGCACCGCCGGCTGGGTCGTGCACAACGAGACGAACCCGTACGGCTTCACCGGAGTCCACGACTGGTCCACCGCCTTCTGGTTCCCCGAGGCCGCCGCCTGGCTCACCCAGCAGATGTACGAGCACTACCGCTTCAGCGGCTCCACCGGCTACCTGCGCTCCACCGCCTACCCGGCGATGAAGGAGGCCGCCGAATTCTGGCTGGCCAACCTGCGTACCGATCCGCGCGACGGACTCCTCGTCGTCACCCCGAGCTACTCGCCCGAGCACGGGGACTTCACCGCCGGGGCCGCGATGTCCCAGCAGATCGTCCACGACCTCCTCACGAGCACCCTGGAGGCCGCCCGCACCCTCGGCGACGCACCGGCCTTCCGCAGCCGTCTGGAAACGACCCTCGACCGCCTCGATCCCGGCCTGCGCATCGGGTCCTGGGGGCAGCTGCAGGAGTGGAAGACGGACCGGGACGACCCGGCCGACACCCACCGCCACGTCTCGCACCTCTTCGGCCTCCACCCCGGCCGGCAGATCGAGGCGGGCAGCACCTGGGCCGAGGCGGCCGAGGTCTCCCTGGGGGCCCGCGGGGACGGTGGCACCGGCTGGTCCAAGGCCTGGAAGATCAACTTCTGGGCGCGGCTTCGGGACGGCAGCCACGCCCACAAGATGCTCGCGGAACAGCTGAAGAGCTCCACCCTGCCCAACCTCTGGGACACCCACCCGCCGTTCCAGATCGACGGCAACTTCGGTGCCGCCTCGGGCATCGCGGAGATGCTGCTGCAGAGCCAGCACGACGCCGTCGAGATCCTCCCCGCCCTCCCGGCCGCCTGGCCGGACGGATCCGTGCGCGGGCTGCGCGCCCGCGGTGGATTCACCGTCGACATCGAGTGGGCCGCCGGGAAGGCCCGCCGTGTGGTGGTCACGGCGGGCCGCACCCGTGAAGTGACCGTCCGCAGCACGCTGTTCACGAGCGGCGAGAAGGTCATCAGGGCCCGCGCCGGGCGGCGCTACACACTGACCCCCGAGAGCTGAGCGAACAACGCGGTCACCTGCGCCGCAGAGGTGCCGAGCCCCGTGGGACCGCCCAGGTGCCACGGGGCCGCGGTGCCCCGCCGCAGATCCTCCTCGCGGTAGCGCCGGCAGCCCCGGTGCCAGATCAGGATGCCCGCGATCCAGTGCTTCAGCTCCTGGACGTAACCGGCGAGGATCTCCCTCGCCTCCGCGTCCAGATCGAAGTCGTCGTACAGGACCGGGAGTTCGTGCTCGGCGACGTGCAGGAACTGGCGCAGCCGGGACTTCATCAGGTCGTAAAGGATCTCCACCGCGGTCGGATAGTCCACCCCGAAGAAGTTCTGCACGACCAGGACACCGTTGTGCACCTCACCCTCGTACTCGATCTCCTTCTGGTACGAGAACAGGTCGTTGAGCAGCGCGGCGTAGTCGGCGGCCGCGTTCTCCAGGGAGCGCAGCGGGCCGCTCTCGTAGATCTCCGGCGGCACCTTCCTGCCGTGCCCCAGCCGGCACAGGCTCATCGTCAGGTCCGAGCCGAACGTCTTGCGCCGCATCTCGACGTAGTCCACCGGGTCGGGAATCCGGTTCTGCGCCTGGTTCGCCAACTCCCAGAGCCAACTCGCGGTCATGTCCTCGATGGACGTGCGGAACGTGCGCCTGCCGCGGTCGTCCATGGGGGCACAGGTGCGCTCCCAGAGGTCGGACAGGGACCGTTCCAGCGCGTTGACGGGCTCGGGCGGTGCGGACCCGTCCAGCGGCATGAAAAGCGACAGCCGTTCGTTGGCCAGCCGGGCCCCCGCCAGATCTCGGGTCCGCCCGTGCACCACGGGAAACCAGTCGTCCCCGTAGGTCCCCCACGCCAGCCACTGCGAGGACAGGTCGAGCTCGTCGGGGGTGGCGTCCGGATGGATCCCCGCCGCGCACAGCGGGAGGTCGATCGCCAGCAGCCGCTCCTCGTCCCAGATGTGCGAACCCGGCACGCCGGGCTGTGCCTGGAGGATGCCCATCCGGTCCGCCCAGTCGACGATGCGGACCCGTGCGCCGCCCAGATGCGGACTGAGCGTCGTGCCGAACGGCAGATCGAAGTCGGGCAGCAGGGACGGGCCGACGTGCTGGTGGGGCAGATGGGTGTGGCTGCGGAGCCTGGCGGACTCCGAGCGGGGTGTGAAGCGGATCGATGCGGCGGCCATGCCGAAGCCCGGCGCGGCCCTTGCGGCACCGCCGTCGTTCATGTAGCGGCTGGAGCGCATGTGCCACTCGTGACCGCCGGACTGCCAGTCCTGCAGCCCCTTGACGTACGCGAGCACCGCCGCCGTCTCTACCGCGTCCAGGCCCTTCTCCGCGCAGAGCGGGCCCAGTTCGGTCAGGGCGGTGTTCTCGAACTGCTGAAGCCTCGACGTCAGCAGATCGTTCACCGCCTCGGCGGCCTCCTGCGTCGAGCAGTCCAGGAAGCGCTCGAGGACCAGGACGCCGTTGCTGTTCTCACCCTCGTCCTCGACCTCCCGCTGGTACGAGAACAGGTCGTTGCGCAGGTGCACCCCGTCGGAGAACGCGTCGCGCAGTACGCTCAGCGCCCGTTCACCGGCCACCGTCTCGGGCACCTCGGCGCCCGCCGCGTACTCCACCAGTCCCGCCGACCAGGGGGCGCCGCCCACCTTGCGGCGCATCTCGATGTACTCGACGGGGTTGGCGATGCGGCCCTCGTTGATGTTGGCGAGCTCCCACAACGACTCGTTGAGGAGGTTCTTCGTCGACTCCGCGAACCGCACCCGCCACGCGTCCGACATACCGGGCACCGTGCGTGCCCACAGGTCCGCCAGACCCGCCTCGACCGGGTTCTCCGGCTCCGGCGTCGGCGCACCCCGCTCCATCGGCATGAACGCGGGCAGCCGGTCCAGGTAGCGCTTGCCGCCCTCGCGGTCGGGGGTGCGCTTGAACAGCTCCAGGAAGTGGTCGTCGAAGAAGAAGACCCACACATACCAGTCGGTGACCAGGGACAGCGCCTCGGCCGAGCAGTCGGGGTGGGTGTAGGCGCACAGCAGCGCGTAGTCGTGGGAGTCGAGGTCCTTCTCCTCCCAGATGCCGGACCCCTCCAGCATCCCTATGGCCCGTGCCCACGTCTTCGTGTGCTGCCGCGCCTCCTCGACGTGCGGATTGAGGCGCGCCGGATACGGAACATAGAAGTCCGGCAGGGTGAAGGGCTGTGCCATGTGCGTCCGGCCTTTCGGTGAGCCTCCGCGTGAGCGTCACGCGGTGCGGTCTTGTCCGCGCGAGCACTACCCTTCGGCCGTTCGAGGCACGCACAGCCGTCATTAGTCACACAAGAAGTGCGCTCGTTCGAGGGACAGCGTCCGGCCGCGCCTGCCGCCCCCGCCCGTGCGTAAAACTCAGGTAACGCGTCACCGCCAGAAACCCGTTGCCTCCTGCCGTTCGCAGGTCAGAGTGGCTGCCAGTGGTCTGGTCCACTGGCTCGACCCGCTGGCTCCACCACACCCTTGACGTGCCATCACCTCAGGTCAGAGAGTGTGCGCGCACAACGGAACACAAGATCGGACCACGAACAGGTCTAGATACGCACGGCTCCGCAACGCCCAGCTCCAAGAAGGGTTGTCATGACGTCCAAGCAGAGGACCGGACGCGCACTCGCGCTGACCACCGCCGGCGCACTGAGTCTCGCGCTGCTCAGTCCCGCGGCACACGCCGGCGCGGACGGTGTGCGACCCGAGTGCCCGCGCGGTCTCGCATGCGACTGGGTCCCGGCCGCCTACCAGCAGACCGGCGACCCGGCCGACAAGGAGACGTACGGCAACTACGACACAGCGGACCGGCCGAACAGCAACAAGATCAAATTCATTGTCCTCCACGACACCGAGGAGGACTTCGACACGACCCTGAAGATCTTCCAGAACCCGCTGAAGCAGACCTCGGCCCACTACGTGGTGCGATCCGGCGACGGCCACGTCACGCAGATGGTGAAGAACAAGGACGTCGCCTGGCAGGCCGGGAACTGGTACCTCAACAGCCACTCGATCGGCATCGAGCAGGAGGGCTTCGCCACCGAGGGCGCGAAGTGGTACACCCCGGAGATGTACCGCTCCACCGCGAAGCTCGTGCGTTATCTCGCCGCCAAGTACGACATCCCGCTCGACCGCCAGCACATCATCGGCCACGACGGGGTGCCGCCCACCAGCGCGGCCGGCACCAAGAACATGCACTGGGACCCGGGCACTTACTGGGACTGGAACCGCTTCATGGCGCTCCTCGGCGAACCGACCGTGCCGACGGCCCGCAAGGGCGGCGAACTCATCACCGTCAGCCCGCGGTTCAAGGACAACCAGCAGGCGTTCCGTGACTGCGAGAAGGGCATCGACCTGCCCGTGCAGGGCTCCAGCGCAGTGCCTCTCCACACGGAGCCCTCCGAGGACGCACCGCTCTTCTCCGACCCGGGCCTGCACACGGACGGATCGCCCGGCACCAACTGCGCCGCCGACTGGGGCAGCAAGATCAGTGCCACCCAGCAGGCCGTCGTCGCCGACCACACACCCGGCTGGACGGCGATCTGGTGGTACGGCAAGAAGGCATGGTTCAGCACCCCGGCCCGTACCCGCACCACCACCCCCACGTCCGGCTACGTCGTCAGGCCGAAGGCGGGCAGGGCGGAGGTCCCGGTGTACGGGGTGGCGTACCCGGAGAAGTCCGAGTACCCCGCCGGATTCGCGGACCAGCGGGTGGGCACGGCCCTGCAGTACACCATCAAGGCCGGCCAGTCCTACCCCGGCGGTGGAGAGGCCCCCACCGGCTTCTTCTACGCGCCGACGATCGACTCCTCGTACCCCCTGGACCACGCCTACTTCCAGGGCAAGGAGAAGTACGTGACGGTCCAGATCGGCCACCGCGTCGCCTTTGTGAAGGCATCCGACGTGGACATCGTCCGCGCACGCTGAACCCGCCCGGACCCCGGCCAGAGGGGTGGCACAACGCCCGAGGGATGGCACAACAGCGCGCTGCGGGCCCGATGTGTCGGCACCGGACCCGCAGCGCGCATCCCCCGTCGGTCAGGTCAGCGGGTGCCGACCGCAGCGCGAACGGCACTCCGCGCCATGGCGCAGTCGTCGTGCAGGCGACGCAGCAGCAGCCGCTGCTCCTCACCCGACGACAGCGCACCCGGACGGTCCTGCCCCGTCCTGGCCGGTGCGTTGGTGTCCCGCATGGCTCGCTGCAGGGCCGTCTCGTACGTACGGATCTCCCGTGTGAGCACGAGCATCAGATTGACCAGGAACGCGTCCCGCGCCGCCGGACCCGCGACCTGGGCCAGCTGGCTGATCTGGCGCCGCGCCACCGGTGCGTCGCCCAGGACCGCCCAGAGCGTCGCCAGGTCGTAGCCCGGCAGGTACCAGCCGGCGTGCTCCCAGTCCACCAGAACCGGGCCGGTGGGCGACAGCAGGATGTTGGAGAGCAGCGCGTCACCGTGGCAGAACTGCCCCATGCCCTGACGGCCGCCGGCGTGGGCGAGTCCGTGCAGCAGCTTCTGCAGGTCGCCCAGATCACGGTCGGTGAAGAGACCGAGCTCGTGATAGCGCGCGATGCGTGCCGCGTAGTCCAGCGGGGCGTCGAACAGGCCGGCCGGCGGACGCCAGGCGTTGACCCGGCTGACCGCACCGAGCACGGCCCGCAGGTCCGCCCGAGGCGGGGCCTCCGACGGGTGCCGGGTCAGCGCCGCCACCCGGCCGGGCATCCGCTCGATGACCAGGGTGCAGTTCTCCGGGTCCGCTGCGATGAGCCGGGGCACGCGAACCGGCGGGCGGTGCCGGACGAACGCCCGGTATGCCGCTATTTCGTGGCGGAACCGCTCCGACCACGCGGGGGAGTGGTCAAGTAAGCACTTGGCGACCGCGGTCGTGCGGCCGGTGGAACCGACGAGGAGTACCGAGCGGCCGCTGCGCCGCAGCACCTGTACCGGATTGAACTCCGGGCAGATCCGGTGCACCGAGGCGATCGCCATCCTCAGCTGGGCGCCCTGCGGACCGGACAGGTCCAGTCTTCCGCTGAGCGAGGGGGCACCCGGCCCTGCCACACGCCGGGTCCGGCCGATGCCGGGCGCGGGGACGGCGGCGCGGGGGTCGAGATACGGCCCGCCACCCACTCCCAGGGGTCGCAGCGGCCGGGGCGGGGCGGACACGGAGGACGATGCTGTGTACATGGGCGAGACAGATCCCTTCGTGCGCCGACAAGTTGCGTGCGCCGCCCCGGCCGGCGGCCGTTCGGCACCCTGGGGAGTACCTAGGGCTGCCGGGCGGGGTGGCGCATACCTACCTGACACCGGGGAGCCCCTGGCAGACCACGTGGCGACCCCTGGCGAAGGCTGGCGAATAGTCGCAGGGCATCTGACAGGGGGTTACTGTCAACACAGCCGAGAACCTGGGGGCTTGACGTGACCGGAGAACCCAACACCCGCCTTTCCGACCTGTTCGGCCTTGCCGGCTGGTCCAAGGGCGAACTCGCGAGAATGGTGAACAGGCAGGCGGCGGCCATGGGCCACCCGCAACTGGCCACCGACACCTCGCGCGTGAGGCGCTGGATCGACATGGGGGAGTCCCCGCGCGATCCCGTTCCCGAAGTGCTGGCAGCCCTGTTCACCGAGCGGCTCGGCCGTGTCGTGACCATCGAGGACCTCGGGTTCGGCCGGCGCGGGCGTGTGGGGAAACGGCGAGAGACCGGGACGGAACACAATCCCGACCAACTCCCGTGGGCGCCCGAACGGACGGCAGCGGTCCTCACCGAATTCACGGGAATGGACCTCATGCTCAACCGACGCGGCTTGGTGAGCGCGGGTGCCGCGCTCGCCGCCGGCTCCACGATCGCCGGCCCCATGCACGACTGGCTGCACACCGACCCCGTACTGGCGGCCGACGCCCCACGCATCGACGACCCCGTGCACGCGGACCCGGCCGGCTACGACCGGTACGAGGCCGCGCCCATCGGCTCGGAGGAGATCGATGCGCTGGAACGCTCCGTGGAGGTGTTCCGTGCCTGGGACGCCTCCCGTGGCGGCGGCCTCCAGCGCAAGGCCGTGGTGGGTCAGCTCAACGAGGTGGGCGGCATGCTCGCCTACCGCCACCCCGACCACCTGCAGCGCCGCCTCTGGGGCGTTGCCGCCAACCTCGCCGTACTCGCGGGCTGGATGTCCCACGACATCGGCCTCGAACCCACGGCCCAGAAGTACTTCGTCATCGCCGCACACGCGGCGCGCGAGGGAGGTGACCGGCCGCGGGCGGGCGAGGCGCTCTCCAGGGCGGCCCGTCAGATGGTCCACCTGGGCCGTCCCGACGACGCGCTCGACCTGATGAAGCTCGCCAAGTCCGGTTCGGGCGACATGGTCCTGCCGCGCACCCAGGCGATGCTGCACACCATCGAGGCCTGGGCGCAGGCCTCCATGGGCCGGGGGCAGGCCATGCGGCGCACCCTCGGCCGGGCCGAGGAGCTCTTCATCTCCGACAAGGGCGATGTGCCACCGCCCAGTTGGATGCAGATGTTCGACGAGGCCGATCTGCACGGCATGCAGGCCCTGGCGTTCCGCACGTTGGCCGAGCACGACCCCTCGGCGGCCGTCATCGCCCAGCGCCATGCGAAGCAGGCACTGGAACTGCGGGTCAACGGACGCCAGCGGTCCAAGATCTTCGACTACATCTCGCTCGCGTCGGCCTGCTTCATCGCCGACGACCCCGAGCAGGCCGACCGTTACGCCCGGCTCGCCCTGGTGACGATGGGGGAGACCTCCTCGCACCGCACCTGGGACCGGCTGCGCGAAATGTACCGGCTGACGGGGCAGTTCGCGGGTTACGCGAAGATCGAGGACCTGCGCGAGGAGATCCAGCTCTCGTTGCCGCAGAGCACCGTCATCAAGAGGCCCAGGAGTTCCGAGATCTGATCCACGGGCGCCGCGAAGAAGGGCGCCGCCCACAAGAGGCCGGGTGGAGTAGACGCCACGTGGAGAAGGCGCCGTCGCTCATCACCCGTTCGGCTAAGCCCCGATACGGGCGATCATCACGCACGCGTCGTCCAGCCGTTCGGCGCCACCGAACTCCTCGGCGACGGTCCGTACGCATTCCTGCGCCGTGCGGGCCTCGGCGAAGCGCGGCGCGAGTCCGAGCAGCGTTTCCGTGCCCGGGCGGAGACCGTTGTGCGTACTTCCGGTGCTCCGGGCCAGCCCGTCGGTGTGCAGTACCAGCACGTCGCCGGGCAGCAGGTGCACTTCGTCCTGCTCGTACGCGACCCCGGACGCCGCTCCGAGGAGCACCCCGTCCGGCGGAGGGATCGGGCGCCCGGCTCCGTTGCGGAAGAGCAGCGGTGCCGGGTGGCCGGCCTGCGCCCAGTCCAGCCTGCGGGTGACGGGATCGAAGCGGCAGCACACCGCGCTGCCCAGGGCGGGCTGGATCGATGTCTCCAGTAACTGGTTGAGGTGCCCCATCAGTGCCCCGGGCTCGATCCCGGCCACCGCCATGCCGCGGAGCGCGCCGAGGATCATCGCCATGGCGGAGGTCGCCTGGATGCCGTGACCGGTCAGATCGCCGACCGTGAGCAGCGTACGGCCGTCGGGCAACTCCATCGCGTCGTACCAGCCGCCCCCGATCAGGGCGCTCGATTCCGACGGCAGGTAGTGGGCCGCGATGTCCAGCGACCCGGGCCCCTGTGCCGGCAGGCTCAGCGAGCCCCGCCACGGGGGGAGTACGGCCTCCTGCAGTTCCACGGCCATCCGGCGTTCGGCCTTGGCGATGTGCTGCTGGCGCTGCAGCGAGTCATGGGTCCGGTGCACCACCTGCTGGCTGCGGCGCAGCGCGCTGACGTCGCGCAGGACCGCCCACATGGAAGCCGTGCAGCCGTCCGTGTCGAGGACGGGTTCGCCCATCATGTGCACGGTCCGCATCTGTCCGTCCTTGCGCAGGATGCGGAACTCGCCGTCTATCGGCTTGCCGTCGACCAGGCAGTCCGTGACCAGCGCCGTGAGCAGGGGCTGGTCCTCGGCCAGAAGTACGGAGGGGAGGTCGTCCAGTGACAGCGGCCCCGCCTCGGGGGTGCGGCCGAAGATCTGGAGCAGTTCGTCGGACCAGCTCACCTCGTCGGTCAGCAGATTCCATTCGGCGCTGCCCACCCGGCCGATCAGTGAACCCGGCTGCTCACCGGCAGGCGCGTCCTGGCCGGCGCGCTGTGCCGCATCGGCTGCGAACTGCTCGGCGGACTCCGAGGGCAGCCCCAGCCTGAGCTGGCCCAGGTGTGCGCCGAGGTCGTCGAGCTGATGAACCGCCAGGTCGCACAGTGCATGCTGCCAGCGCAGCCGGGGGTCGTCCTCGTCGATGAGGACGGTGTCGCGCCGCACCGCGTCCACGTCGCCACGCAGCCGGTGCGTCCGGTTGATCAACGCGTCGACGGCATCGCGCTCGGGCGGCTGGGGGGCGGGGTGGTCCGCGGACGGGTGGGGCGGCATGTCGTACTCCGATACAGGCGCGGTACAACCAGGTCTGAGGGTGGACCGGATACGACTGTCGCACAGCCGACACGAGCCCGTAAGTGGTTTGGCAACACTCGATGCGTTCTTGCACCCGGCATATGCCAGCGGCTGATCGCAACCCTGATTCGTCGAACACCCTTGCTGTTTGCGGGCGTTGATGCAAGTCATCCGGCGCTCGATGCCTCATGTGCGCCCGTGCGCGCCGCTCCGGCGCGGTGCGCACGGGTTGTGCCGGGGCATATGCGGGCCGGAGCCCCCGCCGGGGGCGGGGGCTCCGTGGTGATGGCTTTCCGTGGTGTCAGCAGAGGGCGATGCGCCCGTACGAGCCCATCTTCCACTTCCATTCGAGGGTCTCGCCGGGGGAGGTGGTCCAGCAACTCCGGTCGGGGCCGTTGTTGATCACCAGCTGGATGTGCATGTTCCGGCCGCAGTTGTTGGTCGTCCAGGCGGTCTTGTTCTGCTTGATGACGTCGCGCGCCACACAGGCGGGCGCGGTGTCGCCGGCGGCGGCCGCCGGACCGGCCGCGGTCATCGAACAGGCGGCGATCATCGCGGTGGTCGCGAGGGTGGTCAGGGTGTTCTTCAGGCGCATGGCTCACGTTCCTCGGGAAGTCGGCTGCAGTGCCGGACACAGCGATCAACGAGCGCGGCGGCCGCACGTGACGGGCACCGGAGAGTGCTCAAAGGCCTGGTGGGGAGGGCGGAGGCGGGCCGGGAATGCTCCACGGATGACCCGTGTTACATGGGCAGAACGAAAACGAATCCCGTTCCCATCAAGGGTTCGGGATCGGTACAGGAGTCCGGAGGTGCCCATGGCCCGCAGTGAGGCCCGTCCCGTCGTCACCCTCCGCTCGACCGCCGGAACCGGTCAGAGCTATGTGACGCGCAAGAGCCGTCGCAACAACCCCGACCGCCTGGTCCTGCGCAAGTACGATCCCGCAGCCGGTCTGCACGTTCTGTTCCGCGAGGAACGCTGACCGTCGTCCCGACCGCTCGCCGGGCGGCTCGTGCCGTCCGTCCGTTCTCGTACCAGGGAAGGAATGCCCATGCAGTCCCGAATCCACCCCGTCTCCCGTCCGGTGGTCTTCCGCGACCGTGCCGCGGGGGCTGCCTTCCTCACCCGTTCCACCGCGGATTCCGATCAGCGGGTGACGTGGGAGGACGGCCGGAGCTATCCCGTCATCGACGTGGAGACCTCGTCGGCGAGCCACCCCTTCTACACGGGGGCCAGGCAGGTGCTGGACACGGCCGGCCGGATCGAACAGTTCAACCGTCGTTACGGCACCGAGGCGCCCGCCGCCGGTGCGTGATGCGGCACCCTCCGGCCCGGCCGTCCGTGCCCTGGATCACAGTCCGGGGTACGGATTCCCGGGAACACGACCGGGTGATTTATCGTTCACCTATATGTGGATGACGCGCTGAGCGCCCACACCCGAGCCGCCCCGGCTGGATTCCCCCGATCCGGCCGGGGCTTCCCCTTGTCCGGAACCTGAAGAGCAGGCTAGGGCCTTCCGTTTGGATCATGCCGGGCTCGCGGGGTCCGGCACCGCACCTCGCGGCGTTGTCGTCGGTCGCCATGGCTCCGCCATGACTCCCTCCTCCGCCTTGCGATGCACGGCACCGGACCCCGCTCCCTGATCCGGCCTGATCCAAACGAAAGGCCCTACGTCCGGTCCGGTGCCGGGGCGGCCCGCCGTCCCGCAGCTTCTACGAGGAGCGCGGCGGCTGCCAGTCCGGCAGCGGCCACAGCACCCGACGCGGGCCACAGGCGCACCGTCAGCGCGGCCAGTGCCGCGCCCGCCACGACGGCGAGCAGCCGGCCGGTCACCCAGCCGTCACCGCGACGCCAGGACCCCTGGGCCAGCCGTCCGACGAGGGATGTCAGCGTGCCGGTGAAGTAGTTCGTGGGCGTGGCCCGGACGCGGCCCTGGATGCCCATCGCGAGCCCCATGACCACCAGCAGTCCCAGCCGGCCGACGTCCGACGTGATCAGGCCGCACGCCCACAGCACCGCGCCCGCGGTGAGCAGCACCACCTCGATCAGCAGCATGACGGGCAGCCGCCACCACATCCGCTCTCCCGCCACCGCGCCCCAGGCCACCCCGCATCCGTACGAGACCAGTGCGGTGACCACGCGCAGGGCGACTCCCTCCTCGCCGGCCCCCGCGGCCGCGGCGCCCAGCAGCACCAGATTGCCCGTCATCACACCGGCGAAGACCTGGCCGATGCAGATGAAGACGAAGGCGTCCGCGGCCCCTGAAGCCGCAGACAGCAGCAACAGCGCCGTGTGGGGGCGGGGGCCGTCCGCGTGGTCGCGGCCGGCCGGTTCGGTGGATGCGGTGGGAGTCGGCACGTCAGCATCTTCGCCGCCGCCCGGCCGGCCGGGCGGCGTTGTCCCGGGCGCGGCGCGGCGGCGGACACAGCACGGGCCCCCGCGCCGCGCGGCGCTCAGTCCAGGCCTCGCGCCTGCCTGAAGCGTGCCAGCCCGTCGGCCAGCTCCACGATCGGCTCCGGGTAGTCGGGGCGGTCGCGCTCCGGCAGGCGGAGCTTCCACGGTTCGTGCACGGCGGGCCCGGAGACGGCGGCCAGCTCCGGCACCCAGCGACGCACGTAGCTGCCGTCCGGGTCGTACCTCTTGCCCTGGGCCACGGGGTTGAGCACCCGGTTGGGGCGGCTGTCCGTACCGGTCCCGGCCATCCACTGCCAGTTCAGCTGGTTGTTGGCGACATCGCCGTCGACCAGCAGGTCCAGGAAGTGCCGTGCGCCGATGCGCCAGTCCACGTACAGCGTCTTGGTCAGGAAGCCCGCGGCGAGGAGCCGGCCGCGGTTGTGCATCCAGCCCTCGTGGCGCAGTTGGCGCATCGCCGCGTCTACCACCGGATAGCCGGTGCGCCCCTGCCGCCACGCCTCGACGTCCTCTGCCGCGTCCGTCTCGGACCGCCAGTGGTCCTGCCGGGTGCGGTAGTCCTCCCGGGACGAGGCGGGCCGGGCCGCCAGGACCTGGTGATGGAACTCGCGCCAGCACAGCTGCCGGACGAAGGCCGCCGCCCCGGCCCCGCCGGTGGCGCGGGCCCGGTGGACGAGCTCGACGGGGGACAGGGTGCCGAAGTGCAGATGCGGCGAGAGCCGGGACGTCGCGTCGCCGGACAGGTCGTCGTGCCCTTCCTCGTACGCCGCGAGCCCGTGCCGCTGCCACGCGGTGAGCCGTTTGCGGGCCTGGCGCTCGCCTCCCTCGGCCAGGCCCTCCGACACCCCGGACACCGCGCCGCGGGCGGGCACGGCCTCGGACCCCGTTCCGTCCGGGACCCGCACGGTGCGGGGCGCGGCGAAGGCCTCCCGTACCCGTTCCGCCGACCAGCGCCTGAAGTACGGGGTGAACACGGCGAAGTGGTCCGAAGCCGCCGGCGTCACAGCACCGGGTGCGACCGCGGTGACCACGCCGTCGTGGACGTGCAGCCGCTGCCCGCCGGAGGCGAGCGCCTCGCGCAGCCGCTCCTCACGACGACGCGCGTAGGCACTGGCGCCGGCCGCGAGATGGACGTCCGGGGCCCCGGTCTCCGAGACGATCCGGCCCACCTCCTCGACGACGTCGCCCGAGCGGATCACCAGCCGCCCACCCCGTTCACGCAGCCCGGCGTCGAGATCCCGCAGACAGTCGGCGAGGAACGCCAGACGGTTCGGCGCGCCGAACCCGGCCTCCTCGATCGCGCTGTCACGGACGAACAGGGGCACGATCTCGTCCGAGGAGGCAAGTGCCGCCCTCAGGGGCGGGTGGTCATGCAGCCGGAGGTCGGCGGTGAACAGGACGACCGCTACGGTCATGGCGCAACTCCTGGGTGGCCGGGAACGAGTCATGCTGCCGTCCCCGGACCGCCCGTCGGCGCAACAGTCAGGGTGACACCGCCGCGCTCGCCGGTTCGGGTGACGCCGGGCCCGCCGCCGTACGGGCGATGTTGCGGGCCATCCCGCCGAAGACGAGGGAGTGGAAGGGCCACACACTCCACCAGTACGCGTGGCCGAGCAGCCCGCGCGGATGGAACAGGGCCCGCTGACGGTAGCGCGAACCGCCCCGGCCGTCGGGCTCCACGTACATCTCCAGCCAGGCCGGGCCCGGCAGCCGCATCTCGGCCCGCAGCCGCAGCAGGCGTCCCGGCTCGATCTCCTCGACCCGCCAGAAGTCCAGTGAGTCGCCCACCCGCAGCCGGTCGGTGTCCCGCCGCCCGCGTCGCAGCCCCACCCCTCCCACCAGCCGGTCGAGCCACCCGCGCACCGCCCAGGCGAGCGGGAACGAGTACCAGCCGTGATCGCCGCCGATCCCCTCGACGACCCGCCACAGAGCCTCCGGAGAGGCGTCGACGTCACGCCGGCGCTCATCCGTGTACAGGCTGCCGCCGGCCCAGTCGGGGTCGGTGGGCAGCGGGTCGCTGGGCACCCCGGGCACCGACGCGGACGACCACCGGGTGGTGACCCGGGCCTCCCGGACCCTCTGCAGCGCCAGCCGCAGTGCCTTGTCGAGGTCGAACGGCTGCCCGGGGCCGTCGGGAACGTACTGGGCGATCTCGTGTTCCCGGCACACGACCTCGTACCGCAGCGACTCGGCGAGCGGGCGGGCGATCGACCGCGGCACGGGTGTGACCAGCCCGATCCAGTGGCTGGACAGCCCGGGGGTCAGCATCGGAACGGGCAGGATCAGCCGGTGCGGAAGGTCCGCGACCTCCGCGTACCGCTGCATCATGTCCCGGTAGGTGACGATGTCGGGCCCGCCGATGTCGAAGGTACGGTTCACCTCCGGCTCCATCCGGGCACTGCCCACGAGATAGCGCAGCACGTCCCGGACCGCGATCGGCTGGATCCGTGTGGACACCCAGCTCGGCGTCACCATGACGGGCAGCCGTTCCGTCAGATAGCGCAGCATTTCGAAGGAGGCCGACCCGGACCCGATGACGACGGCGGCCCGCAGCGCGGTGGTCGGGACGCCGGAAGCCAGCAGGATCCTGCCGACCTCGGCCCGCGATCGCAGATGCGGTGACAGCTCCTGTTCGGGTACGTCGGACGGGGTGAGACCGCCGAGATAGACGATCCGGCCGACCCGTGCGGCGCGCGCCTGCTCGCCGAAGACGGTGGCGGCCGCGCGGTCCGTCTCCTCGAAGCCCTCACCGGCCGTCAGGGCGTGCACCAGGTAGTAGGCCACGTCGATGTCCCGCATCGCGGGAGCGAGCGACCGGGCGTCGGTGACGTCGCCGCGGACGGTCTCCACCTCACCGGCCCACGGGTAGTCCCGCAGCTTCTCCGGGCTGCGGGCCAGGCAGCGCACCCGGTACCCCGCCGCCAGCAGTTCCGGGACCAGTCGCCCCCCGATGTAGCCGGTGGCGCCGGTGACCAGACAGCGCGGAGGCCGGCTCCCGCGGTCGCTCGTCATGAGACCTCCGCCTCGGTTCGTCCTGCCGTGCCCGCCGGGCCGTTCACCCCGGTCGCTGCGGCCCAGTCTGGCCCGCGTCCGCCCGCCCCGCATCACGCCGGTGCGGCGGCGCCAGGTGTGGTGCGGACGGTCGGGGGCACCTGTCGCCCATGGACGCAGAGGCGGGAAGAGACGCGCACGACGAAGTACGTCACCGGGCATGGGGTCGCGTTCTGCTCCAGGCCGCCATCCTGGTGACGGCCTTCCTGGCCATGGTCGGATTCTCCGTCGTGCTGGCGAAGGTGACGCTCACACCGTCGCCCGCCTCGCAGGATTTCGTGCACTCGAACCTCCGGCCGGGGCGCTCGCTGCGGCAGTACGCCGAGGACTACACGTTCCTCGCCGCCTGCAAGCAGGCCGGCGGCAATCTGGTGCTGGGGATGCCGTTCGGCGTTCTGCTGCCCGTCCTCGTGCCGCGGCGGCTGCGGATGATCCGCATGGTCCTGCTGACCGTCCTGGTCATCGTCGTGGTCGAACTGGTGCAGGGGGCGCTGGTTCCGGGACGCGCCTTCGATGTCGACGACGTCATCCTCAACACGGCGGGTGCGCTGCTCGGCTATCTGTTGCTGGGCCGGCGCCTGAGCCACCGCTACCACGTGCTCGCATCCGGAACACAGCGCGGGACCAGGCAGGTTCGGCCCCGGCGGCCGAAGCCCGCCCGGCCGCGGACCGGGCGGCGCGCCGCAGGGCCGGCCGCGGCCTGGACGCGGGTGCGGCAAGGGGTGAGGGCGGGCCTCACGCGCAAGCGCGCCCGCAAGGGCTGACAACCGGCTACGGGCAGAGCACCCCCTGCCCCCGGCCGGGCACCCGATCGGCCCGTGGCCGATTGCACGGCGGCCGGGCCGGTCCCAGCGTGAGGTGACGCCGCACAGTCCCGCAGGCGTACGGATCACCCGCCGAAGGGGAGCGACATGGCCGACGCGCAGTGGAGTCCGGGCCGCAGGGCAGGAGACGCGGAGGAGTTCCTGCCGGTGCTCGACCTCATCGAGCCGGCCCGGCAGCGGCGGCTCACCGTCCTGGTCCGTGTTCTGCTGCTGATCCCGCACTTCGTCGTGCTGTTCTTCCTGGAGATCGCGGCGTTCTTCACCGTCGTGTTCGGCTGGTTCGCCGCCCTGGTCCTGGGACGGCTTCCCGAACCCGTCTTCCGTTTCCTCGCGGCGACCCTCGCCTACCGCACGAGGGTCGCCGCGAGCGGCATGCTCCTCGTCGACAGCTACCCGCCGTTCACGCTGACCCAGCCGTCGGCATACCCGGTCCGGATCGACGTCCGCCCGACCCGGCTCAACCGGCTGGCCGTCTTCTTCCGGCTGATCCTGGTGATCCCCGCCGCCATCGTGCAGAGCCTCGCCACGTCCGGGTGGTGGGCCCTGGCGATCGTGTGGTGGCTCATCACCCTGATCCTCGGACGCATGCCCCGCCCGCTCTTCGAAGCCACGGCGGCCACCCTCCGCTACGAGATGCGCGTGTCCGCCTACGTGACGATGCTCAGCCCCGCCTACCCCAAGGGCTTCTTCGGCGAGGACGCCCTCTCCGTACCGGAACGGCAGGGGCGTTCCGCGACCAGGCCTCTGGTCATGAGCACCGCGGGCAAGGCGCTGCTGGTCCTCTTCCTCGTGCTGGGGCTCGTCGGCAGCATCACGACGTCCGTGACCCGCTCGTCGTCCGACGACACCGACTACGGGATGCGGGCGTAAAGGACTCGTGCGGAACACCGGCCGACCGGCATGATCGTCCGATGACATGGACAGCACCTGAAGCCACCCGCATTGATGGTTCGCTCGTCGCGGCAGAGCGGGAGATGCTCACCGGCTACCTGGGATGGTTCCGCGCCACCCTCCTCCACAAGTGCGCCGGCCTGACCGGCGAGCAGCTCGCCGAGCGGACCACACCGCCGTCGAACCTCTCGCTGCTCGGACTCCTCCGCCACATGGCCAAGGTCGAACGCACCTGGTTCCGGCAGAGGTTCGCCGGTCAGGACCTCGCGCCGATGTACGACCCGCAGAAGGGCAAGGACGCGGACTTCGAGGACCTCGATCCGTCCCGGGCCGCCGAGGACCATGCCCGGCTGATCGAGGAGTGCCGCCTGGCGGACGAGATCGTCGCGGAGGCATCGTTCGACGACACGTTCGTCCACAACGGCGAGGTCTTCTCACTGCGCCTGGTACACGTCCACATGATCGGCGAGTACGCACGCCACATCGGCCACGCCGACCTGGTCCGCGAGCGGCTGGACGGGGTCACCGGGGACTGAGGCGGGTCGCGGACGGTGACGGAACGTCCGCGGGGGACCGACACGTCGGGGAACCGGGTCCTTCGGCAGCCGGTGGTGTTGAAGCGATGATGAGCGTACGCGGCCGACGAAACGCCGCGGCCGGATATCGAGGACGGGACAGCTGCCATGCCGCTTCAGGGTGAGTACGAGTCGAGCCCCAATGCTCAGGTTCGTGACCAGGTCGAGCAGTACGAGAGTTCGGGCGGGACGGAGGGCGGGACCATGCGGGGCATGCCTGTCATCATCCTGACGACGGTGGGCGCCAGGAGCGGGAAGATCCGCAAGACGCCCCTGATGCGGGTCGAGCACAACGGCTCGTACGCGGTGGTCGCCTCACTGGGCGGGGCTCCGAAGCACCCGGTCTGGTACCACAACCTCACCGCCGACCCGCGCGCCGAACTGCAGGACGGCCCGGTGCGCCGGGACATGACCGCCCGCGAGGTGACCGGGGAGGAGAAGGCGCTCTGGTGGCAGCGCGCCGTCGCGGCGTACCCCGACTACGCCGACTACCAGGAGAAGACCGACCGGCAGATCCCCGTCCTCGTACTGGAGCCCGTGGACGCCGGCCACTGAGCAGCGGCTCGGGCACCCGCGGACGGGCCGGGTGCGCCACGCGACGCGGGCGTGGCCGGTCCGTCCCGCTGCGCGGAGCCGAACGGTGCGCCCCGGGCGGATGGGGACACCACGGTCACGGGCCGGTGGCCGCGCACGGGTGCGGACGACGCGACGGGATACTCTCCAGCACGGCTCCTGAGGCCTGTGGCCGAGCGGAAGGATGCACAACCAGATGACAGACAACTCCGAGCTGGTCGCGTTCGTCCGGGCGCGCCTCGACGAGGAAGAAGGGGTCGCGCACGCCGCCGGCGGCGAGGGATGGCGGTGCCCGGCCGAGGTACCCGGCGAGATCCACGACCGGACCGGTGCCATCGCGTTCACTCTGAGGACGCACGGCTACGACCACCACATCGCCCTGCAGGATCCCGCGCGGACCCTCCAGCGCATCGAGACCAGCAGGGTGCTCCTCGACGAGTACGCGGAGGTCGCCGCCCTGGACGTAGACCGCCCCCAACGGGACTTCCCCTCGGGCCGGGCCTTCGGCCTGGGGTTCGTGGTCCGGCAGATGGCCGCGGAACACGCGGGGCACCCCGCCTACCAGGTGAAGTGGCTGCCCCGCTTCACGCAGTAGGCCCACGGTGCCGGGGGAGACGGTTCGCCTCCCGCGGCACGCATGCGACACGCACTCGGCCCCGGCCAACGGCCCTCGCACCACCGCCGGGGGCTGCCGTCAGGCGGGCACGCGGGTGGTCAGAGCGGGTTCGTGCCGCCTTCGCCCTTGGTGGACACCTGATCGCTCCGTTCCTGAAGCCGTCGCGCCTTGTCCTGGAGGCGCCGCCGCTCCTGCGGATCGGAGGAACGCTCGGCAGCCTCCTTCATTTCCTCCGCCTTGGCGCGAATACGCTCGGCGCGGCCGCCGGTTTCATCCGCAACACTCATGATCACTCCTGGGTCTCGGGGGAGAGCCGACCTCACCAGCGAATCAGCGCGTCCCCACACCTGCATCTCGAACGGTCACGCGCCGCTACGGGACGCGGCGCGTAAACCGGTCGTGTCCCCGCCCAGCGGCTGCCTATGCTCTGCGCGTCGGGACCGCGCGGTCCCGTAGGTTGCGAGGCCGTGGCAGAGCGGCCCATTGCGATCGTCGTGGGGGAGGCCCCCCTCGCGACGACTGACGGGGCGCGGGCGGGCCTGCCCGCCCCTGTGTCCGCGGGTTCGAATCCCGTCGGCCTCGCAACCGCCCCGGCGCGGTGCCGCAGTCGCGTCGTCACTTCAGTTTTCGTCATCTCGTGCCGATCTGCTCCGTCAGAAGGTTGTATTCATCGACGACGGCACAGGAGCGCACCATGGATGCTCGCTTGAACCTCTTCGGCAACGCGGCCGGGGCCAAGTTCTTCCGGTACATCAACTCGGCGGACAAGGTGGTCGTGGGCTCGACCCTGCCGGCCGCCACGCAGGAGCTGGTGAAGCTCCGTGCGAGTCAGATCAACGGCTGTGGCTTCTGCACCGACATGCACACCAAGGACGCCACGCACGCCGGGGAGACCGCGATCCGGCTCAATCTGGTTGCGGCCTGGCGGGAGGCGAAGGTGTTCACCGACGCCGAGCGCGCAGCGCTGGAGCTGGCGGAGCAGGGCACCCGCATCGCGGACGCGGCCGGAGGCGTCACGGACGACGCCTGGGCGAACGCGGCCAAGTACTACGACGAGGACCAGTTGGCCGCACTGGTGATGCTCATCGCCCTCATCAACGCCTACAACCGTGTGAACGTCATCGTCCAGCAGCCCGCCGGCGACTACCAGCCCGGCCAGTTCGGATAGCAGGGACGGCGAGGACGCGCTCCGGGAGTGCACGTCCCCGAGGGGCAGACGGCGTGCACTCCGGCCCGTCCGGGAAGGGATTCCGGAGGGAAGGACCCGCGCCCCCGCGGCAGTTGTACGGTCGCGACGTGGTCCCGGCGTCGGACCCGCCAGGGAAGTGCGTCGGCTGCGGCATCATGTGGTGAGTGATCACCATTCATCTGAAGTACGAGATCGACCCCGACCGCATCGAGGACTTCGAGGAGTACGGCCGGCGATGGGTCGTCCTCGTCAAGCGGTTCGGCGGCACCCACCACGGCTACTTCCTGCCCAGCGAGGGCGACAGCGACATCGCCTACGCGCTCTTCTCGTTTCCCGGCTTCGCGGAGTACGAGCGCTACCGGTCGGACAGCGCCACAGACCCCGAGTGCCAGGCCGCATTCGAGCTGGCGCGCCGCACGGGATGCATCCGACGGTACGAACGCCGTTTCCTGCGCCCCCTCGATCCCGGGACGACAGCGTCCCCCGAGTGAAGGGGAAGTGAGCGCCAAGAACGGTGTGGGACTGCCCGGCGGGCAGCACCGGCCTCCGGAACGCGTGCGGCAGAGGTGAGACCGGCCGGCGCTGCGAGGAACGGTGCTACTTGCCGAGCTTCTCGGCGAGGGCGGCCCGCCGGGCGAACATCTCGTCCTTGGACTCCGCCATCTCGCGCAGGGCCGCCTTTCGCTCCCGCTGGGCGAGCCGGTCCAGATACAGGTGACCCTGAAGATGGTCGGTCTCGTGCTGAAGGCATCGTGCGAAGTACCCCCGCCCCTCGATCACCAGCGGTTCACCGTTCCAGTCACGGCCCCGTACGACGGCACGGTCGAGGCGAGGCACCATCCGGTAGGGGCCCGGAACGGACAGACAGCCTTCGGACTCCTCGACCAGACGGCGCTCGCCGGCCGGAACCTCCACCAGGACCGGGTTGGCGATGTGTCCGACGTGGCGTACTCCCCACTCGTCCGTGATGTCCCACACGAACAGCTGCAGATCGACGTCGATCTGGTTGGCCGCCAGCCCCGCGCCTTCCGCCACCTGGTTCGTGGCGAACATGTCGTCGATGAGCTGCGACAGTTCCGGCGCGCCGAACCGGGTGACCTCCAGGCACCGGCGCCGCAGGATCTCCTCCCCGACGACGGTGATGCGGCGCACCGAACCCCGTCCGGCCTCCGGAGCGAGCCGCGGATACGCATCCACGGGCTCTCCCAGCACGCGCACCCGGCGGTCCTGTGCCGTGTTGTCGAACCGACCCGTCATGGAGCATCAACGCCTTCCGCACATGCCTCGGACGGCCGAGCCGGGCCGCGGCGCAGCTTGACCGAATGCTTTGCAAAGTAGCACTCTTTGCAAAATGAGCGACGAGAACCACCAAGTCCCCTGTGTGGACCCCCTGCTGCATCGCGCCCGCCCGCGCCTTCCCGATCACCCGGTGCGCGTGGCTCTGCTGGACCTGCTCGCCGAGGTCGGCACGGTCACGTCGACGCAGGCCGCCGCCCGGCTGGGCCGCAGCTCCGGTCTGTGCTCGTTCCACCTGCGCCAGCTCGCCCGGCACGGCCTCATCGAGGAAGCACCGCGCGACGGCGGCCGGGCGCGGCCGTGGCAGCTTCGCTGGACGCCCGCCGAGGGGCCTGACGCGGAAGCGCCGGAGGAGTTCGCCGCGCTCGCGCGAGGGCTGGAGGACGAGAGCTACCAGCACTGGCTGGCTCACCGGGAGCAGGCGCCGAGCGAGTGGCAGCACGACGAGTCGTTCAGCGCCGTGGTCCACCTCACCCCGGCGGAGATGGCCGAAATCGGCGTGTCGATCCGCCGTCTGCTGGCCGGCTACCGCGACCGGGAGGAGGGGCCGGCCGCCCGTCCCGCCGGCACGGTGGCCGTTGCCGCGGTCACCCGGCTGTTCCCCCTCCTCGGCCGCTGAGTACGGACGGCTCAGCCGGGCTCGATGCCGTTCCGGGCAGGTTCCGCAGGGGTGCGGCCTGCCGCCGTGTCGATGACCTCGTCCAGTACCTCGCGGGAGCGGAGCAGGTCGTTGATCATGAGGTCGATCCGGTCCCGCTCGGTGGTGAGTTCGGCGACCAGTTCCGGAGTTGCGCGCAGGGACGGCCCGCCGTCCTCGTCCCGCATACAGGGCAGAATCCGTGCGATCTTCGAGCTGTGGAGGCCGGCCGCATAGAGCTCCTGAATGCGGATGACCCGGTCGACGGCCCTCGCGGGGTAGTCGCGGTGCCCGCCCGGTGTCCGATCGGCTGCCAGCAGCCCCTGTTCCTCGTAGTAGCGCAGCGAACGCTCGCCGACACCGGTGCGAGCCGCCAGTTCACCGATCCGCATACCCACCCCACGACTTGAATCTCACATCAATGTCAGGTTCTACGTTACCGGCATGACGCACACACAGCAGGTACCCGCCGCATCCCGTCTCTTCGACTCCGCCCGCCTGGGTGGCCTCGTACTCGCGAACCGTCTGGTCATGGCGCCGCTGACACGTAACCGTGCCGGGGCCGGCGGTGTCCCGGGCGAGCTGATGGCCACCCACTACGCACAACGCGCCGGGGCCGGCCTGATCATTGCCGAGGCCACGACCCCGAACGCCGTCGGTCAGACCTACCCTCACATCCCGGGTATCCACACCCCCGCGCAGGTTTCCGGGTGGCGCCGGGTCACCGAAGCGGTGCGTGAGACGTCGGACCGGAGCCGGATGTTCCTCCAGTTGCAGCACGGTGGCAGGGTCGGTCACCCCGACACCAGTGGTCACATCCCCCTCGCACCGTCCGTCGTGCGCTTCCCGGAGACGCTGCAGACACCGAGTGGACTCCAGGACGCCGTCGCGCCCCGCGAGATGTCCTCGCAGGACATCAGGTCCACCATCGCCGATTTCGCCGCGGCCGCCCGCAACGCCGTCGAAGCAGGTTTCGCCGGCGTGGAGGTGCATTCCGCCAACGGCCATCTGCTGCACCAGTTCCTGGCCAGGAACACCAACCGCCGGACCGACCGGTGGGGCGGCCCGGCGCGGAACCGGGTCCGGTTCACTGTCGAGGTGGTGCGGGCCGTCGCCGAGGCCGTCGGTCCGGAACGGGTCGGCGTACGCATCTCGCCCGGAGCGGACGTCAACAGCGTCGAGGAGGGTGACACCTACGACATCTACGCCGCGCTCCTTCCCGCCCTCGCGCGCGTCTCTCCGGCCTATCTGCATCTGGTCCGGGCCGATCCGGACCAGCCCCTCTTCCCGGAGATCCGCAAGGCCTGGCCGGGCACACTCATCGCCAACCCGGCGCTGTCACGCGAGGAGGTGGCGGCTGACGCCGGGATGAGGCGCGGAGAGCGCCTTCTGGCCGAGGGCGCCGACCTGATCGCGCTGGGCCGCGGCTTCCTCGCCAACCCCGACCTCGTGGAGAGGCTGCGCACGGGCGCACCGCTCAACGAGATCCGTCCGGAGTTCCTGATGCACGTGTACGGAGAGGAGGGGTACAACGACTATCCCGCACTGCCGTGACTTCGCGTCGGCTCGCACGCGCAAGGCGCGCTTCAGCGGGTTCTGTTCCCCGGCGGGCGGCGGCGCATCAGCTCCGAGAACGTGCGCCGCGGTGGCCGGGCGGTGATGTCACCGCCGCGGGACTGTCCGGTCAGCTGCACGTGCAGGGTGGGGGGAGCGCCCGGGCCGGATTCGGGCCGGATCCTGATCTCGCCGCTGCTGCGCACCAGACCGTCCGTGTCGACGGCGACTCCCGGTCTGGTCACCAGGATCAGATTTCCCCCGACCCGCAGGTCGACATCGAGGTGAAGGGTGCTGTGGGTGATCACCGCGTCGGTGAAGTCGAGCTTCGCTTCGCAGAACATCAGCCGGATCTCCATCCGGCGCGGGACGAGCCAGCGGCCCGTACGGCTGACACCGCCGAAGCGCTGGTCGATCCTGACCAGATCCTTGGCCTGCGGAGGCATTCCCTCCGAGGGCAGGTCGGCGGTCAGACCGGCCAACTCGCCCAGGGTGCGGGCGGACAGCGCGGCGTCCAGGCGCTCGTCCAGCTCGATGGGCGTGATGCGGCCGTCCCCCGCGGCCACCTGCAGGATCTCCACGACCTGGTCCCGCTCCCGGTCTGATGCGCGCAGTTCGGGCCTCGTGACACGCCCTGAAGGATCGTCAGCCGACTCTGGTTCACCCGTCATACCCGTAGTTTGGCCGAGGGTGCGGGGTGTCGCAACGTCCTTGATCGCGGGTGCGCGGGTGCGCGGGTGCGCGGGTGCGCGGGTGCGTGGGTGCGTGGGTGTCCGGGTGCCCGGCGGTGAGCGGTAGTCGGGAACGAGCGGTATCCGGTACGTGCTCGGCAGGTCGCGGCGGGGCCGGGCCGGCCGTCCTCAGTGGTCCGGCCGACGCACCGGACCTTCGGGGCCGCCCGCGGCACGCAACAAGTCCCGCAGTTCCAGGGCGGCCGGGAGCGGGGCGGTGGGCATCGCGACATGCACGGTCCGGCGCAGAGCCGGGTCGGTGAGACGGCACAGGGCGAGTGTGCCGGGGACCGCCCGGGCGGCCAGCGAGGGGACGAGCGCCACACCCAGTCCCGCGGCGACGTAGCCGAACTTGCCGGTCCATTCCGCGATGCGAATGACCTTCCTGGGGCTGAAGCCCGCCCGCGCGCAGGCGTCCGCGAGCATCGTCGGCCGGTCACCGTACGCGCTCTGGAGCCAGGCCTCGTCGCGTAGTTCGCGCAGGTCGAACGTGCCGGCTCCGGCCAGCCGGTGCCCGCGGGGGAGCGCGACGCGCAACTCGTCCTCGCACAGCACCGTCGTCGTGACACCGTCGGCCTGCGGCAGACCGGACGGGTAGTCGCTGACGACGGCAAGGTCGAGCGCTCCCTCCACGAGCCGCCGCACGAGGAGGTCGGTCGGACCTTCGGATGCCACGACCTCGACCCCCGGCCTGGTGTCGCGGAGAGCCCGCAGGGCGCTGGGCACCAGGGAGATGTTGGCGGTGGCGAACGCGCCGACGTGCAGCAGACCGCCCTGCCCCGCGTGGAGCACGGCCAGTTCCCGCTGCGCCCGCGCGAGCCGCTCCAGCACCTCGGTGGCGTGCCGGTGCAGCGTGCGGCCGGCGGGATTGAGCCGTACGCCCCTGGGCAGCCGGTCGAACAGCGGGCCGCCCGACTGTTGCTCCAGCGCGGCGATCCGCCGGGACACGGCGGACTGCGTGTAGTGGAGCCGGATCGCCGCCTGAGTGAACGAGCCGCTTTCCGCCACGGTCACGAGCAGCCGGAGTGCGTCGTTCTCGAACATCCGCTCACCACCTCTGGGTTCTGCACAGCCTCACTCGTCATTCTCGCTCCTCCCATTCCTCGATTGCATGGCTTCCATGCAATCCAGTCGCTGGTGGTATGTCAGGCCCCGCCCTAACGTCGACTGCACGTCGGAGTTGCGCAGGGACAGGCGCTCCGCCGCACCATCTGTGATCCAAGTAGCCCCAGGGGGAAGCGTGTTGTCGCGAAGGGCAAGTGAAGGCGAGACGGCGCCGGTGACGCGGGAGGGGGTCCTCTCCCTTCCGGCGATGCTGACCGATCTGGAGGAACTCGTGAGGTGCGAGTCCTTCTCGGCCGACCTGGGGGCGGTGGCACGCAGCGCGGAGGTGGTCGGCGCCGTCGGGGAGAGGCTGCTGGGGGTCGCACCGCAACGGATCGTGGTCGAGGGTGTGAGTCACCTGCGATGGTCGTTCGGTACCCCGAAGGTCCTGCTGGTCGGGCACCACGACACGGTGTGGCCCATGGGCTCGATCCGGAACCTTCCCTGGTCGGTGGAGGACGGCAGGGCGCGCGGGCCCGGAGTCCTGGACATGAAGGCGGGTCTGGTGCAGATGTTCCATGCGCTGGCTTCCCTCCCCTCGCCGGAGGGGGTGTGCGTGGTCGTCAACGGGGACGAGGAGGTCGGCTCCACGACCTCCCGGCGGCTGATCGAGCAGTCCGCAGGCGGGTGCGTGGCAGCGTTCGTGCTGGAGGCGTCGGCCGACGAGGGGGGTGCGCTCAAGACCGCTCGCAAAGGTACTTCGCGTTACGAGATCGTGGTGCACGGCAAGGCCGCACACGCGGGTCAGGAACCCGAAAAGGGGGTCAACGCCGCCATCGAGGCCGCACACCAGGTGCTGTCCGTCGCCGCCCTCGGCGCCTCGGCTGCCGCCGCCGCGGACGGCGGGCCCCTGGGCGCGGCAACCATCACACCCACCCTTCTGTCGGCGGGCAGTGCCCGCAACACCGTTCCTGCGCTGGCGCGGTTGATGGTCGACGTCCGGGCTCCCAGCGCTGTGGTGCAGGAGGCGATCGATGTGCTGGTACGAGGGATGACGCCCCGCACGCCCGGTGCGCGACTGGAAGTACGGGGCGGCAGACAGCGGCCGCCCATGGGGCCGGAGTCCTCCGCGGTCCTGTTCGCCCTGGCGTCCCGGATCGCCGCGGAACAGGGGCACGAACCGCTGAGGGCGGCGTCCGTCGGCGGCGCCTCCGACGCCAACTACACCGCGGCGGTGGGCTGTCCGACCCTGGACGGCCTCGGAGCCGTGGGCGCCGGCGCCCACGCGGACGCCGAGTACGTCGACGTTGCCCGCATGGTTCCCCGGGCCCGGCTGCTCGCCGGACTCATCGCACGGACGAGGCGATGACGTGCTCGTCCGCTCTGGCCGAGTGGGCCATGACAACCCTGGAAGGAGGCGATGCGGATGAGGCGCGACATGAGCGGGTTCGGATGGGGCGAGGCATGTGGCGACCACGCGGTCGCAGGAGTCGCAGGTGCGCTCGCGCAGACGGCACGGCGGTTGCTCATGGCGCTGTGTCTGTTGCTCCTCGTCCTCCTGCTCGTCAAGAGGCCCGCGGATGCGTTGACCAAGGGCGCCGTCGTGACCGGGGTCGTGCTCGTCGTGTGGGGGCTGACCCGTGCATGGAGCCTCGTGTCCGCAAGGTTCGGGCTCCGGAGGTGCTACCTGTTCGAGGGCGGGCTGGTCCTCACAGACCTGTTCGGCCGGCCGCGAGGAGCCGTGGCGTGGAGCGAGGTGACGGCCCTGAACGTGATGGTCTCGCAGTCGCTGCTCATGGCCTTCCACCGGTTCGAGATTGAGCGGCGAGGTGCCGGACAGTTGGCGTTCCTGGGCATGGGGCTCCGGCCGGCCGTGGTTGCGCCGTTGCTGAGCCGGGCGGCGCAGAACGGGGTGGGCCGCTGACCCCGGACGGCGATCGCGGTCACGCGGAGCACCCCGGGCCGACGGCAGGTTGCCCCGCGCCGACGCCGTGGACGGCGCTGCGGCGCGGGTCGCTGTGGAGGAACTGCGGGGAACCCAGGGCGCCTGAGGGCCACCGCCCGTCGTGGCCGGGGTGGCGATACGTGGGGGAGCCCACCCACCGCCCCGGCGAGGCGCAGGTTCGTGCGACGTCAGGCGAACAGCCGGCTGGGGTGGGAAGCGCGACGGGCGGCTGCCAGCAGCCCATGGATGCGGGGTCCGGCCTGGTCCATCTCCGTCAGGGGCGACGCGAACGGCAGCCGCACGTCGCGCCGTGCGCGGCGGAACTCCAGACGCAGCGTGAGGCCGTAGCGGTCCAGCGCAAGGGGGAGGGCGCGCAGCATGCTCTTGTCCGGCCGGGGGCGGACGAGACGCAGGAGCAACGGTACGAGTTCCGCGTGACTGTCCATGAGATGGGTCAGCATGTCCGCTTCGTGGGCGGCGACCGGATCGGGGATGGCCGTCCGGAGCGCGGACAGTGGAACGAACGTGCGGCAGCCACCATCGTCCAGGATCGCCTGGCCGAACTCCATGCAGATGCTGTGCGTGGCCTCCGCGTCGTAAGGGGCCGCCAGCAGCCCCGTCAGCGTGACGCGGGCACGCAGCCGGTCGCGTACGGGCGTGGGTGCGACGTCCGTCAGCTCGAGCCGGACAGGCACGGGAGCGGCCGGGCGGGCGGGCCCCGACTCGGACGGTTCATGGAGGTGGATGTGGCCCATGGCGCCCGTGCCGTCGAGGGTGTGGACCTCGACAGGGTCCGAGCCGTCACTCACCACCGTCATCGAATGGGCTGAGGCGAGGACCGACCGTACGCGCTCGGCGGGGGTCGGCTGCGTGACACGGGCGCTGAAAGGGCGCATCCAGGGTCTCCTGAGGAAGGTGACGAGATCCGGCGATGGTTGCTTAGGCATGCCTAACCTAACCTACGGATGGAGGGTGCTGCTCCATTCGGCGCCCGCTCCGCGGAGACCGAGTGGCGAGCCGCAAGGGCGGCACCTAGCGTCACCCGAGCCGAGGGGCATTGCTCGCTTGTGCGGACAAAAGGTCCACAGCTGCTTCTCGAGAATCCGGAGAACCATCATGCGCGTGATACGTGTCGCTTCTGTCGCCCTGCTCGGTGCCGCCGCTTTCGGAGTCGCTGCTCCGGCGGCCCTGGCCGACGACGGGAACCACAACATCACGTCGTTCGGCTTCACCGTCTCCCCGTCGACAGTCGCCCCCGGCGGCACCGTGACCCTCAACGCCACCGGGTGCGAGGTCCCGTCCGTGACCGTCACCTCGGGTGTGTTCGACACCGTCACCCTGGAGGAGGGCCACTCCGCCACCGCGCGCGTCGACGACGACGCCAAGTCCGGTGCCGAGTACGACGTCACCTTCGACTGCAAGGGGGAGAAGGGGACCACGCCGCTGACCATTCGCGAGGGCTCGGGGCACAACGACCACACGGGCTCGACGATGCCGGGCAACGGCGTCCGGGCCGGTGCCGGTGGCAGCTTCTCCGGGATGAGCCCGGGCGAGATCGGTACGGGAGCCGCCGTTGTCGCGGGTGCGCTCGGATTCGGTGCCTACAAGATGCGTCGTCGTTCCGGCAGCAACGCCTGACCGGGAGAGCGCCGACGGACCGGGCCCTGTCGTGGGCCCGGTCCAGGGACCACAGGACCGAAATGCGGAGAAGACGTGCACAGAGCCGTGTGGCACGAGTGGATCGAACCCGCCGAACCCCCGGCACCGGTACGGCACGGGCTGTTCGGCCGCCGCGCCGTCGCGGAGGGCCGGGACGACGGCAAGAACGACAGCGGCCGCCGCGGGCCTGGCTGGGGCACCCTGGCCGTCGCCCTGCTGCTCGGTCTGTCCCTCATCCGACAGGGTCTCGGCGGCGACGACGGGCCCCCGCAACCCGCGTCGGCCGTGGGTGACCGGTCCGGTGCGTCGGGTGCCGGCACGTGGCCGAAGGGGCCGCCTCCCCAACCCCTCACGCGGTCCCTGCCGGACCGGATCACCATTCCCTTCCTCGACGTCGACGCCCCGGTCGGCAAGGTGGGTCTGGGTACGGACGACTGGATCGACGCGCCACCACTGGCGGACAACAACCTGGCTGCCTGGTACGACGGTTCCGTCACTCCCGGCGAACCCGGCACCTCCGTGCTCGTGGGTCATGTGGACAACAAGACAGGCCCTGCGGTCTTCTACGGCCTCGGCGCTCTGGAGAAGGGGCGCCGCATCGAGATCGCCCGCACCGACGGCACGACCGCCGTCTTCTCCGTCTATGCCGTGGAGGTCGTCAGCAAGGCCGAATTTCCTGCTGACCGCGTCTATGCGAACACCTCCGAACCGGAGCTGCGCGTGCTCACCTGCGGTGGCGGCTTCTCGAAGAAGGCCGGCTACGACGGCAACGTCGTGGCGTACGCGCGTCTGACGTCTGTCGTCGGAGAGGGGCAGTCGGGATCGCATTGACCAAGCCGGCAGGAACGTACGTGGGCCGTGCACGGCGCGCAGGGCGGTGCCGGAACGGAGACCCGGCTACGGCCGGCTGTGTCCGTTTCCTTCAAGAAAATGATGGAAGCGACCCGATATCGTCGCCGCCATGAAGAGCACCGGAAGCGAATCGCGCCATATCAGCATCCATATCGCCAGCCCTGTGGAGGCTGTTTACGCCTTCGCCTCCGATCCGGCCAACCTCCCGGCGTGGGCCCAGGGACTGGGAGGCTCCATCGAGAAGATCGACGGCCAATGGGTCGCGGAATCCTCCCCCATGGGGCGGGTCGTCGTTGCCTTCACCCCCCACAACGACTTGGGCGTGCTCGACCATGACGTCACGCTGCCTTCCGGGGACACCGTCCACAATCCGGTCCGCGTCATCGCGGACGGCACGGGAAGCGAAGTGGTGTTCACCCTGCGACGGCAGCCGGGCATGAGCGATGCCGACCTCCGACGCGACGCCGACATGGTCGGTGCCGACCTGGCGCGGCTCAAGGAGCTGGCGGAGTCCGAGCAGACGGTTCGAGACAGCTGACCGGTACACGCGGTGCGGCTCGCGCGACAGGGCCAAGCGCCGGGGCCGTCATGCGCGTACGTATGACCACGGTTCAGGTGAGAGCGCCACAAGGTCGTACTGGGGGCACGGTGTCGTGATGCATTGCTTGGGCGCGGGGACACAGACGTAGCCGGTGGGCGCGATGACCGAGGCACACGGGCCCGCCTGCGGCGGGACGAAGCCTGCCGCGGCGTTCGCCGGGTGGGCCAGGACGAGAGGCAGGGCGGTCAGCGCGACGGCCGAGGCAGTGCGCAGCAGATTATTGATCACGAAGGACAGGCATAGTCGCCGCGCTGCCCGGGCGAAAGTCCCCGGCAGCCCAAGTCACCCGCCCGGGTGGACGATTCACCGACGAGAGGCTCTCCAGTGACAGTTGCTCTCTCTGTTTGTTCTCTTCGTTCTCCTCCTCGTGCCGGTCCGCCGCGTACCGGGTTCAAACGGTGCGGAATCGAGCAGGTGAGGAACATGAGTTCACTCTCGTGCACCAATCCACCACCGCTCGAGCGATCGCACGCGCCGCGTAGCGGGAGGAAGGCCTGGAGGGCTCGCATGTTCCGTCGACATGTCCTTGTCCCGGTCGCGATCGCTTCGATCACCCTGGCGGCAGCCGGTTGCGGCGGTACCTCGGCCTCGGCAGGACCGCCCGGGGCGACCGGCTCCGGGGCGACCGGTTCCGCACCGGCCGATTCCGCATCGGGCGCCGAAAGCTCTTCCGAAGGGGTCTCCATTTCCACTGTTGCCGGTACGGGCGCCTCCGATGAACCCGCCGACCAGGACCACTCCAGTAGTGCTGCCAGTGCCAGTGCCAGTGCCAGTGCCAGTGCCAGTCCCGGCTCCGGAGCCGGTCCGGATGCGCGGCGCTGTACCGCCGACGGCCTGACCATGCGCCTCGGTCGTGCCGACGCCGGCGCCGGTCAGATCCACTACCGGCTCACCTTCGTGAACCAGTCCACCACCGCGTGTGCCCTGCGGGGCTTCCCGGGTGTCTCCCTGATCAAGCGTGACGGCAGCGCGATCGGTGTCCCCGCCGAGCGTGAGGGCGCCACGCGGGAGTCAACCGTGATCGCCCCCGGCAAGACGGCAGCGGTCACCCTGCACACCCTGAACCAGGGCATCGAGGACTCGGGCTGCTGGAGCCGGCCCGACTACCTTCGCGTCTATCCGCCCGGTTCCAGGGATGCCCTGACCCTGCGCACCTCCCTGCTCCACGTCTGCGGCGACCGCTTCACGACCACGGCGGTGGACGGCTGACACCGTATGAGCCGGGCATCCGGGCAGGTCGACAGCTGCGCGACGAAACCTCCCGGGCCGTCGGGTCGGGCGCACCTCGTGAAAGGACCGACATGGACGTCATCGCGACCACTCACCGAGGCCGGGTCCGGGGCCGCGTCCGGGACGGGATCGCCACCTTCCTCGGCATTCCCTATGCCGCCGCACCCTTCGGCGCCCTCCGCTTTCGCGCCCCTGCGCCCGTCGAGCCCTGGGCGGGGCTGCGCGATGCGCTGGACTACGGGCCGACCGCGCCGCAGCGTCCCTACCGGCCGCCGCTCGATCGGTTGCTTCCCGAAGTGGACATCCCGGGGGAGGAGTACCTGAACCTCAACATCTGGACCCCGGACACCGGTGGGGGACCGCTGCCCGTGATGGTGTGGATCCACGGAGGATCCCTGCGGAACGGCTCGGGCGCCGTGTCCCTGTACGGCGGTCAGGCCTTCGCACGCGACGGCGTGGTCCTCGTCACCGTCAACTACCGGCTTGGCGTCGAGGGCTTCGGGGTGTTCCCGGACGCACCCGACAATCGGGGCCTCCTGGATCAGATCGCAGCCCTGACCTGGGTGAGGGAGAACATCGCGGCCTTCGGCGGGGACCCGGAGAACGTCACGGCGTGCGGCGAGTCCGCCGGGGCCGTCAGCATCGCCGCCCTGATGACCAGCCCTCGCGCGGCCGGCCTGTTCCACCGGGCGATCCTGCAGAGCGGAGCGCCGCACACCGTGCCGCGCAGCCGGGGCGCGGAAACCGTGCGTGCGATGGCGAAGGTGCTGCGGGTGCCCGCCACGGCGGAGGCGTTCGCGGAGGTGGACCGTGAGCTGCTGCTGGACGCACAGACCGAAGTGGTCGGCACATCCGATCCGATCAGCGGCGGACCCGGATTCCACCTCGTGACCGACGGCGACGTGGTCCCGGCCGGCCCCTCGCTGCCCACCGTCGACCTCCTGCTTGGCTATAACCGGGAGGAGTACCGACTGTGGTTCGTGCCCAGCGGGTTGGTGGACCGCGTCAGCGGTCTCTCCCTGCGGCTGGCCCTGCTGAAGCTCCGGATCCCGGGGCGGGTCGCCCGGCTGTACAGGGCGGCCGAGCCGGGCGCGAAGCCAGGGGTGGTCCTCGGCGAGATGGCCACGGACCTGCTGCTGCGAGCGCCACTGAACCGCCTCGCCGACGCGCGGCCGGCCCGGACCTTTCTGTACGAGTTCGCCTGGCGCTCGCCCGTTCTGGGACTGGGCGCGTGCCACGCACTGGAGATCGGATTCGTCTTCGACAACCTCCGGCACGGTGAAGCGCTCACCGGGCCGGGTGCTCCGCAACCGCTGGCCGACGTCATGCATCGGGCATGGGTCGCCTTCACCTCCTCGGGAGACCCGGGCTGGTCCGCCTGGGACACGCGCCGGCCGGTCAGGGTCTTCGACCACCCCGACAGAGGTGTCGACCTCGCACCACGCCAGGAGGAACTGCGGGCCTGGCTCCAGCAGCAGTGACCGCGAAGATGCCGGTGACCGGCCCACACCGAACGCACGGGAAGAACGCGCTTGCTCCGGTGTGGACCCACCTGTGGGAAGTGTTCACGGGCGGCTCCGCGCCGCGCCGCCCGTGCCGTGCATGAACCTCTAAGTCCAGCAATCGCAGGGCAGTTGGTGAACGAGATGGAGCGCCCCGCCCTGCGGGTGCGTCCAGAGCCTTGCCAGTCCCGTGGGAGCGGTTCTATTCTCCACACGAGAAAGCGCTTTCCACTTATGCGAGCGCCGTTCCGGTGACTGTGGAGTCGCGGCATCTGCTGGGACTTCATGACCGAGTTGCCACACATCCGGATCGGGGCCGCACTCGCGGTGCCGACACGTCATGGGGTCGAGGACGTACGCCATGACGACGAGGCATCGCGCCCTCCTTCGCGGTTTCGAAGGCGACAGCCTCCTGCAAGGGTGGCGGCGGTGACCCCGCGGTCGACGTCTGTGTACGTGTAGCTCCAGGCCGCAATGGCGCGGCCCGTTCGATCGCACCGAAGAAGAGCACCCGCAACCACGCTGATCAGGGTTTGTCCAGCAAGGAACCCGCGGCCCGCAGGCCATCGGATGACATGGGCATGCCATTTCGTGTCCGGCCCGGAAACGAACAGGGAGAAACCAGCATGAAGAGACGAGTCGCACTGCGCCTGTACGCGGCGCTGACCACGGCCGCCCTTGCCGGCGCGACCGGCGCCGTAGTGTCGATGCCTTCGGCATCAGCCGCTACCGGTGGCGCCACCGGCTATGCAACGCAGAACGGCGGAACCACCGGCGGTGCGGGCGGACAGACGGTCCGGGCCACCACGGGCACCGCGATCCACCAGGCCCTGTGCAGCCGGGCCAGCAGCAGCACCCCCATCACCATCGAGGTCGAGGGGACCATCAATCACGCCAACACCGCCAAGGTGTCCGGCGACAGCTGCAACACCGCAGCCGGTGTGATCGAGCTCAAGCAGATCAGCAACGTCACGCTCGTCGGTGTCGGCAGTGGAGCCGTCTTCGACCAACTGGGCATTCACATACGGCAGTCCAGCAACATCATCATCCAGAACGTGACCGTCAAGAACGTCAAGAAGTCGGGGTCGCCCACGTCCAACGGCGGTGACGCCATCGGCATGGAGAGCGACGTCCGCAACGTGTGGGTCGACCACGCCAGCCTGGAAGCGTCGGGAGGGGAGTCGGAGGGATTCGACGGCCTCTTCGACATGAAGGACAACACGCAGTACGTGACGCTCTCCTACAGCACCTTGCGCAACTCCGGCCGCGGCGGACTCATCGGGTCGAGCGAGACCGAACTCTCCAACGGCTTCGTCACGTTCCACCACAACCTGTACGAGAACCTCGACTCCCGTACCCCCCTGCTGCGCGGCGGCATCGCCCACATCTACAACAACTACTACGTGAAGCTCAACGAGTCCGGGATCAACTCCCGGGCCGGGGCCCGCGCGAAGGTGGACAACAACTACTTCAAGGACTCCAAGGACGTCCTGGGCACCTTCTACACCGACGCGGCCGGGTACTGGCAGGTCAGCGGCAACACCTTCGACAACGTGACGTGGTCCGCCCCCGGCAGCGAGAACAACCCGGCCGGGCCCGACCCGAAGTCCAACACCACCGTCAGCATCCCCTACGCCTACAGCCTCGACGCGGCGTCCTGCGTGCCCGGGATCGTGGCCCAGACGGCGGGCGCCAACAAGGGGCTGAAGGTGTCGGACGGCAACTGCTCGACGCAGACGCAGACGCCGACCCCGGACCCGACCGACCCGACCCCGGACCCGACCGACCCGACCCCGGACCCGACCGACCCGACCCCGGACCCGACCGACCCGACGCCGGACCCGACCGACCCCACCGGGACCAACCTCAGCATCGGTGCGGGCGCTGACGGGTCCGGCAAGGCCGACGGGACGAGTTACGGCAACGTGCGGGACGGCAACCTGAGCACCTACTGGTCGCCCGCAGGAGCCACCGGTTCCGTCTCGGTCAAGTGGGCCTCTGCCACCTCCGTGTCCTCGGTCAGCATCCGGGAGGCGTCCGGCTCCGCCGGCAGCATCGGATCCTGGAAGGTGCTCAACGGCGACACCGGAGCCGTACTGACCTCCGGGAGTGGCGCGGGGGTCATCGCCATCCCGCAGACGTCGTTGCGCAAGATCACCTTCCAGATCACCGGCTCGACAGGCACCCCGAAGATCGCCGAGTTCGAGACCTACGCGGGTTAGGGCGTGTTTCGAAAGTAGCGCCGTCCGCCCGGAGGGCGGGCCGGGCGGCGTCTGGTGCGTGCGATCGCAAGGCGCCGGGAAGTCCTCGTAGC